>NZ_CP013630.1:4197500-4497500 GCF_001664485.1 Rhizobium sp. N324 | reverse complement strand
ACCTTCCCACCATCGAATGGCTGGAAGGCGAGCTGCAGAAGACGCGTAGCGCCCTGGTGCTGATCTCGCACGATCGGCGTTTCCTCGAAAAGGTCTCGACGGCAACCGTCTGGCTCGACCGCGGCACCTCGCGCCGGCTCGACAGGGGATTTGCGCATTTCGAGGCATGGCGCGATCAGGTGCTGGAGGCCGAGGAACTCGAGCAGCATAAGCTCGGCAAGGCGATGGAGCGCGAAGAGCACTGGCTGCGTTATGGCGTCACGGCGCGGCGCAAGCGCAACATGCGCCGCCTCGGCGAGTTGCAGACGATGCGCTCGCAATATCGCGGCCACAAGGGGCCGCAGGGCACGGTGCAGGCGACGGCTTCGGACGCGCAGGAATCCGGCAAGCTGGTGATCGAGGCCGACAAGATCACCAAGAGCTTCGGCGACCGGCCGATCGTCACGCCCTTTTCGATTCGGGTGCATCGCGGCGATTGCATCGGTCTGGTCGGCCCGAACGGCGCCGGCAAGACGACGCTGTTGAAGATGTTGACCGGGCAGCTTTCGCCGGATAGCGGCACGATCAAGCTCGGCACCAATCTGGAGATCGCGACACTCGACCAGAAGCGCGAGGATCTCGATCCCGAGGACACGCTGGCCAATTATCTGACGGATGGGCGCGGCGAAAACCTGCTCGTCAACGGCGAGCAGCGTCATGTCACCGGCTATATGAAGGAATTCCTGTTCCAGCCGGAACAGGCGCGGACGCCGATCAGAAGCCTGTCGGGCGGCGAGCGCGCCCGGCTGATGCTGGCGCGCATCCTGTCGCGCCCGGCAAATCTGTTGATCCTCGACGAACCCACGAACGATCTCGATATCGAAACGCTCGATCTGCTGCAGGAAATCGTCGCCGGTTTTCCCGGCACGGTCATTCTCGTCAGCCATGACCGCGATTTTCTCGACCGCACCGTGACCTCGACGATCGCACCCGCCGTGCCGGACGCGCCTGACGGCCGCTGGATCGAATATGCCGGCGGCTATTCCGACATGCTTGCCCAGCGCAAGGGCGCGCTCGAGGAGCGCAAGCGAGCCGAGAAGGCGGCGGAGAAGCCGAAGACGCAAGGTGCCGCACCTTCTGGAGGAGGCTCGAAGAGCAAGCTCTCCTTCAAGCAGAAATTCGCGTTGGACAATCTGCCGAAGGAGATGGCGAAAGCCGAAGCCGAGATCGCCAAACGTGAACAGGTGATGGCCGACCCCAATCTCTTTACCCGTGATGCCGCTGCTTTCAACAGGCTTGCCGGCGAGATGGAGAAGCTGCGCGCTAGCCTTACCAAGATGGAAGAGGAGTGGCTGGAGCTCGAAATGCTGCGGGAAGAGCTGGAAGGCTGAGCTTTTCCTCGCGGCTCACTTTTCGTTGATTCGTCAGTCCGTTGCCAGGCGGCATAAGGTGCCGTCCGGCAGCCGGGGATAGCGCCGATCGCAATGGCGACAAGGAAAAGTCAGATGTCTCGCACGCCTCGTTCCCGTTTTTTCACAGCACTTGCCGCCGGCAGTCTGGTCGCGCTTGGCCTATCGCAGGCCGCACAGGCGCAGGATAGCCAGCGCATTCGCGTCCGCGGCGCGATCGAAAGTCTGAGCGGCGACACGCTCGTCGTCAAGACGCGCGAAGGCGGCGATGCGACGATCACGCTGAAAGTCGGCTGGAAGGTCGGTGGCGTCAAAAAAGCTTCAGTCGAGGATATCAAGCCCGGCGATTTCGTCGGCGTTGCCTCGCTGCCGAAAGGCAGTGGTCCGGACGGGGCGATCGAGGTGCTGATCTTTCCGGCGTCGATGAGGGGGACCGGTGAGGGCAACCGTCCCTGGGATGTGCAGCCGAACAGTCAGATGACCAACGCGACGGTCAGCAATGCCGTCAAATCCGTCGACGGCCATATGATCACGCTGACCTATCAGGGCAAGGAAAAGACCATCACCATATCAGACGGCACGCCGATCGTGACCTTGGCGCCGGCGACCAAGGACGATCTGAAGGCCGGCGCCGGTGTCATCGTCACCGGCGAGAAAGCGGCGGACGGCAGCCTCTCGGCCAGCCAGGTGGCCGTCGGCCTGAATGGCATCACGCCGCCGATGTGACCTTCGTGACATCAACGGGATGTAGCGTCTGTCGGCGCGGCGCTCTATAGCGCCGGCGCAGGCATGGCGGCGGCGCCCGTACCGGCGCTGGTGCCGGTCTGGGTTACCTGCTGTTGCTGCGGTTCCTCGGATTTTGACGGCAGCGCCTGTAAGTGCAGCACGCGCGGCTTCAGCATCTCGAGATAGGCCTCGGAGCGGCCGATATAGATCATGCCGGTTTCGGGCATGGAGGTGAGCAGCCCGGCCATGGTTTCCTGCCATTCCGGCTCCATGCCCTCAAGCACTTCGTCGAAAATGATCCAGCGCGGGCGCACGAGAAGCAGGCGGGCGAAGCCGATTGCCTTCTGTTCGTCGCTGTCGAGCAATTTGTCCCAGCGGGCGCGGGTATCGAGCCTTGAGATCAGCGAATGCAGGCCGGCCTTCTCGAGGGCTGCCTCGACGGCGGCTTTCTCGTGGGCATCGGGGCTTTCGGGGAAGGCCAGCGCTTCACGCAGCGTGCCGCCGGGGATATAGGCGATCTGCGGGACGAACAGCATGTCGTCGATCGGCGGCAGACCCATCGTGCCGCTGCCGCACGGCCAGAGGCCGGCCATCGCTTGGAACAGCAGCTTGCGGTTGACGCTGTGGTCGCCGTTGATCATGATCTTTTCGCCAGCCTTGATCACGACATCGGTTTCGCGCAGGCGGAAGCCGCCGCATTCCTCGATGTCCTCGCCGATCTTGGCGACGATCACCACGTCTTTCAGCGTCAGCGTGTCGGCCGCGGTGTTTTCATACGTGATGCCATCCTTCAGCTCGAAGTCCTCGTCGGTTTCCAGCAGCGCCTCGCGGAAATCGGTGACGCGCATCAGCGTGGCGCGCCATTCGGCGATCGGACCGAAATTGGCGACATACCAGCGCAGGGCCGTATTGACCTGGTTGAAGGCGCCGACCGACATCATCAGCTGGCCAAGCGTGAGGCCGCCGGAGAAATAGGCTGGCGCGGCGACGATGATCGGAATGACGATCACCAGCCAGCCGTAACCGGCCGAAACCCAGGTGAGGTTGGTATTGGCCATGGCGAGCCGCTTCACGACCCTCAGCACCGAGCTGATGTCGGTGTTGATGCGCCGGCGTTCATTCTCCTCGCCGCGGGCGACGGTGATCGCCGGCATGTTCTCATTGGCATGCATCAGGGTGAAGCGAAGCTCGGCTTCCTTCGAGAAGCGGTCGGCATTGAGCTTGACCAGCTTGCGGCCGACGACCTGGCTCAGCACCGAGGCGGAGGCGGCGTAGAAAATCGCCGCCCAGACCATGTAGCCCGGAATCGAGAAGCTATGGCCGCTGATGTGGAAGATGAAGCCGCTGGAAAGCTCCCAGAGCACGCCGATGAAGCTGACGAGAAGAATGGTCGCCTGCAGCAGGCCGAGAACGAGGCCCGTCGTGCTTTCGGCGAGGTTGCGGGAATCCTCGTGCAGGCGCTGGTCGGGATTGACGCCGATCAGGCCGCTGGAGGAGAGCCGCAGCGCCCGCTTGCGCTTCAGCCACTGATCGACCAGATCGCGCGACAGGCCTTCGCGCATATAGAGCGCCGTCATCTGGTTCAGCCAGGCCTGCAGCACGTTGAGCAGCAGCAGCGTACCGGCGATCATCGCGAAGATTTCGAGCTGATGGAAGAATTCGCCGAGGTCGCGGCGCTCCAGCGAATCGTAGAAGGGGGCGTTCCACTCGTTGAGGATGACCTGACCATAGGCCGTCGCCAGGATGACGAGGATCAGCACGGTCGCCAGAAACAGCACCTTGCCACGCACTTCAGAATTCCAGAATGCGGAGAACATCACTCCGAGGCGGTAAGTCAGGCTGAGATCATACCCTACCCTATCCTGCCTTCGGATGCCCGGCCTCCCCTCGGTCTTATCTGCCATTACGCTTTTCCAACATCGCCCATGCTTACCATTATTAACATGGTGGCGTTACCGGTCTATCAACAGATTCTATCAGTCATTAAACTGTGATGATGCTTGCATGGGTCGCTGCCGCATGCATTCGGCAGTTGATTCGCGGCACGACTGGGTCTAATTAAGCATCCGTGGTGATTTGGCCGGCCGGCTTGCAGCCACGTTAAAAAATTCGCTAAAGGGCCGCGTGCGGACCGGTAGCGATTTTTTTCGCCGCCGGTTTTTTGCTTTTTTGATCGAGTGACCGCAATGCCCATCAAGATCCCCGATACGCTGCCCGCCTTTGAAACCCTGGTTCAAGAGGGTGTGCGGGTGATGACCGAGACGCTGGCGATCCGTCAGGATATAAGACCGCTGCAGATCGGGCTGCTCAACTTGATGCCGAACAAGATCAAGACTGAATTGCAGATGGCCCGCCTCGTTGGCGCCTCGCCGCTGCAGGTCGAACTGTCGCTGATCCGCATCGGCGGCCACAAGGCGAAGAACACCTCCGAAGATCACCTGCTTGCCTTTTACCAGACCTGGGAGGAGGTGAAGCACCGCAAATTCGACGGCTTCATCATCACCGGGGCACCGATCGAGCTCCTGCCCTATGAGGACGTTACCTATTGGCCGGAGATGCAGGAGATTCTCGACTGGACGGAAACGAATGTGCATTCGACGATGAATGTCTGCTGGGGCGCGATGGCGGCGATCTATCACTTCCACGGCGTTCCGAAATACGAGCTGAAAGAGAAGGCCTTCGGCGTCTACCGCCACCGCAACCTCAAGCCTGCGTCGATCTATCTCAACGGCTTTTCCGACAATTTCGAGGTGCCGGTATCGCGCTGGACCGAAGTGCGCCGCGACGATATCGAGAAATCGGACAAGCTGGAGATCTTGATGGAATCCGGCGAGATGGGCGTCTGCCTCGTGCACGAGAAGCGGGGCCGGCGGCTCTACATGTTCAACCACGTCGAATATGATTCCACCTCGCTGTCAGACGAGTATTTTCGCGACGTCAATGCCGGCGTGCCGATCAAGATGCCGCACAACTATTTCCCGCATAACGATCCGGCGCTTGCGCCGCAGAACCGCTGGCGCAGCCATGCGCATCTTTTGTTCGGGAACTGGATCAACGAGATCTACCAGACGACGCCCTTTGATGTGGAGGAGATCGGCACGGATCTGTGAGCGATGTTCCTTTCTGATCGCGGCCGGTTGCGGTTTGGACCAAATGCGGGCAGGTTCCGGTCGGATTGCTAGATATCAAATGGACGGTCGATCATGTCGGATAAGTTGGAGCGGGAAGTTTTCGGGCAGACGAAGGCGGGCGAGACCGTCTATCGCGTCGTCATCAAGGGCGGCGGGCTGACGGCCAAGATCATTACCTGGGGCGCGGTCATCCAGGATCTGCGCCTGGAAGGGCATGACGCGCCGCTGCAACTCGGCTTCGAGGATTTCGACAGCTACCCGCTTTATTCGGCCTATTTCGGCGCGACACCCGGCCGTTGCGCCAATCGTGTCGGCGGCGGCGCCTTTACGCTCGACGGCAAGAAGCATCAGCTCGAGCTGAACGAAAACGGCGTGACGCATCTGCATGGCGGCAGCGACAATATCGCCAAGCGCAACTGGACGGTCGTCGAGCATGACGTCGACCGCGTGGTGCTGAAGATCGTCGATCCCGATGGCCGCGCCGGCTATCCCGGCAATTGCACCATCCAGGCAACGTTCCGGGTGCACGGCAACGGCGAATTGTCGGTGACCTACGAATCCACAAGCGACCAGCCGACGCTCGCCAATGTCTGCCAGCATGCCTATTTCAATCTCGACGGCCGCGAGGATGCGCTTGGCCACGACATCATGATCGCCGCCGACCACTATCTGCCGACCGACGAGAAACAGGTGCCGACCGGCGAGATCCGTTCCGTCGCCGGCACGGAATTCGATTTCCGCGAGATGGCGCCGATGAAGCGTTTCGTCGGCAGCGAACAGGTGATGTACGACCATAATTTCTGCCTGTCCGGCGAGCGCACCGCCAAGCGCAGCGTCGCGCTCGCCCGCAGCCTCTATTCCGGTGTGTCGCTTGAGGTGCGCAGCACGGAGCCCGGCGTGCAGTTCTATGCCGGCTTCAAGCTCAACACCGGCGCTCCCGGCCTCGGCGGGCGCAAATACGGCCCGTTCGCCGGCTTCTGCCTGGAGACGCAGGTCTGGCCGGACGCCATCAACCACCAGGGTTTCCCGAATGCGGTGCTGCGCCCCGGCGAAGTGCTGCGCCAGGAGACGGATTACATCTTCACCAAGAGCTGAGCGTCTTTTTCAGCAGACGCACGGCTGTCAAATTCTATCGCTATCAAAACCTCTCCGGCGCCCGGGGAGGTTTTTTCTTGCCTGCGTGATTTCAGTCTTGCTGATTGGTTCTAAATAGGTTCTATTGTCTGCCCATGGATAGAACCAGTCTGATAGCGGAGCTGAACAGCCGCGGCCTGCGTGACCAGGCGCTGACCGGGCCGCTCTACAAGCGGCTGGCGCAGACACTGATCGGCCTTATCCAGGAAGGATTGCTGAAGCCCGGCACGGCGCTACCGGGAGAGCGCGACCTTGCCGAAGCCTTGAAGCTCGGCCGTGTCACCGTGCGCACCGCCTATCGCGATCTGATGGCGTCGGGCGCCCTGGAATCGCGCCACGGCAGCGGTACCTTCGTATCGAGCAGGGTGGAGCGCATGGAGCAGTCGCTCTGGCGGCTTTCCTCCTTCTCCGCCGACATGCGCTCGCGCGGACGCCTGCCGGCGGCACGGATCTTGTCACGGGCGGTCAATACGCCGTCGCCGGAGGAATCCTTCCTGCTCGGCCTCGGCGGCGACGAGCCGGTGCTGCGGCTCGATCGGCTGCGTCTCGCCGACGGCCTGCCGCTGGCGATCGAACGCGCCGTGGTGCCGATCAAGTTCCTGGGCGAGGATGCCGGCGGCGAGGGATCGCTTTATGATGCGCTGACGGCCAGCGGCCACCGGCCGGTGCGGGCGCTGCAGCGGCTGACCGCGGTCACGCTCGACCCGTCCTCCGCAGCGATGCTGAATGTCGAGGTCGGCGCGCCGGCGCTGCTGATCGAACGTGTCTCGCGCCTGGAAGACCAGCGCGTCGTTGAATACACCCGCTCGCATTATCGCGGCGATGCCTATGATTTCGTTGCCGAATTGAGAATCGGAGATGACCTATGAGTGAGAACCAGTCGCTGATGCTGCAGGAAGCCGGCCAATCGCCGGAGGTGGTGGCCACCCTGCTCGAAAAGGAAAAGCCGGTCTTTGCCGAGATCGCCCGGCTGTTTTCATCAGCCCGCCCGAGCGTGGTGACGACGGCGGCTCGTGGCTCTTCCGACCACGCCGCCACCTTCTTCAAATATCTGTTCGAGATCACCTGCGGCGTTCCGGTCGCCTCGGTCGGTCCGTCGATCGCTTCCGTTTACGGTGCTGCCCTGCATCTGAAGGGCGGCGTGCATTTCACCGTCTCGCAGTCGGGCGCCAGCCCCGATATCGTCGCGCTGCAGGATGCGGCCAAGAAGGGCGGGGCGACGACGATCGCCGTCGTCAACGTCACCGACAGCCCGCTGGCGAAACAGGCCGATATCGTTCTCGGCCTCAATGCCGGCGTCGAAAAGAGCGTCGCGGCGACAAAATCCTTCATCGCCTCGGTCGCCGCGCTTTCCGGAGTGACGGCTGCGATCGGCGGCGCGTCCGAGTTGCAGGCCGCCTTGGCCAAGCTGCCGGAGGCGCTTTCGGCCACCGCCGGGATCGACACGGCGGCAGCCGAGGAGGTGCTTTTCAACGCGACCTCGCTCTATACGGCCGGCCGCGGCCCGGCCTTCGCGATCGCGCTCGAAGCGGCGCTGAAGGCCAAGGAAACCTCCGGCCTGCATGCCGAGGCCTTCTCGCTGGCGGAATTGATGCACGGTCCGATGCGCCTGGTGCAGCCGGGTTTTCCGATCGTCGCCTTTGCGCCCGACGATGCGGCCTTCGCCAATAACGGCCAGGCGCTGGAGCGCCTGCAGAAGCTCGGCGCCACCACCGTCGGTTTTTCCACGCAGCCTCTCTCCGGCCTCAATCTGCGCGTTCCGACGACGGGCAACGGCCTGATCGATCCGCTGGTGTCGTTGCTCGTCTATTACCGGCTGATCGAGTCGGTGACGCGGCGCAAGGGCTTCGATCCCGACAGGCCGGCAAACCTGCTCAAGGTGACGGAGACGGTCTGATGGCCCGCAAGATCTTCGTCGGCGCCCGCATCTTCGATGGCGAGCGCTTCCATGACGACAAGGCGCTGATCATTGCCGACGGCCGGGTCGAAGCGATCGCCGCCGGAAACGATCTGCCGGATGGCGAGACGGTGGCACTTGCCGGCGGCGTGCTGTCGGCCGGCTTCATCGATGCGCAGGTCAATGGCGGCGGCGGACGCATGCTGAACGACGAACCATCCGTCGCCTCGATGGAGATCATCGCACAGGGGCACCGGCCCTATGGCACGACCGCGCTGCTGCCGACGCTGATCACCGATACGTCAGAGGCTTCCATTGCCGCGATCGAGGCCGCCAAGGAGGCGGTGAAGGCGAACCGCGGCGTCGCGGGGCTGCATCTGGAAGGCCCGCATCTGGCGCCCGCGCGCAAGGGCGCGCATCTGGCCGAACTGATGCGGCCGGTCGAGGACCGCGATGTCAAGGCCTTCATCCGGGCGCGCGAGGCGATCGGCACGCTGCTCGTCACCATGGCCGCCGAGCAGGTGACGGTTGCCCAGGTGCGCGAGCTTGAGGAGGCCGGCGTCACCGTCAGCATCGGCCATTCCGATTGTTCGAGCGAGGCTGCGGAGCAACGTTTCGATGCCGGGGCGCGTGGGGTCACGCATCTCTTCAACGCCATGAGCCAGATGGGACACCGCGCGCCCGGCCTCGTCGGCGCGGCGATCGATCATCCCTCGACCTGGTGCGGCATCATTGCCGACGGACATCACGTCGACCCGAAGGCCTTGCGCACGGCGCTGCGCGCCAAACGCGGCGAAGGCAAGCTGTTCTTCGTCACCGATGCGATGTCGCTCGTCGGGTCGGAGAAGGATTCCTTCACCTTGAACGGGCGCACCGTCCTGCGCGAAAGGGGCGGCTTCTGTTCGAAGCTGGTGCTTTCCGACGGGACGCTGGCCGGTTCCGACGTCGATATGATCTCGACGATCCGTTACGGCGTCACCTATCTCGACCTGACGCTCGCCGAAGCCCTGCGCATGGCGACCCTTTATCCGGCCCGCTTCCTAAGGCTTGCCGATCGCGGCCACCTTTCGCCGGGCGCGCGCGCCGATCTCGTGCATCTCACCGATGCGCTGACTGTTACCGCCACCTGGCTTTGCGGCGAAGCGGCGTGATCTCAAGGAGAAGTGGGATGACCGACATCACCAATGCCTATTTCTCCAACCTGATCGGCCGGCTGGAAGAATTGAAGCAGACGCTTGCCGAGCCGATGGCGCAGGCAGCTGATGTCATTCTCGATGCTGCCCGCGGCGACAAGCGCGTCTATGTCTTCGGCACCGGCCATTCGCATATGCTGGCGGAAGAGGTGCACTACCGTGCCGGCGGGCTCGCCTTCACTGTGCCGGTGCTCGTCGGCTCAGCCATGCTGCATGAGGGCGCGGTCATCAGTTCGGTCTATGAGCGCACCCAGGGCCTGGTGCGGCCGATGCTGGAGCGTTACGGCATGCAGCCGGGCGACGTCATCATCATCGCCTCCAATTCGGGCGTGAACGCCGCGCCGATCGAGGCCGCCGATTATGCGCATGAGATCGGCGCCAAGGTGATCGCCATCACCTCGATCGCCTATTCCACGGCGATCGCCAACGGCCGCCGCCGGCTCGCAGAAGTCGCCGATATCGTGCTCGACAACGGGCTGCCGCCGGGTGATGCCGTTCTCAACCTCGAAGGCACGGGGCTTCGGGTCGGGCCGGTCTCGACGGCGGTCGGGGTGACGGTCATCAATGCGATCTTCGCCGAAGTCGCTTCGGAGCTTTCGAAATCCGGCGATGCGCCGGTTTATCTCAGCGCCAACATGCCGGGAGCCGCCGAGATCAACCAGAAACTCGTCAAGAAATACCGGCCGCGCAACCCGCATCTCTGAGGCGGATAAAAGGCCTGCTGCTCGCAAGCATAGTTCATGACGCGATCAAGCGGCGAGAATGGTGCTGACCATGCGGGCGGTCCGCGGTGCCAGCGTCAAACCGATATGCCCATGTCCAAAGGCAAACACGACGTCCGTGCCTCCGTTTGAAGGCCGGATAACGGGAACGGAATCGGGCATGGAAGGGCGGAAACCCATCCAGCTCCGGCTCGGTTCACCGAGCGTTGGGAAAATCCTGCGCGCATTTGCAAGCAACACTTCCAGGCGCCTCGGGTTCGAAGGAGCAGCAATGCCGCCGAGTTCCACAGTACCGGCCACGCGCAAGCGGCCACGCATCGGGCAAAAGTAAAATCCATGATGCGTCGGGCATACCGGCCGTTCCACCGGCAATGTTTCCATATCGAACTCGAGATGATAACCCCGCTCAGTATCCAGCAGAACCCGCTCTCCGAGTTGCAGAGCCAGCCCGCGGGAATGTGCCCCGGCGGCGATCACGACTGCTCGGGCATGAATGCTGTGGCCTGAAGCCAGCATCCTCACTCCATTCCGCTCACGCGAAATAGTCGCCACGGAGTCTCGGACGAACTCGACCCCCGCTTGTCTGGCGGCGGCTTCCATCACGCTCATGACCTGGCCTGGATCGGTGAAGTTTATCGCCTTCGGAAAGAAAAGCCCTCCGCCATGGACCTGCGGCAGCCTGGGCTCGAGACTTTGCACTTCGTCGGGAGTGAGAAGCTGCTGCGCTATGCCGTAGCTTTGGCGAAGCTCGACATCCGAAGCGGCCGCCTGGAAGGCCTCGGGCGTCTGGTAGAGATAGAGGCATCCCTTCGCGCTCAAGAGATCGGATGCGCCGATTTCTGCCGCGAGTTCGAGCCATTCCGATGAAGCGTCGGACAGAAGGTCGGCGATGCGGCTTGTATTGTCTCTGTATCTGTGAGGGAGGGATTCGTAGGCAAAACGTACCAGCCATGGAAACAGCGTCGGCAACGCGGCCTTGCGGATGGATAAAGGGCTGTCGGAATTGAGCAGAAGCGCAGCAAGGTTTTTAAGGACAGCGGGTGTGCCGACGGGAATGACCGCATAGTCGGCAATCGTTCCGGCATTGCCGTAAGATGCGCCCGAACCGGGTCTGTTCGGTTCGATCAGCACGACATCGCGACCGTCGGCACGCAGCCGCAGAGCGGTTGCCATGCCGATCACACCGCCGCCGATGACGGCGATATCTGTTGGGAGCTTGTTCATCGGATATGTATTTACCTTAGAGAAAACGAGGCCTTATGCCGGCCGGACTCTGCTGCGGCGCAATGCTCCGCCGGAGCGATTGAGGTCACTCAAGGCTAGCCTGGGGAAGCGTAGCGCGCGACATAGGCAGCCGTGCGTGCTTCCGTTGGACGGTCAAGCACATCTCCGGCGGTGCCCTGCTCGATGATAAGACCGCCATCGATGAACACGACCCAGTCCGACACTTCTTTCGCAAAGGGCAACTCGTGGGTGACCAGGATCATCGTCATGCCGTCGGCGGCGAGTTCCCGCATGACGCGGAGAACTTCGCCAGTCGATTCAGGATCGAGCGCCGACGTCGGCTCGTCGAACAGCAAAACCGTTGGTTCCAGCGCCAGGGCGCGTGCAATCGCCACACGCTGCTGCTCGCCGCCCGACATCTGCTCCGGATAAGCCATCGCCCGTTTGGCAAGGCCCACTCTGGTCAGAAGTTTCACGGCCCGTTCCACGGCCTGTCTCTCAGCAATCCCGGCCGCTTGCATCTGAGCGAGGATGACGTTCTCGACGGCCGTCAGATGCGGGAACAGATTGAAACGCTGGAACACCATGCCGACGCGTTGCCGAAGCTTCGCAAGGTTGCGGCAGCTTACCTTGCCGTCAGCGAAGATGGTCTCATCGCCGACAGTGATCGTTCCCTGATCGGGTCGCTCGAGCAGATTGACGCAGCGCATCAGGGTGGTCTTTCCTCCACCGCTCTGGCCAATGATGCTGACGATTTTGCCTGTGGCAACCTCGAGATCGACGCGGTCAAGCACCAGGCGCCCATCGAAAGACTTGCGCAATCCGCTAATTTTGACGGCGGGGCGACCGACCGGCTGCGTAGACACGAAGGCAGTTTTGGCAGTGGTGCTCATGGGGCAGACCTCCCCTCGGCGAGATAGGTCCTGGCCAATTTCAGCCGGCGTCGTCTGGCCAATGACAATGGCACACCCGCATGGATCTTGCGCTCGAGCAGAAGCAGACATTGTGACACCGGGTAGCAGATACCGAAATAAACGGCCGAGATCACGAGATACACTTCCAGCGCTCGGAAGGTTTCCGACGCTATCAATTGGGCCTGCGTCATCAGTTCGGCAGCGGAGATCGTCACAAGCAGCGAGGTCGACTTGATCAGGTCGACGAACATGGTGTTCGTACCGGGAAGCGCCAGCCGTACCGCCTGCGGCAGAACGACATGGCTGAAAGTCTTGGCGCGCCCTAACCCGAGCGCTTGAGACGCCTCCTGCTGTCCTCTGTGTACGCCGGCGATAGCTGCCCGAAAGATCTCGGACAGGTAGGCCGCGTAGAAGAGCACCAAGCTCAATACTCCAGCTTCGAAAACCTCCAGCCTGATGCCCACGGAAGGCAGGCCGAAGTAAGTGAGGAAAATGATCGCGAGGAGGGGTACGTTCTTGAAAAGCTCCGTATAGAGCGCCGCAGGGACGCGAACCAGCCGAAGCCGGTTGAGCCTCATCAACGCAAGCGCAAGACCAAGGATCGCCGCGCCGACGAAGCTCGCCATGGTGTAGCCGAGGGTCTTGAGTAGACCCCCGGCAATGTTTCCTACGTAGTCGTCCCAGGGAACCTGGAACATATCGGTGAAGGATGACAACGCCGTCATGCGTCGATCTCACTTCGCGAGGGAAGGCGGGTTCCAGTCGGCCGGACGGTCAACGCCGCGCCGCTGCGCCGCCATCTCGGGCGATGGGACCAGGAACTGCTGGGGATCGCCGCCCCATTTGGTGATCAAAGCCGCAAGGGATCCATCCTTGTACATGCCGTCAATCTGATCGGAAACAGCCTTGGCCAGCTTCGGCGACTGCTTTGGAAGGTAGAATCCGGTCATATAGGCTTGAAAATATTTGTAATCGGGGTGCGCGGCGACCTGTTCGTTCGTCGGCGGCTTCAGATATTCGATGCGAACCTTCATGTCGGGGCGCTGCTGCTGTTGATAGGTGATCAGCAGCGGATCGAGGAAGCCGACGTCGAGGCGCCCGGCAGAAATATCCTGGAACACACTGTCGGCGCTCGGGAACGTATGGGGCGATGCGTCCGGGACCTGCGCGATGGATTTCGCCCAGACATAGCCGGTGACGGTACCGAGATTCTTGCCCTCCAAGCTCGCAACATCCGGAAAGCTCGCCGTGCCGCTCACGGCCATTGCCGGCGGCGAATAATATGGCGGGTCGGTGAACAGGCCGACTTTCTGGCGGGCGTCGGACCATGCGATTCCGCCAATGGTTATATCCGCCCGCTGCGTCTGGACGGAAGCCAGCATGCCCGGAAAGTCGGTGACGTTGATTTCGATCTTGAGACCGAGCTTATCGGCGATGACCGTCAGGATGTCGCTGTCAAGGCCGACAAGCTTCCCATCCTTAACCGCAGTGTAGGGCATGTAAGGCTGCACCGTAACGACGAGCGTGCCCGGCTTCGTCAGTTCCAGATCGTCGGCGGCGGCAGCGGGCGGCACGGCCGTCGCGAAGAGTCCCAAACTCAAGATCGCCAAGGCGACGATCCCATTTGCCTGCGATTTTTTCGTCAATTCAGCATGTTCCATTTGAACCCCTCTTTGTGGTTATATATTGCTGATATATTGAAGATATGCCGGCACTATATGAAGTCAAGCAGATTCGTTGCGCGCTTTTTTCGGCAGAGAAGTGTTTGGCTATGTGGAATGCACAGAGAGAGGAATGCGCTGAATATGTCGGTATTCGAAGCAGATTACGAAGCGGCTGAATCAACGCTGGCGGAGCGGACATACATTCGGCTGCGCGACGACATCATTACGACATTGCTTCCTCCGGGCACGCTTCTGCGGGAGGCCGAGATTATGAAACGCATGGACGTCGGACGCACGCCGGTCCGGGAGGCGCTTCAGCGTCTGCAATATGACGGTTTCGTTGTCGTCAGCGCGCGGCGCGGCACCTTTGTCAGCAAGATCGATATCAATGATCTTACTGCCGTTTATGAGGCACGAGCACGGATCGAATCCTGGGCGACTCGATTGGCTGCGGAAAGGCTGCGCGAGTTCGAGCGGCAAGAAGCGCGGCAACTGATCGACGAACTCAAGCAGACAACCGTTCCGATGGCATTGGAAGACATCCTTGCGCTAGATCGCCGGATTCACCGCTTCATTTACAAAGTGGCGAAAAACTCATTCCTGTTCGACACGCTGGATCACTACCACAATCTGTCGCTGAGAATCCTGTACGTCGCCATGAAACGGTTTCCGACACTGGTACCGCGTCTTGAAGACGTCTTGCATGATCAGGTCCTCATGCTTGAGGCCGTATGCAGAGGCGACGCGGATGAGGCTGAAAGGATCGCAATGGCTCATGTCATGAGCTTCGAGAGCGAGGTCCGAAAGGTAATCTGAACTCGGATCCTGGAATTCGGTGCAGCCTTAGCTCAAGGAAGATATCTCCGGCAAATGAGCCGTCCGAGACAATCGCCTGCCGCGAGTGGACTCGGCATCGACACTTGCCTGAATTCCACATCTTAGCGAGAGGTCGGCGTGAGCCGGCCTCCCGAATGGATGAAACCAGGATCAATCCTTGGCGCGTTCAACGTAGGAATTGTCTTCCGTGGCGATGACGACGCGGGTGCCGGCATTGATGTGCGGCGGCACCGAGGTGCGGATGCCGTTCGACAGCATGGCCGGCTTATAGGAAGAGGATGCCGTCTGGCCCTTGACGACCGGCTCGGTCTCGGTGATTTCGAGCGTGACGTGGCGCGGCAGTTCGAGCGCCAGCGGAATGCCTTCATGGATCGACAGGATGCAGGACATGCCTTCCTGCAGATAGGCCTTCTGATCGCCCATGGTTTCGACATCGACCACGACCTGATCGTAGTTGCCCGGGTTCATGAAGTGGAAGCCTTCGCCGTCTTCATAGAGATACTGGAAGGAGACGTCCTCGACGAAGGCGCGCTCGACCTGTTCGGTGGTGCGCCAGCGTTCGGAGACCTTCACGCCGTCGACGATGCGGCGCATGTCGACCTGGGTGACCGGCGTGCCCTTGCCCGGGTGAAAGTTCTGGGCGGTGAGAACGACGTAGAGCTTGCCGTCGACGTCGAGAACGTTGCCCTTGCGGACCGAAGAGGCGATGACCTTGACCATAAGACTTCCTTGTAACTCGGCTTTCGGCGTCGTAGATGACTGTCGAGACGCTACCCGAAGACGCAAATGTTTTTCTTTGGGGGCGCAACTAACCTAAAATCCGGGAAATAGCCATCCCCATACCGGCTTCTCCGGCGAAGAAAGCTTGGAATGAACTCTTCGGCGAAAGCGTCCCCGTGGTGGACCCCGTCCGTGCATGCCGATCGCCGCCCGTTCCTGATCGGGCGCAATGCGATTCAGGCGGCACTGCGCGGATTTTTTGCGCGCGAGGATTTCATCGAGGTGGATACGGCAGTGCTGCAGGTCTCCCCCGGCAACGAGGCGCATCTGCATGCCTTCGCCACGGAAGCGCTGACGACGGATGGGCAAAAAGCGCCGTTCTATCTGCACACCTCGCCGGAATTCGCCTGCAAGAAGCTGCTTGCGGCGGGCGAGGAACGCATTTCGTGTTTTGCCCATGTCTATCGCAACCGCGAGCGCGGGCCGCTGCACCATCCCGAATTCACCATGCTGGAATGGTATCGGGCCGGGGAAAGCTACGAGAGCCTGATGATGGATTGCGTGCGGATCCTGGCGCTCGCGGCCGAGACGGCAAAGACCGAAAAGCTTGCCTATCGCGGCGGCGAGAGCGATCCTTTCGCCGGCCCGGAGCGGATCGGCGTTGCCGAAGCGTTCGAGCGCCATGCCGGCATCGATCTTCTCGCCTCCGTCGCCGCCGACGGTTCGACCGATCGCGATCAACTGGCCGCCGAGATGAAGCGCGTCGGCATGCGTGTTGCCGAGGACGACGGCTGGGCCGATCTCTTCAGCCGCGTGCTGGTCGAAAAAATCGAGCCGCATCTCGGCTTCGGCCGCATCACCATCCTCGACGAATATCCGGTCTCGGAGGCAGCGCTTGCGCGCTCCTCGGCGCGTGATCCCCGGGTTGCCGAACGCTTCGAGCTCTATGCCTGCGGCGTCGAGCTTGCCAACGGCTTCGGCGAGCTCACCAACGCTGCCGAACAGCGCCGGCGGTTCGAGATCGAGATGGCCGAGAAGGCGCGTGTCTATGGCGAGACCTATCCGCTCGACGAGGATTTCCTCGCCGCCCTATCGCTGATGCCCGAGGCAAGCGGCATCGCGCTCGGCTTCGACCGGCTGGTGATGCTGGCGACCGGGGCCTCGCGCATCGACCAGGTGCTCTGGGCGCCTGTTGCGGAGTATGGACGATGAATGCCGTCAAACCCCTCAAAAGCGTCGACGATCTGGTGATGGCAGGGCTGGTCGCGCCGGCCGATCGCCTGGCGCTGGAGGAGGTTGCCGCGCGCTACGCGATCGCGCTGACGCCTGCCATGACGAGGCTGATCGATCGCGCCGATCCCGATCATCCGATCGCGCGGCAGTTCGTGCCAGATGCCGCCGAACTCACGATTACCCGCGAAGAACGCGCCGATCCGATCGGCGATCAAGCCCATAGCCCGGTCGAAGGCATTGTTCACCGCTATCCCGATCGCGTGCTCTTGAAGGCCGTGCATGTCTGCCCGGTCTATTGCCGTTTCTGCTTTCGCCGCGAAATGGTCGGGCCGCAGGGCCTCGGCACGCTCGATGCGGCGGCGATGCAGGCCGCCTTCGATTATATCAGGGGTCACCAGGAAATCTGGGAGGTCATCCTCACCGGCGGCGATCCGCTGGTGCTGTCGCCGCGCCGCCTCCGCGACATCATGGAGGCGCTGGCGGACATCGCGCATGTGAAGATCGTGCGATTCCACACGCGTGTTCCCGTCGTCGATCCTGGGAAGATCGACGCGGCATTGATCGCCGCGCTGAAGGCGAGCGGCAAGACGGTCTATGTGGCGCTGCATGCCAACCATGTCAAAGAGCTGACGGCCGAAGCGCGCGCCGCCTGCGCCCGTCTTGTCGATGCCGGCATTGCCATGATCAGCCAGTCCGTATTGCTGAAGGGCGTCAACGACGATCCCGACGTGCTCGCCGAACTGATGAAGGCTTTCGTCGAAATCCGCGTCAAACCCTATTACCTGCATCATCCGGATCTTGCGCCCGGTACCGGCCATTTCCGGGTGACCATAGAGGAGGGGCAGCGGATCGTCGCGGCGCTGCGTGGGCGGATTTCCGGGCTCTGCCAGCCGACCTACATCCTCGATATCCCCGGCGGTTACGGCAAGGCGGTCGTCAGCGGCAGCGCCATCCGGGCGATAGGGGAGGGATGTTATTCCGTCTCGGACTACCGGGGCGACGAGCATTCCTATCCGCCGGCCGATTGACGCAAAGCGGCGCTTTCCGTGTCATTTCTGTACTGGCTGCGGCGTAAATTGCGTCGAGTGCCGTTATCAAAACAAGATTAAGTCGCTGATACGGAAGCGATATTATCGCTCCGACCGGAATGATCGGTAAAATTCTAACTGTGAGCCTTAATCATATTTAACGCTATAAATTAGCGGAATTTTCTGTTTTCCGCACTAAAAGAACGCTCATGACAAGGCGATGAACGCCGGTTCGGGATCATGAGAATCTTGGAGTGATGGGATGAATAAGACAATCCGCGACCTCGTAGCCAAATTCGGCAAACTTCCTGCGTCGATCGACCAGGTCGCCGACGATGCCGATCTTTATGCGGCGGGTCTGACGTCCTTTGCCTCCGTGCAGCTGATGCTCGGCATCGAAGAGGCCTTCGACATCGAGTTTCCCGACAATCTCCTGAACCGCAAATCCTTCGCGAGCATCTCGGCCATCGCCAGAACGGTCGATCTCATCCGGGACAGCCGGAAGGTCGCCTGATGAATTTCCCCGTCAAGATCATGCAGGACGGTCTTGTCGCAAGGGTCGCCCGCGTCGCCGAAATCGCCGCCAAACACGCCGATGCCGTCGACGTCGAAGGCCGTTTCCCCCGGGAAGCCGTGGATGCGATGAAGGCCGAGAGGCTGCTCGGCATCCAGGTGCCGCGTCATCTCGGCGGCGAATCCGCCTCGATCACCGAGATTGCCGAATTATGCTCGATGCTCGGTCAAGCCTGCGCCGCAAGCGCCATGGTCTTCGCCATGCATCACATCAAGCTGTCGAGCCTCGTCGAACACGGCGCCGACAGCGAATGGCATCGCGGTTTCATGCGCAGCATCGCCGCCGAACAGCTGCTGATCGCCTCTGCCACCACCGAGGGCGGCATCGGCGGAAACCTGCGCAACAGCATTTGCGCTGTAGAAGTCGATGGCGATGTCTGCCGGCTCGAAAAGGATGCGACCGTCATTTCCTACGGCTCGCATGCCGACGCCATCCTGATCACCTCGCGCGCTCACGCGCAGGCGGCTTCCTCCGATCAGGTGCTGACGGCCTTTCTCAAGGATCAGTACACGCTCGAAAGGACGCACGCGTGGAATACGCTCGGCATGCGCGGCACCTGCTCCGACGGCTTCCTCTTCAAAGGGCAGGCGCCGGCCCATCAGATCCTGCCGAAGCCTTTCGCCGAGATCGCGGCGCAATCCATGCTCGCTTCGTCGCATCTGTTGTGGAGCGGCGTCTGGTACGGCATCGCGGTCGACGCCGTGGCGCGCGCCCAGGCCTTTGTGCGCGCCGCCGCCCGCAAGGCGCCGGATGCCCCGCCGCCGGGAGCGCTCCGCCTCGCCGAGGTTTCCAACCTGCTGCAGATGGTCAAATCCAATGTGGTTGCCGGCCTCAAGGCCTATGAGGATGCCAAGATCGATGTCGACAGGCTGTCCTCGATGGGCTTTGCGGTGGCGATGAACAACGTCAAGATCGCCTCGTCCGAGACGATCCTGGAGATCGTCAACCACGCCATGCTGATCTGCGGCATCATGGGCTACAAGAACGGCACGCCCTTCAGCCTCGGACGCCATCTGCGCGACGCGCATTCCGCGCAGCTGATGATCTCGAACGACCGCATCCTCGGCAATACGTCGAGCATGCTTCTTGTCCACAAGCAGGACACTAGCCTACTGGGGTAACAGTCATGGATATGCAGACCTCGTTTCTCGACCGGCTTTTCGAAGCCGGCCTGCTGATCGATACCGGCATCGACGGGCTCTATGGCCGCAGCGGCCAGTTCGAAGAGGTGATCGCTGCCTTTGAGCGCCTGATCGACAAGGTCGGCGGCGCCGATGGTGCGGAGGCGATGCGCTTTCCGCCCGGCATGAACCGCGCCTTCTTCGAAAAGAGCGGCTACATGAAGAGCTTCCCGCAGCTTGCCGGCACGGTGCACAGCTTCTGCGGCAGCGAACTCGACCATGTCAGCCTGCTGCAATGCATGGAAGTCGGCGAGGACTGGACGAAGGGGCAGGAGGCGACCGACATCGTGCTGACGCCGGCGGCCTGCTATCCGCTCTATCCGACGGTCGCCAAGCGCGGCAATCTGCCGAAGACCGGCGGCCTCTTCGACCTGCAATCCTATTGCTTCCGTCATGAGCCGTCGAAAGATCCGGCCCGCCAGCAGCTGTTCCGCATGCGCGAATATGTCTGCATGGGCACCGAAGAGCATGTCACCGATTTCCGCCAGCGCTGGATGGATCGCGGCGTCGAGATGATGAAGGCCGTCGGCCTCGAGGTGACGATCGATATCGCCAACGATCCGTTCTTCGGCCGCGCCGGCAAGATGCTTGCCAACAATCAGCGCGACCAGAACCTGAAATTCGAGCTGCTGATCCCGATCACCTCGACCGCCAATCCGACCGCCTGCATGAGCTTCAATTATCATCAGGATGCCTTCGGCACGAAATGGGGCCTCAACCTCGAAGATGGTAGCGTCGCGCACACGGCCTGCGTGGGCTTCGGACTGGAGCGCATCGCGCTTGCGCTGTTCCACCATCACGGGCTCGACGTGAAGCAATGGCCGGCCAACGTGCGGAAAGCGCTGTGGGGCTGAGCCGGTCGATGACATCGGTATTTTCGGGAATCGACCCGGAAACCTACCGGGCGCACGCGCTGCATTCCGGCGAGCGCGCCTGGCCGGAAACCAATTGTTATGTCGATCTCTGGATCGAGGTGCTGGCGACATCGGGTGTTGCGCCCGAGGCGATGCTCGGTTTCACTCTGACCCAGGATTTCGAGGGCGACCAGTTCACCTTCTTCAAGGTGCCGCTTGAGGATCTCGAAGCGCTTTACGGCATCCGCGCGACCGAGCTTGCCATTTACGACCGCGTAGAACGCCATGTCGAAGTGCAGATCGCGCGGGGCCGTCTCTGCCTGATCGAAATGGATTCCTTCTACATGCCGGATACGCACGGCACCGCCTATCGGCAGGAGCACGGCAAGACGACGGTTGCGATCAACCGGCTGGACGTTGCGGCCAAGCGCGTCGAGTATTTTCACAATGCCGGTTATTTCCAGCTTGAAGGCGAGGATTTCGACGGTCTGTTCCAGCTGCAGCTGACGGAGAACGACCCGCCGTTCCTTCCCTATACGGAATTTGCGCGGTTCCCGGAAAAGCCCGCTGATGAAGCGCATCTGCGCGCGACCGCGCGGCGGCTTGCCGGCTTTCATTTCACCAGGCGTCCTGGCGAAAATCCGATCCGCGCCTTCGCGGCAGTCTTTCCCCGGCAGGTGGAAGCGGTTGCGGAACGGCCGTTCGGCTTCTTCCACAAATATGCCTTCAACACGCTTCGCCAGGTGGGCGCCAATTTCGAGCTGGCGGCGGATTACCTTGTCTGGCTTTCGCCAGGTGAATTCGCCGCCGCCGCCGAGCATGCCAGACGCATTTCGGACGCGGCGAAATCGGTGCAGTTCCAGCTTGCCCGCGCCATTGCCCGCAGGAAGTTCGAGCCGCTGCAGGCAGCCCTTGATCCGGCCGCCGATGCGTGGGATTTGATGATGGCATCGCTTGCGGAGCGAATCTGAGGCCGGAGATCTGACCATGCGGGGGCGTTTGGCAAGCATCGGTGCCGAGGAAAGCCTGCTTTCCGAAGGCTGGAACCTGATCCTGACGGAGCCGGGCGCCTGCGCCGTGCCGCATGATATTCCGCTCTCCGCCCAGTTCATTCCGGCACCCGTTCCCGGCACCGTTGCCGCAGCACTCGAAAAAGCCGGGCTGTTCGACCGGGAAAATCCAGAGCCGCTGAACACCAGGGATGCCTGGTACCTCTGCCGGCTGTTCGATGCCGAGCCCGGTGAGGCTATCCTGCGGTTCGCAGGGCTTGCCACACTTTGCCATGTCTTCCTCAACGGCCAGGAAATCCTGTTTTCCGAAAGCATGTTCACCGCGCACGAGATCCCGGTGACGCTGACGGGCGGCGACGAGCTGGCGCTCTGCTTTCGCGCACTCGGTCCCCGCCTGTCGGAGCCCGGCCCGCGGGCACGCTGGCGGCCTCAGATGATCACGCCGGCGGGGCTGAAGAATTTCCGCACGACGCTGCTCGGCCATATGCCGGGCTGGTGCCCCGATATCCATGCGGTCGGGCCATGGCGGCCGATTTCGCTGGTGCGGCGCAATCCCGTCTCGATCGACAATGTCTCCATCCGCGCCGTGTTGGACGAGAATGGCGCCGGCCGTCTCAGCGTCTCCCTGCACAGCAATGCCGAGCATCCCAAGATGCTGCTGCACTGCGGCGGCATGGAGCAGCCTTTTGAGAAGATCGGCGACAACCATTACTCTTCTATCCTCAAGCTTTCCGACATCGAGCCCTGGTGGCCGCACACGCATGGCGCTCCGCGTCTCTATGAGCTGACGCTCGTTTCCGACGACGTGGAGTATTCGCTCGGCACGACCGGCTTCCGGCGGATCGAGGTCGAGCGCGGCGCCGACGGCGACGATTTCGCGCTCACTGTCAACGGCGAACGTATCTTCTGCCGCGGCGCGGTGTGGACGACGGCCGATATCGCGCGTCTGCCGGGCGGGCGGGCGGATTATGAACCGTTACTGCGGCTTGCCGCTCAAGCCGGCATGAACATGATCCGCATCGGCGGCACCATGGCCTACGAGACGCCTGATTTCTTTGCGCTCTGCGACGAACTCGGCCTGCTCGTATGGCAGGATTTCATGTTCGCCAATTTCGATTATCCGCGCGCCGACAAGGCGTTTCTCGGCCATGTGCATGCGGAGGTCGAGGAATTCCTGCATGGCGTTCAGGCGTCACCATCGCTGGCAGTGCTCTGCGGCGGCAGCGAAATTCACCAGCAGGCGGCGATGCTGGGTCTCCCCGTCGAATTCTGGAGCGGGCCGGTCACCGATGAGATCATCCCGGCCATCGCTGCGCGCATGCGTCCCGACGTGCCCTATGTCCCGAATTCGCCACATGGCGGGGCGATGCCCTTTTCGCCGAATGCCGGTATCGCCCATTATTACGGTGTCGGCGCCTATATGCGGCCGATTGCCGATGCACGCCGCGCCGATGTGCGTTTTGCCTCCGAAAGCCTTGCCTTCGCGCATGTGCCGCAGCAGAGGACGCTGCACCGCCATCTCGACGTGCCGGCCGTCCACAGCCCGCTCTGGAAGGCCCGCGTGCCGCGCGACCGCAGCGCTTCGTGGGATTTCGAGGATGTTCGCGACTTCTACCTGCAGCTTCTCTACGACCTCGATCCGGCCGGGCTGCGCCGCGAAGATCCGGGCCGCTATCTCGATCTCTCCCGCGCCGTCACCGGCGAGGTGATCGAGGAGACTTTCGCCGAGTGGCGGCGCAAGGGCTCGGCCTGCAACGGTGCGCTCGTCTGGACATTGCAGGACCTGCTGCCCGGCCCCGGCTGGGGGGTGATCGATTCCACCGGCGAGCCGAAGCCGGTCTGGTATGCGATGCGCCGCGCCTTCCGGCCGGTGCAGGCGCTGTTCACCGACGAGGGGACCAACGGTCTCGACGTGCACGTCGTCAACGAGACGGATACAGCGCTCGACGTGGAGCTCGAGGTCGCCTGCCTGCGCGACGGAAAGCAGCAGGTCGTCAGCGGCAGCAGGGCTTTCAAGCTGGCGGCAAGGGATACCGAGCGTCTTGCCGCGACTTCACTGTTCGGCGCCTTTTTCGATACGACCTATGCCTTCCGTTTCGGGCCGCCGGCGCATGATGCCAGTGTTGCCCGCCTGCGTTCGCTGGCCGACGGCGCCATTTTGGCGGAAAGCTTCCACTTTCCGTGCGGACGGGGGAAGGCGCTGCATGATGCCGGCATCGAGGCATCGCTCGCCAGAGACGGCGACGACTGGTTCGTCGATCTCAGGACCGACCGGCTGGCGCAATCGGTGCATATCGATGTCGAAGGCTACCGGCCTGACGACGACTGGTTCCATCTGGCGCCCGGCGCGATGCGGCGCGTGAAACTCCACGCGCTCTCTGGCACCGAGAGCGATCTTCCGCCCGCAGGCGAAATCAGAAGCCTCGGCAGTTCGCATCGTGTCGTGTTCTCGGGTTGAAGCTCCCCGCGAAAAATGATGCCCATCCATTGAGAAAGACCGTGATTTGAGAACGACATACCGCTTTTTGCGCGCCCATGTCCTGCAACGGCTGATCCCGCGGTCGCGTCTTGCCTTCAATCCCCGCAGGCCGGTGGAAATCGTCGGCTATCTCTCGATGGCTGTCGGCGTCGGTGAGTCGGCAAGGCTCTGTGCCGGCGCGCTCTCCGAAGCAGGAAGGGCGATTTCGCTCTCCGATGTCAGCACCCATCCAGACGAGACGTCCTTCGCCGGATGGACGTCGTCGCGTCTTTCCGCCGAGGCGCCGGGAAGCCGGATCTGGCACCTCAATCCGCCGATGCTGCCGCGCGCCATCCTGAAGAAGGGTGTCGCGAATTTCACGCGCGCCTTCAATATCGGCTATTTCGCCTGGGAGCTGGAAGTCGTGCCGGCGGAGTGGCGCCATGCAATGCATTATATGAACGCCGTCTTCGTGCCGTCGGAATTCACCCGGCGGGCGATTGCGCCGCTCACCAGGGCGCCGGTCATCGTCGTTCCGCATCCGGTGACCGGGGCCCCGGCGACCGATGGCATGCGGGAAAAGTTCGGCATCGAGAAGGACGCCTTTCTCGTCAGCTTCATCTTCAGCGCCGGCTCCTCGATCAACCGGAAGAATCCGCAGGCCGTCATCGAGGCTTTCAGGATATTCGCCGCCGAAGCCCCAAGCGCCTTCCTGCTGATGAAGGCCAGCGGCGATGTGAACAAGGATGAAGGCCTGCGTGAACTGGTTGCTTCGGTCGCAGGCGACGCCCGGATCAGGATCGTCACCGACAGGCTGTCGAACGCCGATATCAACGGCCTCATCCGGTCGTCCGACGCCTATCTTTCGCTGCATCGTTCCGAGGGTTTCGGGCTGACGGTGGCCGAGGCGATCATGCAGGGCACGCCGGTTATCTCCACCGCCTGGTCGGGCACGGCGGATTTCTGCGACCCTGAGAATACATGGCAGGTCGGATCTTCCCTCATTCCGGTCGTCGATACTCATCCCGAATTTGCCGGGCTTGCGGGCGCGGTCTGGGCGGATCCTTCCCCGGCAGTTGCGGCGGCGCATCTGCGCGACATCTTTCGCGCGCCCGAGCGGGCGCTTGAGAAGGCGGAGAAAGCCCGGGAATTCCTGCTGCGTTATCTCGCCGAGAATAGCTACGAGAAGGCGCTTCAGGCGCTGGCGGCGATGCAGGCGAGCTAAGGTGAGGTCGCCACTCCGCTTTATTTTAACATTTTCGCAGTAGAGATGGCGAGTGTCCGGCCGAGAGGGCCGAACCTTGCGGATGGGTAGATGTCGAAGGGTATTATCGCAAATTCGGTGATGAATGCGGCGGCCGGCATGCTGCTGCTGCTGACGGGTTTCGTGTCATCGATCATAACCGCGCGGCTGCTCGGGCCGGAGGCCAACGGCATCGTCGCCTTCTCGCTCTGGCTGGTGGTCACGGGCGCCTCGATCGCCGAACTCGGCTCGAGCATCACGCTGTTGAAGACCCTGCCGCAGCTTTCGGCGGAAGGTTACGACATGCGCCGCCGGCGGGGTTTTGCCGCCATCCTCGTCAGCTTCATGATGTTTTCGACCGTCGTGCTGCTGGCGCTCTACGCCCTGTTCTTCCTGACGTCGGAGGAGATGCACTGGGCCGACACGGCGCCGTCCGTCGCTCTGGTCACCGGCGTGCTGTTCTTCGTCCAGGCGATCGGATCCTTCGTCAAATTCTATCTGATCGGCGAAAAAAAGCTGGGCGCCTTTTTCCGGCTGACGGTGGCCGTCTCGATTTTGCAGCTTGCCGGTGTTGCCGCCGGCGCCGTTTTCTACGGCGTCGAAGGCGTTCTCGTCGGTTATGCGCTCGGCCAGCTCGTGCTGTTCTTCGCCACGCTGCCGATCTTGCTTGCACGGCGCGACTGGTGCGGGGTTTCGCTGAAAGCTCTCGCCTCTTCCTCGGTCATCCTGTCGATCCAGTTCATCATCGATTCGATCTTCCTCAATCGGCTTGAGCTGCTCTTCCTGCAGCAGTTCTGGTCGGTCGAGATGGTCGGTTACTACGCCGTCGGCCTGTCGATCGCCAATATCGCGCTGCAATTGCCGATCCAGATGACCGGCAGCCTGCTGCCCTATTATTCCGAGCGTCGGCATAACAGCGATGATTCGACCTTGCCGGTCGAGGTCTTCGCCGCGGTCACCCGCAGCATGGCCTATATCGTTTTGCCGATGAGCCTCGGGCTGGCGGCGATCTCCAGCGAACTCGTGCTCGTGGTGTTCGGCGAAGCGTTCCGCCGCAGCGGCACGGTGGTGGCGCTGCTGGCGCTGGTGGCGCCCGCCTATACCTTCATGCAGATCCTCAGCCTCTACCTCCTGTCGATGGACAGGGCTCGCTCCCGCCTGAACATCAGTGTGATAGGTGGCCTTCTGATGGTAGTCGGTTGTTTACTGATCGTACCTACGCTTGCCGCCGAGGGTGCTGCACTCGTGCGCATCCTCGTCTTCGTTGCGATGTCGGTGATGATGATCAGGCAGACAGGATTCGGATCCCAGCTTTCGGGCCTCTACACGAGCCTGACGAAGGTGACGCTCGCCGCCGTGCTCTGTGCCTGCGGGGCGATTTCGGCGCTGGAATTCATCCGGGGTCCGATCGGCCTCGTCGTTGCAATCCTTGCCGGCACACTCTGCTATTTCGCGGCACTCCGCGTGCTGCGCGTCATGCCGGCCGAAGATGTCGAGGTCATGCGTTCCATTCTCGGCAAGATGCCGCGCGTGCTGCAGCGCCCGGTGGGGTACGCGATCAATTTCATTGCGCCGCGGCTTCCGGGCGATCCCGACCGCGCCAAGGTCGCGCCCGGTGAATTCTCGCTGGAACCGGCCGAGGGTGCCGGCCGTAGCGCTGCCCTGCCTGTCGTCTTCGACGGCACGATCGGCCTGTTCATGCCTGAAAATCCCACGGTCCAGAAACGTTCGGCCGCCGTGCTCTTCGTCAGCCCCTGGGGTTTCGAGGAGATGTGCAGCCGCAAATTCTTCCGTGTCGCGGCCGAGCATTTCTCCGATATCGGCGTGGCGAGCCTGCGCTTCGACTATCGCGGCACTGGCGATGCGCTCGATTTCGGCGCACTGCCGGCAAGGCTGGAAACCTGGGAAAACTCGATTCGCGCGGCCGCCGCCAAGCTGAAATCGCTCTCCGGTTGCGACCGTATCATCCTTATCGGACAGGGCCTCGGCGCAACGCTTGCCCACCGCATCGGCGCCTCGATCGACGGCGTCGACAGCCTGGTGATGCTGGCGCCGGTGCTGAGCGGCCGGGCCTATCTGCGCGAACTCAACATGTGGTCCAAGATCATCGATGCCGATCTCGGCCTCGGCAAGGAGCATGTCCAGACCGCGAAGGTGCAGATCGCCGGGCTCGTCATGCCCGAAGAGATCGCCGCCGAACTCGGCAAGCTCAACATCGCTGCGCCGCAGGCGCTTGCAGCATCGCGATATCTGATCCTCGAACGGCCCGCCAAGGCCGACGATACCGGCTTTGCCGATGCGCTGAAGGCGCTCGGCGCCGAGGTCGAACAGACGGTTTTCGAAGGTTATGACGAGCTCGCCACCAATCCGCTGTTTGCCAAGACGCCGACCGAGGTCGTCGGGCTGCTGAAGACGTGGTTGGAGAGGGCGACGATGGAGACATCCGCGGTCGGCTCACCTGAGGCGATCGACAATCCGCCGCTTGCCGGCGAGGGTTTTGTCGAAACGCCGGTGCGTTTCGGCAGCCACAATCATCTGGTCGGCGTCGTCAGCCGGCCGCTCGGCGCGATCGAGGGCAATGCCGTGCTGTTCCTGTCGACTGCCTATGACCGGCATGCCGGCTGGGGACGGACGACCGTGGATATGGCGCGCGAGCTCGCACGCCAAGGCGTCGTTTCGCTGCGTTTCGATTCCGCCAATGTCGGCGATAGCCCGCCGCGGCCGGATGCGCCGGAACAGGTGCTCTATTCCAGCACGCAGACCGAGGACGCGGTCGCCGCCCTCGATCTGCTCGAAAGCGTCGTCGCAGGCCCGATCATGGTGGCCGGCCGCTGCAGCGGTGGTTATGTCGCCTTCCGCGCCGGCGTTGCCGATGAGCGGTTGAAGGCCGTCGTCTCGATCAATCCCTTCGTCTATTACTGGGATCCGGAGATACCGGTGCGCCGGGAGCATGTCGTCTCCGTCCCCCGCAGCCTCGATGATTACGGTCAGCGCCTGGCGCGGGTGGATACGCTGAAGCGGCTCATCAGCGGGCAGGTGGATGTGGTGGCGGCGCTGCAGAATATCGTCATCGCCGGCGGCCGGCGCCTGTCGCCGTGGATCGCGCCGCTCATCGAACTGCTGCCCGACCGGCGCCATATTGCCCGCGAGGTTCGGCATTCCTTCGCGCTATTCGGCAAGCGCAAGGTGCCGCTGACGCTGATCTACAGCGAGGGCGATGTCGGGCTCGACCACGTCTATTTCCATTTCGGGCCGCGCGGCGCCAAGCTTTCGCGCTATCCGAACGTGCGGCTGCTGATGCTGCCGGATGCCGACCACAATCTGACGCCGCCGCAATCGCGCAAATTCGTGCTCGACGAGATCATTCGCCTGGCAAGAGCGTGAGGAATCTCAGGCAGGTAGTTTAGATATTGTCTGCGACGACGTTCAGCGACCGGTAGAGATCGATGTAGCGCCCGGCGACGATGTCCCAGGAATAACCGCGCGCGGCGTCGAGAAGCCCGGCGCGGACGGCGTCCGGTTGGCGTGCGAGGGTTTCATAGGCCACCTCGACCGCTGTCGCGGCAGTCTCGGGATTGGTGAAATCGGCAAGCGTGATGACGGGGTGCCGGTCGGCAAGCGTGGTAAAGGCATCGTTGGCGTTCAGCACCGGCAGCAGGCCGGCGCTCAACGCCTCCAGAGCCACCAGGCCGAAACCTTCATATTCCGAGGCGGAGGCAAACAGCGAGGCATCCGTGATGATGCGCCGGATGGCGCCGTTGTCAGGCGAAACGTGCAGGGTGACGCGGCCGGAAAGGTTGCGGCCTTCGATCGCGGCTTCGACATCGGCCCGGTTCAGGTCGGATTCGGCGCCGACGATATCCAAATGCCATTCCGGATCACGGCTCTTCAGCACGGCCATCGCATCGAGCAGATGGTCCAGCCGCTTGTTCACCGAGAAGCGGCCAATGGTGACGACGCGGCGCCTTGCCCGGCGCGAAGCGGTGTCGGCGAACTTGCCGATATCGGCGCCGTTTTCGATCAGCAGGCTGTCGGGCGCGATTTCGGAAAACTGCCTGAGATCGGAGGCGCTGCAGCAGACGACGCGCCGATAGGCCAGTGCCGAAGCGCGGGTCAGCATCCGGAACCAGATCCTCTTGATCGCCGCGTATTTTCGCGTGTGAAAGAAGCCGCCATGGGTGGTGACGATCATCGGCTTGCGATGCAGCAGCCGGCCCCAGGCGAGCGCGTCGAAGAAGAAGTCGATAGCATGGACATGGACAAGATCGGCATCGGCGAGATGACGGAAAACCGCAGGCGCCAGCGGATAGCGGCTGCTGCCGGACCAGGGAATACGCACCACCTCGATGCCGTCGATATCTTCGCGGGCCGGCAGCTTGTCCCCAGGCGCGGTGAACAGCGAATCGAGGGTGACGACGCGGACGCGATAACCCCGGCGAAGGGTCTGGCGGGCAAGATTGGCGACCACGTCTTCCAGGCCGCCGCGATTGGGCAGGAACTGGCGCACGACATGGACGATCAGCGGCGCCGTTTCCGGCTGCGGCCTCTCGCGCACCCTGTCCGCCTCGACGATCGCCATTTTCCACCTATCGTTGCACGCGCCGCCTCATGCCGAGACGGGACTCTTATAGCAACGACCAGATATCTCAGGCGTTAAGCCGTGGTTTAAGCGGCATCCCAAGAGGCGATTCTTCGTAAAAAAGGTTAACCGCGTCTGACGGAAGTTCAGAAGGCTTTGAAGGTCAGGGTCGTCAGCGAGCGGACGATGCCGGGAATATTGGCGATATTGTCGTTGATGAATTTGCCGATATCCTGGCCTTCCTCGATATAGACCTTCAGCAGCAGGTCGTAGTCGCCGCTGGTGGAATAGAGCTCCGAGACCAGTTCGGTCTGGTAGATGGCGTCGGCGACCTCATAGGTTTTGCCAGGGGCGCATTGGAGCTGGACGAAGATCGGCTTCATGGGATTTCCTGCAATGTTTGTTTGGCTGATATAATGGTCGAAAGCGCCATGCCGATGCAAGCCGTTCGTCACGCGGCCCGGTCGGCGGCCGCTTCCGCGACGATCCAATCGCGAAAGGCGGCAAGCGGCGCATAGTCGGCGCGTTCGGGCGGAAAGGCGAGATAATAGCGCTCGCGGCTTTCCATCTCCTGATCGACGGCGGCGACGAGATCGCCGCGGCTGATCTCCTCCTGCATCAGAAATGTCGGCAGCAGGGCGATGCCGAGGCCGGCGATCGCCGCCTGCGCGGCGGTGGCGAACTGGTCGAAGAGCATGCCGTGCACGCTTTCGAAGGAAACGCCGTTGCCGGCGAACCATTGCTCCCAGGCGTCGGGCCGGGTCGTCAGATGCAGCAGCGGAACGGCGAGCAGATCCTGCGGCCCGGCGATTGCGTATCGCCTGAGAAAATCCGGGCTGCAGGCCGGCACCGTGCGCTCCGACATCAGAAAGGTAAGTTCGGCGCCCGGCCAGTGCGGATGGCCGAAATGGATGGCGGCGTCAATCGAATCGAGGCGGAAATCGAAAGGTGAAAGCCGGGTCACCAGATTGATTGTCACACCGGGATTGGCGGCGAGAAAGCGCCCGAGGCGCGGTGCCAGCCAGCGGGTGCCGAAGGTCGGCAGGATGGCGAGATTGAGCGTGCCGCCATGCGGATTGGCGCGCAGGTTGAGCGAAGCGCTCGATATCCGCCGCAGCGCCTCGCGGATCTCGCGGGCATAACTGTCGCCGGCCAGCGTCAGCCGCATGGTCTGGCGTTCGCGCAGGAAGAGCTCGACGCCAAGCTGTTCCTCCAGCGCGCTCACCTGGCGGCTGACGGCGCTCTGGGTCAGATCGAGCTCGCGCGCGGCCGCCGTGACGCTGCCGGTGCGGGCAACCGCCTCGAAAGCGGCGAGATGTGAAATCGATGGCAGAAAACGTCTCGAAGCGAACATGTTCATTCCATTTCAGAATGAGCTATTTCCAAAATGTCGATGTTTCCGCCTTTGCTGCCGAAGTAAAGAGGTTCATCCTGCAAAAACGGAATGAGCCGGAGTTCCAAATGCCGCAAGCCGTCGTGTCCACAGACCGTATCCGCTCGCTCTTCACCGAGGCGATGTCGCAGATGTACCGGACGGAGGTGCCGCAATACGGCACGCTGATCGAACTGGTGGCGGATGTGAATGCCGGCTGTCTCGACAACGATCCGGAACTGCGCGAGCGGCTGGCCCGCGCCGGCGAGCTGGAGCGTATCGATGTCGAACGCCACGGCGCCATCCGGCTCGGCACGGCGGACGAGCTTTTCACTATCCGCCGGCTGTTTTCCGTCATGGGCATGGAGGCGGTCGGCTACTACGATCTTTCGGTTGCCGGTGTGCCAGTGCATTCCACTTGCTTCCGGCCGATCGACGAGGCCGCACTGAACATCAATCCGTTCCGCGTCTTTACCTCGCTGCTGCGATTGGAGCTGATCGAGGACGAAGGGCTGCGCGGCGAAGCTGAGGCCATTCTGGCAAAGCGGCGCATCTATACGCCGCGCGCCATCGCGCTAATCGAGCGCCACGAACAGAAGGGCGGCCTGACGGACGCCGAAGCAACGGAATTCGTCGCCGAGGCGCTCGAAACCTTCCGCTGGCACGGCGAGGCGACAGTCAGCGCCGAGACTTACAAGCGCCTGCACGATGCGCACCGGCTGATCGCCGACGTCGTCAGCTTCAAAGGCCCGCACATCAATCATCTGACGCCGCGCACGCTCGATATCGACGCGGTGCAGGCCCGCATGCCGGAGCGCGGCATCACGCCGAAGGCCGTCATCGAAGGGCCGCCGCGTCGTCAGTGCAATATCCTGCTGCGACAGACGAGCTTCAAGGCGCTTGAAGAAACGATCATCTTCGCCGGTGACGCGGCGGCAGTTCAGGGAACGCACACCGCCCGCTTCGGCGAGATCGAGCAGCGCGGCGTGGCGCTGACAGCCAAGGGCCGGGCGCTCTATGACCGGCTGCTCGCCTCGGTTCGCGGCGAAGTGCAGGTCGGCGCCGGTGGCGCCAAGGCCGGCGCCTACGATCAGGAACTTGCCGAGCGTTTCAAGGCGCTGCCGGACAGCTGGGACGAGCTGCGCCGGCAAGATCTCGCCTTCTTCCATTACTACGTGACGCCTGCAGGCATTGCCGCGGCCGTGGCCGCCCCACTGTCCGGCGATCCGGAAGCGCTGATCGCCAAGGGGTACCTTGCCTTCTCCCCGATCGTCTACGAAGACTTCCTGCCCGTGAGCGCGGCCGGCATCTTCCAGTCGAATCTCGGCACCGATCAGCAGCAGAACTATGCGACGCATTCGAACCGTGATGCCTTCGAGGCCGCGCTCGGCGCCAGCGTTGAGGATGAGCTGGCGCTTTATGCCGAGCGCCAGGCCGCCTCGCTGGATGCCGCGATGGAAGTGCTCGGCGTTACGGGCCTGCCGCTGAAGACCGTTGCCTGAAATGCTCGCTTCAACACTTGATCATATGCGTTAAAGTACCGCGATTTCGTTCCGATCGGACTGAGCCATGCTGAATGATCCGCGCTCCCACGGCCTCTGGGAAAAGACCGCAGCCGAACCGCCTGTTACCTCGCCGCTCGCAGGCGCGGTTTCGGCCGACGTCGTCATCGTCGGCGGCGGTTACACCGGTCTTTCCTCCGCCCTGCATCTTGCCGAAGCCGGCTCGAAGGTGGTGCTGCTGGAGGCGAAGGAGATCGGTTTCGGCGGTGCAGGACGCAATGTCGGCCTGATCAATGCCGGCATGTGGGTGATGCCCGACGACCTGCCCGGCGTGCTCGGCCCGCTGCATGGTGAACGCCTGCTCGAGCTGCTCGGCAATGCCCCGAAGCTTGTCATGGAACTGATCGACAGGCACGGGATCGCCTGCGAACTCGAACGCAACGGCACGCTGCACTGCGCGGTCGGCGCCGACGGGCTGAGGGAGATCGAGGCGCGCGCGGCGCAATGGGCTGCGCGCGGCGCGCCCGTGACGCTGCTCGATGCGGCGGAGACAGCCAGACGCATCGGCAGCGAAGCCTATACGGGTTCGCTGCTCGACATGCGCGCCGGCACGCTGCAGCCGCTGGCCTATGCGCGCGGCCTTGCCCATGCCGCCGTCAAAGCGGGTGTCGCCATCCACACGTCGAGCCCGGTCATCGCAACGGAGCGCAACGGCAGCCGCTGGACCGTGAAGACGGCGAAGGGCGAGGTCAGCGCCGACTGGATCATCGTCGCGACCGATGCCTACAGCACCGGCCCCTTCGAGCAGGTGCGCAACGAACAGGTCTATCTGCCCTATTTCAACTTCGCCACCGTGCCGCTCGGCCACAATCTGCGCCAGTCGATCCTGCCGGGACGGGAAGGCGCCTGGGATACCAAGGACATCCTGTCCTCCTTCCGCATGGACCAGGCCGGCCGTCTCGTTTTCGGCAGTGTCGGGGCGTTGCGCAATACCGGGCTTGCCGTGCACAAGGGCTGGGCCAAGCGCGCCTTGAAGCGGCTGTTCCCGATTATCGGCGATGTCGAATTCGAATGCGAGTGGTACGGCCAGATCGGCATGACCGACAATGCACTGCCGCGCTTTCACAAATTCGCCCCCGGCGTCATCGGCTTTTCGGGTTATAACGGCCGCGGCATTGCCCCCGGCACGGTTTTCGGCCGGACACTGGCCGAGCATATTCTCGGCCGGCTGTCGGAAGCCAATCTGCCGCTGCCACTGACCTCACCCACCGAACCGAGCTTCCGGGCGCTCAAGGAACTATGGTACGAAGCCGGCGCTCAGGTCGCCCATTTCGCCGATGCCCGCTTTTGAGAACCGACAAGCGCTTCCGGGAAGCGAAACTCGCTTCTGAGAACAACAAGATTGGAACCACGACAATGACTATCGCCGTCCTCGATCTCGCCACCGAAACCGCCAAGCTGCTCGCCGAACTCGGCGTCGATGCCGGCCGCTATCACGACGGCACGCTTTCCGTCACCTCGCCGGTGACGGGCAAGGAAATCGGCAAGCTTAAAGAGCACACCGTTTCCGAGACGAAGGCGGCGATCGAAGAGGCGCACAAGGCTTTCCTCGAATGGCGTTCCGTGCCCGCGCCGAAGCGCGGCGAGCTGGTCCGCCTGCTCGGCGAGGAACTGCGTGCGGCAAAGACGGCGCTTGGCCGTCTCGTCTCGATCGAGGTCGGCAAGATCACCTCTGAAGGCCTCGGTGAAGTGCAGGAGATGATCGACATTTGCGATTTCGCCGTCGGCCTGTCCCGTCAGCTCTATGGCCTGACGATCGCCACCGAGCGCTCCGAACACCGGATGATGGAAAGCTGGCATCCGCTCGGCGTGGTCGGCATCATCTCCGCCTTCAACTTCCCCGTCGCCGTTTGGTCGTGGAATGCAGCCCTTGCGATGGTCTGCGGCAATTCCACCGTCTGGAAGCCCTCGGAAAAGACGCCGTTGACCGCACTTGCCGTGCAGGCGCTGTTCGAAAAGGCGCTGAAGCGTTTCGTCGCCGAGGGCGGCATGGCACCGGCCAATCTGTCGACCTTGATCATCGGCGGCCGCGAGGTCGGCGAAGTGCTGGTCGATCATCCGAAGATCCCGCTCGTATCCGCCACCGGCTCCACTGCCATGGGCCGCGCCGTCGGCCCGCGCCTGTCGCAGCGTTTTGCCCGCGCCATCCTCGAACTCGGCGGCAACAATGCGGCGATCGTCTGCCCGAGCGCCGATCTCGACCTGACGCTGCGCGGCGTCGCCTTCTCCGCCATGGGCACGGCCGGCCAGCGCTGCACCACGCTGCGCCGTCTCTTCGTACATGACAGCGTCTACGACCAGCTGGTGCCGCGCCTGCAGAAGGCTTACGGTTCCGTCACCATCGGCAATCCGCTGGAGACCGGCACGCTTGTGGGGCCGCTGATCGACGGTCAGGCCTTCGAGAGGATGCAGGCAGCGCTTGGCGAGGCGACGTCGGCTGGCGGCAAGGTCACCGGCGGCGACCGTGTCGGCAACGGTTTGACCGATGCCTTCTATGTTCGCCCGGCGCTGGTCGAAATGCCCGATCAGACCGGACCGGTCGAGCACGAGACCTTCGCGCCGATCCTCTACGTGATGAAATACAGCGATTTCGACGAAGTGCTGGCGCTGCACAATGCCGTGCCGCAGGGTCTGTCGTCGTCGATCTTCACCAACGACATGCGCGAGGCCGAAACCTTCGTCTCCGCCAGCGGTTCGGATTGCGGCATCGCCAACGTCAACCTTGGTCCGTCGGGCGCGGAAATCGGCGGTGCCTTCGGCGGCGAGAAGGAGACCGGCGGCGGCCGCGAATCCGGCTCGGATGCCTGGAAGGCCTATATGCGCCGCTCCACCAACACGATCAACTATGGCAAGACGCTGCCGCTTGCTCAGGGCGTCAAGTTCGACGTCGAATAGGTCGGCCCACAAAAAGGCGGCGCTTGAGAGCGTCGCCTTTTTAGCCAGATCGAGATTTATTCCCTCTGTAATATGAAATATTTAGTCAAGATATTGTGATTGCTTTTCCGGCGAAGCCAAACTTGAAATCTTCAGTCAGGAAAAATATACGCCTCTCATCGCCCTTGGAGACCTCGGGTGACATCGCCACGGAGGCCATCATGACCATTGCACTGAATCGTTTTTCCCTTGCGTTTGCGTTTACCGCTTCGCTTCTCTCCGCCACCGCGCTCGCAGGCAGTGCCAGCGCGCAGGATGAAGGCCTCGTCGTCTACAATGCCCAGCACGAAAGCCTGGGCCGCGAATGGATCGATGCCTTCACCAAGGAGACCGGCATCAAGGTCACCATGCGCCAGGGCGGCGACATGCAGTTCGCCAACCAGCTTATCCAGGAAGGCGATGCCTCGCCGGCGGATGTATTCCTGACCGAGAATTCACCGGCGATGACGCTGGTCGACGGCGCCGGCCTCTTCGCCCCCATCGAAAAGGACACGCTAGACCAGGTACCGGATCAGTACCGCCCGGCCGACGGCATGTGGACCGGTATCGCCGCCCGCACCACCGTCTTTGCCTATGACAAGACCAAGCTCACCGAAGACAAGCTGCCGAAGTCGATGCTCGACCTCGCCGATCCGACCTGGAAGGGCCGCTGGGGCGCGGCACCTGCCGGCGCAGACTTCCAGGCCATCGTCGCCTCGCTGCTGCAACTCAAGGGTGAAGACGCTACCAAGGCATGGCTGAAGGGCCTCAAGGACAACGCCACGCCCTACAAGGGCAACAGCGTCGCCATGAAGGCCGTCAACGCAGGCGAAGTCGAAGGCGCTGTCATCTATCACTATTATTGGTTCGGCGATCAGGCCAAAACCGGTGAAAACAGCAAGAATGTCGGCCTGCACTACTTCAAGAACCAAGATCCGGGCGCTTTCGTCAGCGTCTCGGGCGGCGGCGTTCTGAAGTCCACTCAGCATATGAAGGACGCTCAGGCTTTCCTGAAGTTCATCACCAGCAAGGCCGGCCAGGCGGTTCTGAAGGACGGCACGTCCTACGAATATGCCATCGGCAAGGATGCCGCTTCCAACGACAAGCTGACGCCGCTCGCCGATCTCAACGCGCCGAAAGTCGAAGCTTCGACCCTGGACAGCAAGAAGGTCGTCGAGCTGATGACAGCAGCCGGCCTGATCTAAACCTTTCTGCCGCAGGCTTGCAGCGGCCAAAACTATTGCTTTTGGCTCAAGAAAACCTTAGGGCATGACGATATCCGGCAACCGCCCTTTAAAGGGCGGTTGCCTTCCTTTTTCGGCGTATGAAGGCATCGGCCTTGCTGCAGGACAATAGATTGCTCGCATCCGGCAACGAAGCGCCGGTGACGCCGAGGGCCGCGCGCATGGTTTTGCCGCGCGGGCGTATGCCCCACGCGACCGTGGTGCTGTTTGCCACCGTCGTCGCAGTCTTCAGTCTCGTGCCGCTCGGCTTCATCGGCTGGGTCACCTATGACGTCGGCTGGGAAACGGTGAAGACCCTGGTCTTCCGGCCGCGGGTCGGCGAACTGCTCGTCAATACGGTCCTGCTTGAGACAATCACCATTCCGCTGTCGATCGCGCTTGCCGTGACGCTCGCCTGGCTGACCGAGCGGACCGACATTCCCTTCGCCCGGCTCTGGGCCTGGCTTGCCATCGCCCCGCTCGCCGTGCCCGCCTTCGTGCACAGCTATGCCTGGGTCAGCCTCGTCCCCGGCATGCGCGGCCTGCAGAGCGGCGTCTTCATCTCGGTGATCGCCTATTATCCCTTCCTCTACCTGCCGGTCGCGGCCGCCTTGCGCCGTCTCGACCCGGCGATCGAGGATGCCGCGGCCTCGCTCGGTCTCAATCCCTGGCGGGTCTTCTTCCGGGCGGTGCTGCCGCAGCTCCGGCTCGCCATCTGCGGCGGCTCGCTGCTGATCGGGTTGCATCTGCTTTCGGAATACGGCCTGTTCGTGATGATCCGCTTCGACACCTTCGCGACGGCGATCGTCGATCAGTTCCAGTCCTCCTACAACAGCCCTGCCTCCAACATGCTCGGCGGCGTGCTCGTTGCCTGCTGTCTCTTTCTGCTCGGCTTCGAGGTGCTGGTGCGCGGCAACGAACGTTATGCCCGCGTCGGCTCCGGCTCTCCCCGCCCGGCGGCTCGCCGGCGGCTCGGCTGGTTCGTGGTGCCGGCCGTTCTGCTGCCCGTCCTCCTGGCGGTGCTGACACTCGGCGTGCCGCTGATGACGCTTGGCCGCTGGCTTTATCTCGGCGGCGCCGGGATCTGGCACATCGAGGTCGGCAGCGCCTTCCTGCAGACGATCGTGCTTGCCATCGGCGGCGGCGTATTGGCGACGATTGCCGCAGCGCCGATGGCCTGGCTTTCCGTGCGAGCGCCCGGCCGCTTCCAGCGCCTGCTCGAAGCCTGTCATTATTATGTCGGCTCGCTGCCTGGCGTCGTCGTGGCGCTGGCGCTGGTGACGATCACCGTGCGCCTCGTGCTGCCGCTCTATCAGACCTTCGCAACCCTGCTCGTCGCCTATGTGATGCTTTTCCTGCCGCGGGCCATGGTCGGGCTGCGCGCCAGCATCGCCCAGGCGCCGGTGGAGCTGGAGCGCGCCGCGATGGGGCTTGGCCGCACGCCCGGCCAGGCGGTGCGGCAGATCACCATGCGGCTTGCCGCACCAGGCGCGGCCGCCAGCGTGGCGCTTGCCGCGCTCGGCATCACCAACGAACTGACGGCGACCCTGATGCTGTCGCCCAACGGCGTCGATACGCTGGCGACCAAATTCTGGTCGCTGACCAGCGAGATCGACTATGTCTCGGCCGCACCCTATGCCTTCATGATGGTCGTGCTGTCGCTGCCGCTCACCCTCATGCTCTATACGCAATCGAAACGGACCGCCGGCCAATGACGCTGCTTACGATCGAAAACATCAGCAAGCGCTATGGGCCTGTGCAGGCGCTGAAGGATATTTCGCTGGATGTCCAGGCGGGCAGCCGCACGGCGGTCGTCGGCCCGTCCGGTTCGGGCAAGACGACGCTGCTGCGCATCATTGCCGGCTTCGAGCAACCCGATGTCGGCAGGGTGACGCTCGATGGCGAAGTCCTTGCCGATGGGCTCGCGACGGTGCCGGCCCATAAGCGCGGCATCGGCATCGTTTCGCAGGACGGCGCGCTGTTTCCGCACCTGAGCGTCGCCGAGAATATCGGCTTCGGCTTCGAGCGGGGGGCAGCGGATCGGGAGAAGCGCATCGTCGAGCTGCTCGACATGGTCGAGCTCGACCGCGGCATGCTGGTGCGGCGCCCGCACCAGCTGTCCGGCGGCCAGCAGCAGCGCGTGGCGCTCGCCCGTGCGCTCGGCCGCAAGCCGCGGCTGATGTTGCTCGACGAACCTTTCTCGGCACTCGATACCGGATTGCGCGAGAATATGCGCAAGGCGGTGGCGCGCGTGCTGCAGGCGGCCGGCATCACCGCTGTGCTCGTCACGCATGATCAGGAAGAGGCGCTGACCTTTGCCGATCAGGTTGCGGTTCTGAGAGAGGGGCGGTTGATCCAGGCGGGGTCGCCGCAGTCATTGTATCTGCATCCGCGGGATCGCGAGACGGCGCTGTTTCTCGGCGACGCCGTGCTGCTTCCGGCCATCATCCGCAACGGCCTCGCCGACTGTGCGCTCGGCCGCGTCGCCGTCGAAGGCAATCGTCAGGGCAAGGCGGAGATCATGCTGCGGCCGGAGCAGATCCGCGTCGTTGCCGATGAAGGCGATCGTCGCTATGGCGGGCGTGTCGTCGAGGTGGAGTTCGGCGGCGCGGTCTGCACCGTTGCGGTGTCGCTCGACGGTGTCGCCCTGCCGCCGATCCTGATCAAGACCTCAAGCGTCGCGCTTCCCTCACGCGGCGATCTCGTTCGCCTCGATATCGCGGGCAAGGCGCATATTTTCGAAAGCTAAACTCAGCCGAACTTGCGCACCACTTCTTCCGGCTCGATGCCTTCGAGCCAGCCGCCGGTGAAGCCGGCACGCTCGAGCCCGAGGCGGATGGCCGGCGATTGCCGCATCAGTTTCCAGATGAAGTCGGAGCGCTCGTTCTCGATGGTCATGACGACAAGACCCTGGTCGATGCCGACGGTGCGGTCGTCGACCCAGCCTTCCGGCCGCTTGGTCTTGACGGTCGGGTTGAAGCCGCCGGGAAAGCCGCCTTCCAGGAGCAGGTTCGGATAGCTGGTCAGCAGCGCCTTGGTGCCGTCGAGAGCCGCCTGCCGGTCGTAGGGCAGGCAGGCAAGGGCCGCCCAGGGCGCGATCGTGCCGTCATCCGGGCCGAGAGGCGCGCCGCGGGCGGCGTAGCCCAGCACCTTCGGCTGGCGGCCGCCGCGCATGCGCCGTGTCGGCGGCGGGCCGTCGCAGGCGGAGAAACCCCAGATATTCCGGTTGTAGCCAACGAACTGGCCGGGATTGCGCTCGGCATAATCACGCTGGACGTTGATCATCACCTGGGTGTTGCGGAAGTAATCCCAGTTCCGCTCCGCCATCGGCTTGTCCTGAATGCCGCGGAAGTCGATCCAGGCATGCGAGAAGAGGTGGATGAACAGCGGTCCGGCATAGAGATAGGACTGTTCGCCGTGCAGCATCCAGGAATAGCTCGACGTGAAGGCGTCGTAGCACGATTGCGGAATGGCGTGCGTCGGCGAGGCGAGCGCCAGCGCATAGAGGATGATCGCCTCGTCGAAGCCGTGATAGCGCCAGCGCAGGAAGCCGGAAGAGGGCTTCCAGCCCATGGCAATGGTATCGCCCTTGTTCAGCGCCCAGCGCCAGTCGACGCGCTCGTAGATGAAGGTCGCGAGCGCGCGGATTTCCGTTTCCGTCTCGTCGTCTTCGCGATCGAAATATTGCGCTGCCGTCAGGATGCCGGCGATAAGCAGCGCCGTGTCGATGGTCGAGAGTTCGCTGTTCCAGGCGCGATTGCCGGTATCCATGTGCAGGAAATGATAGAAAAAGCCGCGGTGGCCCGTTGCGTGACGTTCCTCGCCCTGACGCGCCTCGGCAAAGAAACGCAGCGTATTGACCGTCCGTTCGGCTGCTTCCTTGCGGGTGATCCAGCAACGTTCGACTGCAACGGGATAGGAGGAAAGCGCAAAGCCGACGGCTGCGATGCTCGCCGGCACGCCGCCGATCGAGGTATCGGCCACCAGGCCATTTTCGGGATTGGAATATTTCAGGAAGTACTTGAATGCCGAATGCTGCAGCCTGTCGACGAGTGCTGCATCAATGTCTTCAATCCGTTGCAGCATAGGCTCCTACCCAACTGTTGCATCGCCCCATGCTTGAACATGGCGACCGTTCCCGGGCAAATCAAACCTTTTTGATTCGCAGGGATAAGAGAACACAAATGGGCGGAAGTGGTCGTTAATAATTATTGGTGAAATAATATCTAGCAGAAGTCATATAAGCAGCGCAGCAAAAAGCGGAGGCCGCGTACAGCCGGCCCGGGTTATTTTCCCGCAATACTTGTTTCCTCCGCCCCTTTAGGAACTGGCCGACGAAGCCCTTTTCTGGAAAGCCGGATGGCTCGAAGCTCAGGCGCGCGTTGCGCGCGCGGAGAGGAAGACCTGCGGCTCGAAGGCAAAGTCCTTGTCGAACGGGTAGGTCGGATGCACCTTGCACAGCCTTGGCAGGCGCTCGACGAACTGGTCGACAACCCCTGTCGAGAGCGCCATCAGGTTCGGATTGGCGATCGGCGCCAGCTCGGGCGAGAGATAACCCGATTTGACGACGACGATCCTGGCGCCGTGCGGATCGAGCCCGAGCCGGGTGAAATCGGCGATATTGTGGTAGGGCCGGCGCTTGGCCGCGAGCACGAGGTCGATACCACCGATCGAAACCACTGCCTGACGGTCCGAGGGGTCCGGCGTTTCGTGCAGGAATTTGACCGTGAAGCGGGCCGCGACCGGCTTGCTGCCCTTAGTGTCGAGCGAGGCGCCGACGCTGAGATTGAGTGCCGCGCCGATGCCGCCGGCATAACAGGCCTCGGTCGCCGCCTTGTCGGTGATGCCGGCGAAGACGACGCCTGTCGCACCCTTGGCGATCAGCTCCGCCAGCACCTCGGCCCGGTCGCCGACGCCGCCGCCGGTTGGGTTGTCGCCGGATTCGGCAAGCACGACAGGGGCGGTCGGGCTTGCGATGGCTTTCGCAACACATTCCTCGACCGAGCCGGTCTCGCAACCGAAGACGAAATCTTCGCGCGCATCCCAATAGGCGCTCGCGAGGTGTGTGGCTTCACGCTCCAGCACGGCGCGGTCGGTGCCGGTCATGATGGCCGCAGCCGTGGCGCGCGGCTCGTCGGCCCAGACGTAACCGACCATCAGGGATGCGTCCCAGACGCCGTCGATCGCGTCGATTTCCGGCAGCATTCCATAGAGGCCTTTAGCCGGCTCATCGACGGTGCTGGTGCGCTCGCCGGGCAGCACGACCGGAATCGGCGCCCAGAGGACGGCCGGCCTCACGCCGGTTTTCAGGCTCTTCACCAGCATGAAGACCGAGCGGCGCATCGTCTCCTCGACATCGATATGCGGCGCGGTGCGATAGGTGGAAAAGATGTCGAGCGCATCGATGATGCGCTGGGTGACGTTGCCGTGCAGGTCGTAGCTTGCAGCAACCGTGCAATTCTCGCCGACAAGCGCGCGGGCAGCACCGATCCAGTCGCCCTCGGCATCCTCCATGCCCTCGACATACATGGCACCATGCATGGCGAGGTAGAGACCGTCGAGCGGCAGCAGCGGCTTCAGCCGCTCGAGGAATTCGCTCTTGAAGGCCTCGTAGGTGACGCGCGACACCGGGCCGCCGGCAATGGCGCGGGCATGGATCGTCGGCAGGAATTCGGCGTCGTAATCCTTGAGGAAGCCGAAGTAAGGGGATGCCAGCAGTGCTTCCCCGCGCAACACGCGAAAATCCCTCTCCTCGTTCAGGACGGGATTGTATGTGCTGCACTCGATATGAATGCCACCGACGGCGATGCGCATGGGAAACCTCAGGTGATGTTGGGAGGAATCAGAATTTTATGGACGATGTCTGCGCCAATGCGTCAGCTTAGGGTCGGCGGCGGCAGAAGGGGCTGAACTGAACATGAAGGTTTCGATCCGAAGACGTGTTCACTTTGTCTCGACAATAAGTTTACAGACGAAGCAATCAACCAATAAATCAAAAACTTGATCAAGCTCCGGTGTCGCACCAGCCGGCGCCCTATGCAGCCAAAATGGATATGTTATACGACGATCATGGGATTCGGGGTCTTCATCCACCGCTCAGATTCGATTTACGACGACAGCCCCGCTGAGCGATATCAGTTTCCTAGCCAGTATCTCCAGCGTGTCCAAGGCTGCCTCGGCGACTGGATCATCTACTACGAACCTCGAAAGGTCACAGAGACCCGAGGTTACTTCGCTGTGGCAAGGGTTGAGCGGGTCATTCCTGATCCCGCTGCGCCGGGCATGTATCTGGCACTGATTGAACCCGGAAGTTATCTCGACTTCGTAAACCCTATTCCCTTCAGTGGAGCCGACGGCGTTGTCGAGCGTAGCGTGCTGAACACGCAAGACCGGATTTCCGGCCGTGCGCAGTCGGCTGTTCGCCCGATTTCGTCGGACGACTTCAGCCGGATCATTGCGTTGGGCCTCGATAACAGCGAGCCATTGCTGCCGCGCGTCGACGCCAATGCATCCTCTTCGGGCTTTGAGGAAGAGCAGGCACCGTTCCAATTCGAGCAGAGCCGCGACCGTGTGAGTTTTGTCGCGTCACGGATCGTTCGAGATCGAGTGTTCCGGCAGGTCGTCTTGCGCGCCTATGACAAACGTTGCGCGATTACCGGGCTCAAACTGATCAACGGTGGAGGCCGGGCAGAGGTCGATGCAGCGCATATCCGACCGGTCGAGGCGAGCGGTCCCGATATCGTCAGCAACGGAATTGCTCTATCCGGTACGGCCCATTGGATGTTCGATCGAGGATTTATAGGCCTGACGGATGATCTGGAGATTCTCATCTCCCGACACGTTAACGATCCCGACGCGGTGCGCGATCTGATCAACAAAACCGGCCGCGCGATAATGCCCCGCCGAGCATTTGAACGACCGCACGCGCATTTCCTGCAGTGGCACCGCGAACACTGCTTCAAGCAGTAGATGCGTCGGCAATTATATTTTTCTCAGGGATTGCAGAACGAAATACCCAAGCCGCGGCACGCGAAGCCGTCACCCCGTCTCAGGGACGTTCCGGTACCTATGTCTTCGGCATGGACAAGAGAGAAACTGGAGCGGGCGAAGGGATTCGAACCCTCGACCCCAACCTTGGCAAGGTTGTGCTCTACCCCTGAGCTACACCCGCTCAATCCGCATCGGTCCGGGGTAGTTGTTGGACCGTGGGCGCCGCCTTGTGGCGACGGGCGCTATATGGCCTAACGGATTTTCAAATGCAACAGGGAAATGACGGAGAGGCGAAGAAAAATTCGCAAGGTCGCATGAGGCAGGCGGAAAGGCCGCAAATGCGGGGGTAGAGCGTCGGTGGCGAAGATTGCCAAATGATGGGGACGGATTTAATCAGGACGCCTCGACTTTGTCCCTCCTGCGCAATGGATTGCCCGATGCCCGAAAACGCCCCCAAGACAAGAGAAGATCTGTTTGCTTTCCTCGACGGGCTCGGCATCCCGCACAAGACGGTTGATCACGCCCCTGTTTTCACCGTGGCCGAATCGGTTGCGCTACGCGACCAGATCCCCGGCGGCCACACCAAGAACCTTTTCATCAAGGATAAGAAGGACAGGTATTTTCTGCTGACCGTGGAGGAACATGCCGAGGTCGACCTGAAGCAGGTTCACACCCTTATCGGCGGCTCCGGCCGGGTTTCCTTCGGCAGGGCGGAGAAGCTGATGGACTATCTCGGCGTTATCCCCGGCGCGGTCACGGCATTCGGCGCGATCAACGATGCCGCGGGCAATGTCACTTTCGTGCTCGATGCTGATCTGATGCGCGAGGAAATCGTCAACTGCCATCCGCTGTCCAACGATGCGACGACATCGATTGCGAGCGGCGACCTCATCCGTTTCATGGAAGCGACCGGACATAAGCCGCTTGTCTTGAAAGTGACGTCCTGACATACGATTTTAGCGCTACAATGAGGCCGGCAGGATCGGCGCGGCGGGAGATACCTATGAGCGGCAGCGACAACCCCTATAATGGTTCCTTCGGAAATCAGATGACGGCGACGACAAGCTTCGGCGCTCAGCCGGCACCCGCGGCTGCGGCAGGCAGCTACATCACCGACACGACGACCGCGAATTTCGGCAAGGACGTCATCGAGGAGTCGCGCAAGCAGCCGGTGCTGGTCGATTTCTGGGCGCCTTGGTGCGGGCCGTGCAAACAGCTGACGCCGGTGCTGGAAAAGGTGGTCAACGACGCCAAGGGCCGCGTCCGGCTGGTCAAGATGAACATCGACGACCATCCCTCGATCGCCGGCCAGCTCGGCATCCAGTCGATCCCCGCCGTCATCGCCTTCGTCAACGGCCGTCCCGCCGACGGCTTCATGGGCGCCGTGCCGGAAAGCCAGATCCAGCAGTTCATCGACCGCATCGCCGGTCCGGCCGGCGCCGACGAGGCGGCCGAGATCGAGGCCGTGGTCACCGAAGCGGCAGAATTGCTGGCCGCCGGCAATCTCAATGAGGCCGCTCAGCTCTACGCCGCCGTGATGCAGGCCGATCCCGAAAATGCCAAGGCGATTGCCGGGATGGCCGAATGCATGATCGCCGCCAACCAGCATGAGCGGGCGCGCCAAACCCTGACGGATCTGCCGGAGGAGCTCTCGAAAGACGCCGGCATCCAGGCGGTGCTGAAAAAGCTCGAACAGATCGAGGAAGCCCGCAAGCTCGGCGATCCGGTTGCGCTCGAACGCGACCTTGCCGCAAACCCCGACGACCACGAGGCACGGCTGAAGCTTGCCAAGATCCTCAATGTCGAAGGCCGGCGCGACGAAGCGGCCGAGCACCTGCTGCTGATCATGCGCAAGGACCGCGCCTTCGACGATGACGGCGCCCGCCGCCAGCTGCTGCAGTTCTTCGAGGTCTGGGGCTTCAAGGATCCGGCGACGGTGTCGGCCCGGCGCAAGCTTTCGGCGATGCTGTTTTCGTAGCGCGTTGCGGCTCCAACAGGACGGCAAGGCGCCGGATCGCTTGAATCGGTGTCCAATCCCGTTGAAAGCCGATTCCGATTTTCCGGGGTATGGGCTAAGTTTCGAGCATCTGCCCTTGCGTTTTCGAGCGGGGGCACCACATTCTCGTCAGGACGGGCATGCCCGTTACAAGAATGCGGGACGGTTACATGCAAGTCGGGAATGCCAGATACCTGAAGCCGGGCGATCTGCCTGATACGATCGCCGTCTTCCCCCTGACCGGTGCCCTCCTTCTGCCGGCCGGGCAGCTTCCGCTCAACATTTTCGAACCGCGTTATCTGGCGATGCTGGATGCGGCACTGACGGGAAACCGGCTGATCGGCATGGTCCAGCCGGCGCTCGGCGAACACGAAGACAAAGGCGGCGATCCCAACCTTGCCGCTGTCGGCTGCCTCGGCCGCATCACCTCCTTCGCCGAGACCGGCGATGGGCGCTATATCGTCTCGCTGACCGGCGTCTGCCGCTTTCGGTTGCTGGAGGAGAAAACCACCAGCGATCCCTTCCGTACCTTCCGTATCGCCCCGTTCATCGCCGATCTCTCGGCCGCCAACGAGGAGGAGGCGGTCGACCGCGCAGCACTTCTGACCGCCTTCAAGGCCTATCTCGATGCCAACAAGCTGGAAGCCGATTGGGAGAGCGTCGAGCGGGCGAGCAATCTGACGCTCGTCAATTCGCTGGCGATGATGTCGCCGTTCGGGCCGGCGGAAAAACAGGCGCTGTTAGAGGCGCCCGATCTGAAGACGCGGGCCGAAACGCTGATCGCCATTACCGAGATCGTACTGGCGCGTGTCTTCGGTGACTCCGACACGGTTCTGCAGTAGACTTCGGCCATGGACGAAAAACTCAGCCGCGTCGATCCGAAACTGCTCGATCTCCTGGTCTGCCCGCTCTCCAAGGGCCGGCTTTCCTATGATCGCGAGCACAATGAGCTTGTCTCGGAAAAAGCGCGGCTTGCCTATCCGATCCGCGACGGCATTCCGATCATGCTGGTCTCCGAAGCCCGCCGCCTCGACGAATAACGCTCTTCAAATCGAGCTCAAATTGCTTGGCCGGCCAGCAGCCGCGGATTGTCCTTGGCGGTCGTTCCGGCCGCCTGGCCGATCAAGAAGGATTTGAGGCGCGGCAGCCGGTCGACAATGCCGAGGCCGACGTCGCGGGCGATGCGGATCGGTGTTGCGTCGTTGGAGAACAGCCGGTTCAGCACGTCGGTCGTCATGCCCATGCGGAAGGTGTCGAAGCGCCGCCAGGTCTGGTAGCGTTCGAGAATGTTGATCGAGCCGATATCGAGGCCGAGGCGATCGGCCTCGACGATGGTTTCGGCAAGGGCCGCCACATCCTTGAAGCCGAGGTTGAGGCCCTGTCCCGAAATCGGGTGAATGCCATGGGCGGCGTCGCCGGCCAGCGCAAAACGCGGCGCGACGAAGGCGCGGGCGAGTGTCAGGCCGAGCGGGAAGGCGCGTTTGTCGCCGATGATCTTCAGCGCCCCGAGCTTGTGGCCGAAGCGGCGTTCGAGCTCCTCCTCGAAAACCAGATCGTCGGCGGCGACCAACCGGTCGGCGTCATGTGTGCGCTCCGTCCAGACCAGCGAGGAGCGGTTGTTTCTGAGCGGCAGGATGGCGAAGGGTCCGGCCGGCAGGAAATGCTCCTCGGCGCAGCCCTCATGCGGCCGTTCATGCTCGACTGTCGCAACGATGCCGGACTGGCCGTAGTCCCAGGTGACGGTCTTGATGCCGGCGAGGTCGCGCAGTTTTGAGCGCACACCGTCGCAGGCCACCAGCAGCCGGCTCTCCAGCGTGCTGCCGTCGGAAAGCGTGACGGTGACGTGGCTGTCGTGCGTCTTCAGCTCCGTGGCGCCGAGGCCATGGCGGATGTCGATGCCGAGGCGCTCGCAGACGCCGCGCAGCGCTGCGACCATCGCCACATTCGGGATCATATGGGCGAAAGGCCGGCCTTCGGCCACTTCGCCGTCGAAGGTGAGAAACACCGGTCGCACCGGATCGGCGGTTTTCGAGTCGGTGACGATCATCTTGGTGATCGGCTGAGCCTCCGGCTCGATCTCGTTCCAGACGCCGAAGATTTCGAGCATTTTCGCTGCCGCCGCGATGACGGCCGAAGCGCGCGTATCGTTTTTCCAGACATGTTCCGGGGCCGCCTCGACGACCGCGACATTCAGATGCGGTGCTGCCTGCTTGACCGCGACAGCGGCGGAAAGGCCGACATAACCCCCGCCCACAACCAGCATATCCAGCATCGCGCGCTCCCGTACCTTGTGCCTCAGATGTGACCTATATAGATCATCGCAACTTCACTTCCTACCGCCGGGAGGCATACAAAATGACGCGCGAAATATCAGGGCCTTCGGCGATGGAGACGCTGCTTGCGACGCTCGACCTGGAGCCGATCGAGGTCGATATCTTCCGTGGGCGCAGCCCGCAGGCGGGCTGGCAGCGGGTCTTCGGCGGCCAGGTGATCGGCCAGGCGCTGATGGCGGCGCAGCGCACCATCGAGGGCGCGCGTTTCGTCCATTCGCTGCATGCTTATTTCATGCGCCCCGGCGATCCCTCGGTGCCGATCATCTACCAGGCGGAGCGCATCCGCGACGGATCAAGCTTCAATACGCGGCGCGTCGTCGCCATCCAGCACGGCAAGGCGATCTTCACGCTGTCGGCTTCCTTCCAGGTGGAGGAGCCGGGCTTCGACCACCAGATCGCCATGCCCGAGGTGCAGATGCCCGAAGCGCTGCTCGGCGAACAGCAGATCAAGGATCAGTATCTGACGCATGCGCCGGAGGCGATCCGAAAATACTGGCAGCGCGAGCGACCGATCGAGATCCGTCCCGTCTCGCTGACGCATTATTTTTCCGACAAGAAGCTCGACCCCAAACAGGACGTCTGGGTCCGCGCCACCGGCCCGGTTCCCGACGACCGGCTCTATCAGGCGGCGGTACTTGCCTATCTCTCGGACATGACGCTGCTCGATACGTCGCTCTATGCGCATGGCACCTCCATCTTCGATCAGAGCCTGCAGGTGGCGAGCCTCGATCATTCCATGTGGTTCCACAGACCCTGCAGGCTCGACGACTGGCTGCTCTATACGCAGGACAGCCCTTCGGCTTCGGGCGCCAGAGGGCTGACCCGCGGCAGCCTCTTTACCCGATCAGGCGTGCTGATCGCCTCCGTTGCGCAGGAAGGTCTGATTCGGAAAAAGGCAAATGAATAAATAATATGCATCTTTAAAAATTTGCGCATTATTTGTGCGCTTGTTGGGCGGTTATTTGCCGGTCATTTGCCTCTTTATTGGCGTCCTATATTATAGTCGTTGTTTTTCAATAAGTTATATCCCGCCTCGAATCTGGCACGTCCTTTGAATGTATATCGCCGGTCGCTGTCCAGGAATGTCAGCGGCAAGGAGAGTCGGCTCCGTGCCGAGGATAACGAAGGATGGGAAACCAGATGAAAATTGTGATGGCTATTATCAAGCCGTTCAAGCTCGATGAGGTCCGCGAAGCTCTTACGGCGATCGGTATTCAGGGACTGACCGTAACCGAAGTGAAGGGTTACGGGCGCCAGAAGGGGCATACCGAAATCTATCGCGGCACCGAATATGCGGTCAGCTTCCTGCCGAAGCTCAAGATCGAAATCGCCGTTGCATCGGAACTCGTCGACCGGGCGGTTGAAGCCATCGCGGCGTCGGCCAAAACCGGTCAGATCGGCGACGGCAAGATTTTCGTCTATTCGATCGATCATGCCGTGCGCATCCGTACGGGCGAAACCGATTCAGAAGCGCTGTAAGCGGCAGACAAGGAGCTTTTTTCAATGTCGACTTCGAAGTTTTCTTCCCCCTTTGCGCTGATCTGCGCAACTTCGGCCGCGTTGCTGGCGCCGGTTGTCGCTTTCGCGCAGGAGGCTGCGCCCGCCGCAGCCGCCACTACCGCTGCCGCCGCTCCGGCCTTCACCATGGACAAGGGTGACAATGCCTGGATGCTCATCTCCTCGGCGCTCGTCCTGCTGATGACCATCCCCGGCCTTGCGCTGTTCTACGGCGGCCTCGTCCGCGCCAAGAACATGCTCTCCGTGCTGATGCAGGTGTTCATGATCACCGCCGTCGTGGCGCTGCTCTGGGTGACCTACGGTTATTCGCTCGCCTTCACAGACGGCGGCTCGCTGAACAGCTTCGTCGGCGGCTTCTCGAAGGCGTTCCTGGCCGGCGTCAACACCTCATCGCTCGCCGAAACCTTCTCGAAGGGCGTCGCCATTCCGGAATATACCTTCATCGTCTTCCAGATGACCTTCGCCTGCATCACGCCCGGCCTGATCGTCGGCGCCTTCGCCGAGCGCGTCAAGTTCTCGGCCGTCATGCTCTTCGTCGTGCTCTGGGTCACCTTCATCTACTTCCCGATGGCGCATATGGTCTGGTTCTGGGGCGGTCCTAGCTCCTACACCTCGCCGGCCGGCCTGATCTTCTCCTACGGCGCAATCGACTTCGCCGGCGGCACGGTCGTCCACATCAATGCCGGTATCGCCGGTCTCGTCGGCGCCATCATGCTCGGCAAGCGCACCGGCTATAAGAAGGAAATCATGGCTCCGCATTCGATGACCCTGACCATGGTCGGCGCATCGCTGCTCTGGGTCGGCTGGTTCGGCTTCAATGCCGGCTCCAACCTCGAAGCCAATGGCTACGCCTCGCTTGCCTTTATCAACACCTTCGTCGCGACGGCTGCTGCCGCCGTCTCCTGGTGCGTCGTCGAAAGCCTGACCCGTGGCAAGGCGTCGATGCTCGGCGGCGCTTCGGGTGCGGTTGCCGGTCTCGTCGCCATCACCCCGGCCGCCGGATTTGCCGGCCCGATGGGCTCGATCGTTCTCGGCCTCGTCGTCTCGCCGGTCTGCTACTTCTTCGTCGACGTCGTGAAGAACAAGTTCAACTACGACGACAGCCTTGACGTCTTCGGCGTGCATTGCGTCGGCGGCATCCTCGGCGCTCTCGGCACCGGTATCCTCGTCAACCCGGCGCTCGGCGGTGCAGGCATCGTCGATTATTCGACGGCCGATTTCGCTGCTTCCTATGCCGGCACCGCAACCCAGGTGCTCGCCCAGGCCAAGGGCGTGCTGACGACGCTGCTGTGGTCGGGCATCGGTTCGGCGATCCTCTACAAGATCGTCGACGTCGTCATCGGCCTGCGCGTCAGCGTCGAAGCCGAGCGCGAAGGCCTCGACCTTTCGACCCACGGCGAAGCCGCCTACCACGCTTCCTGATCACAGGGTTTGCGGCGCCCGGCAGACGGGCGCCGCTTCACGGCCCGTCGCGGCCTATCTAGAGCTTTTCCGGGTTAGACCCGGAAAAGCTGTCATAGACCGCATTTGGCCCGAACCCTTTCCAGGTTCGGGCTTTTTTGATTTCCCCGTCCGGAATGCACGTCCCGGCATGCATGGTTAACATCGCTTTAACCCGGCTCTGATTAGGTAGAGCGGACGCATTTTGGCATGGCGAAGCTTCGGTGATTCGCATGCCCTCAGGCATTGGACGGGTTAGACACATGGCAAGAAGCACGTCGCCGGCGATGGATGGCCGTCCGGATCGGTTCTCCTTCTCGGCATTCATGCTGCGGCAGATCCAGGCGCTCATCGGCTTTGCGATCTTTCTGCTGCTGGCACTCTGCGTCGCGGCCCTGGCGACGTGGAACGTCGCCGATCCAAGCTATTCCTATGCCACGGCCAACCTGCCGACCAACATCCTCGGCTACAGCGGTGCTGCCTTTGCCGATCTCGTCATGCAGTTTCTCGGCCTTGCCAGCGTCGTTTCGATGCTGCCGATCGTCGCCTGGGCGCTGGCGCTGATCTCGGGCCGCCGCTTCAGCCGCATCCCCGCCCGTGCCGGCGCCTGGCTCGCCGGCACGGTGCTGTCCTGCGCGGTGATCGGCTGCTTTCCGCCGCCGCTCACCTGGCCGATCCCGAACGGCATCGGCGGCGTCGTCGGCGATATGATCCTGCGCTTTCCCGCCCTCTTCGTCGGCGCTTATCCCACCGGTACCTTCGCCATGGTCGTCGGCTGCATCTTTGCCGCGCCGACCGCCTGGATGATGCTGTTTGCCTCAGGTTTGGTCGGCCGCAGCGAGGCCGAGGAGGAGATCGAGGAAGATTACGTCGGAACGACAAGCAAGGCCCGCGTCGTCGGAGACGAGGACGAGGAGGACGAGTCGCGCTGGGTCGCTCTCAGCGGTGCGGTGACGCATGCCTGGTACATGAGCCAGGGGCGGCTGCGCCGCCTTCTCGGCATGGGGCCGCGCAAGCGCCGCCAGGGCGATTTCGAATCGCCCTATGATTTCAACGATGACGAGTTCGGCACGCTGAACGAACCGGTTCGCGCCAAGGCGCCGGCGACGCGCGGCGAGCGGATGGAACCGTCGATGGAGCCATCGATGGGAGCACGGGCGGCTTCGCCGCGCCGCATCGTCGCGCCGCCGTCGCTTTCCATCGACGACGAAGATGATGACGACGATCTGCCGTTCGACCGCGATATGCCGCCGCGCCCGGCCGATATCCTGCCGGATGACGATGACGACGACTGGATGATCCGCGCGCCGGCGAAAGCCGCCGGCAAGCCGGAGCCGCGTGTCGTTCCCGCCGTCTCACGTCCGAAGCCCGGCGCCCGTGTCGAGCGGGAGGCGCAGGGCTCGTTCATTCGTCCGGAAGGTTTCCAGCTTCCCTCGATGCATCTGCTTGCCGAACCGAAGAATGTCGTGCGCGATTCGACGCTTTCGGCCGATGCGCTGGAGCAGAACGCCCGCATGCTCGAAGGCGTGCTCGAGGATTTCGGCGTCAAGGGCGAGATCATCCATGTCCGCCCCGGTCCCGTCGTCACGCTTTATGAACTGGAGCCGGCGCCCGGCATCAAGTCGTCGCGGGTCATCGGCCTTGCCGACGATATCGCCCGCTCGATGAGCGCCATTGCCGCCCGCGTCGCCGTCGTGCCCGGCCGCAACGCGATCGGCATCGAATTGCCGAACCAGACGCGCGAGACCGTCTATCTGCGCGAACTCATCGCGTCCCGCGATTTCGACGGCAGCAAGGCCAAGCTCGCCATGGCGCTCGGCAAGACGATCGGCGGCGAAGCCGTCATTGCCGACCTTGCCAAGATGCCGCATCTGCTCGTCGCCGGCACCACCGGCTCGGGCAAGTCGGTCGCCATCAACACGATGATCCTGTCGCTGCTCTATCGCATGACGCCGGAACAGTGCCGGCTGATCATGATCGACCCGAAGATGCTCGAACTCTCCGTCTATGACGGCATTCCGCATCTGCTTTCGCCCGTCGTCACCGATCCGAAGAAGGCCGTCGTCGCGCTCAAATGGACGGTGCGCGAGATGGAAGAGCGCTACAAGAAGATGTCGAAGATCGGTGTGCGCAACATCGACGGCTTCAACACCCGCGTCGAGCAGGCCCTGTCGAAGGGCGAGGCGATTTCGCGCACGGTGCAGACCGGCTTCGACCGCCACACCGGCGAGGCAATGTACGAGACCGAAGAATTCGACCTGAGGCCGATGCCCTATATCGTCGTCATCATCGACGAAATGGCCGACCTGATGATGGTCGCCGGCAAGGATATCGAAGGCGCCGTGCAGCGTCTGGCGCAGATGGCGCGTGCCGCCGGCATCCACGTGATCATGGCGACGCAGCGCCCGTCGGTCGACGTCATCACCGGCACGATCAAGGCGAACTTCCCGACCCGCATTTCCTTCCAGGTGACCTCGAAGATCGACAGCCGCACCATTCTCGGCGAACAGGGTGCCGAACAGCTGCTCGGCCAGGGCGACATGCTCTATATGGCGGGCGGCGGGCGTATCCAGCGCGTGCACGGCCCGTTCGTCTCGGATGTCGAGGTTGAGGAGATCGTCTCCTATCTGAAGACCCAGGGCTCGCCGCAGTATCTCGATGCCATCACTGCCGATGACGACGACGATGGCGATTACGGCGGCGGTGGCGGCGGCCCCGCCGGCACGTCGAATCTTTCGGATTCGGAAGATCCCTATGACCAGGCCGTCGCCATCGTGCTGCGCGACGGCAAGGCTTCGACCTCCTACGTCCAGCGCCGACTCGGCATCGGCTACAACCGGGCCGCCTCGCTCATCGAGCGGATGGAGAAGGAGGGCATCATCGGGCCGGCCAACCATGCCGGCAAACGCGAAATTCTCGTTCCCACAGAAGGCGACATCCTCGACCGCTGAAATAATCGGCATATATTTCCGATGGGACCGCTTTTGCGGAAACCTGACGGCAGCCAAGCCGTTACCTCACGCAGGCAGGATCGCAACGCCTTGAAGACGCCGCCTTTCGGCAGCATGCAGATCGCATAAAGGAGATTTAGATGAGTAACTCCGACACCTTCCTCTCCGGCCTGACGGTAACGCGCCGCGATCTTCTCGGCGCCTTTGCTCTCGCTGCGATGGCAAGCGCCATTCCTTTCGGCGCGCATGCGCAGGCGGCGGCTCCGGCCTCCGGCACGGCGCAGGCGATCGCCGACCATTTCTCCGGCGTCACGACGATGCAGGGCGAATTCGTGCAGTTCGGTCCGCGCGGCGAGCAGACCGGCGGCAAGTTCTTCATCCAGCGTCCCGGCAAGCTGCGCTTCAACTATGACGATCCGTCGCCGATGCGGGTGATCGCCGACGGCAAGAACGTCGCCATCGGCAATACCAAGCTGAAAACCTGGGATCTCTATCCGCTTTCCAAGACGCCGCTCAGCCTGCTGCTGGCGCAGCGCATCGACCTGTCGGCCGGCATGGTGAAGGGCGTGAAGGAAGAGTCCGATCTGACGACGATCGCGCTCGGCAACAATACGGTGTTCGGAAACTCGACCATCACCATGATGTTCGACCCGAAGACCTACGATCTGCGCCAGTGGACGATCACCGACAATCAGGGCAAGGACACGTCGGTGATGATTTTCAACGTCAAGACAGGCGTGCAGTTCGACGATCGCGTCTTCCGCGTGCCCTATGAGACCATTCCGGGCACGCCGCAGTCGCGCGACTGAGGCCTTTTCGGTTGATCGCCCGCGGCTTTTGCACGCGGCCGGTTTCCTCCTGTCCGCCTTTGTTCTAAAGCCCTTTCATGAAAGCATGAAAGGGCTGGGCATATGGGCTTGTCGATCACCACCTGGAACATCAACTCGGTGCGGCTGCGCATGCCGATCGTCGAGCAGCTCGTTCTCAAGCAGCGGCCGGATATTCTCTGCCTGCAGGAAACCAAGGTGACGAACGAGCTCTTCCCGGCGGCCCCGCTGCGGGCCATGGGCTACGATCACATCATCATCCACGGCCAGAAGGGCTATCATGGCGTGGCGATCGCCTCGCGCATTCCGCTGACGGAGGATCACCGGCAGGATTATTGCGGGGTCGGCGATGCCCGCCATATCTCGGCGATCTTCGAACATGGCAACCGCCGTATCCGGCTGCACAATTTCTACGTCCCGGCCGGTGGCGACGAGCCGGATCGCACGATCAATCCGAAATTCGGCCACAAGCTCGATTTCATCGAGGAGATGAAGCATCTGAAAGCCAATGGCGAGGCGAATACGTCGGCGATCCTGGTCGGCGACCTGAACATCGCGCCGCTGGAGCACGATGTCTGGTCGCACAAACAGCTGCTGAAAATCGTCAGCCATACGCCCGTCGAAACCGACGGCTTGCTCGAGGTGATGAAGCGCGGCGCCTGGCTCGATCTCATGCGCCATCATGTGCCGGAGAGCGAGAAGCTTTATACCTGGTGGAGCTACCGCGCCAAGGACTGGGAGGCGGCCGACCGCGGCCGCCGTCTCGACCATATCTGGTCGTCATCGGATCTCGGGCCGCATCTCCGGCGCATCGAGATCCTGAAGGAGGCGCGCGGCTGGGATCGGCCCTCGGACCATGTGCCGGTCACGGCGCATTTCGATCTGTGACAGCGCTCAGCTGAAGCGGTAGAACTGGCTTGCGGCCTTTGCCGCAAGTTCGGCGAGATTGTCGCGGATGCGGTTCTCGATCGGCCGGGCTGCTTCCGGATATTCTTCGATCAGCCGGTGGAAAAGGGCACGGGTAATGCGGATGATGCTGGTGTCCTCGCGCGCGACCGCGGTGAATTTGCGCTCCACCAGCGTCACCAGCGCCAGCTCGGAAACCAGCGTTCCCGGGCCGGCGATCCCCCCCGTCCTCTGTATGCCGTCACTGCTCGTTGCACTCAGCTCCAGGCTGCCGCTGAGGACGACATAGGCGCTCTCGGCGGGCGAGCCCTGGCGAAACAGCATCTGGCCGGCGGCGATCATGCGCCGGTCGGCGCCGAAGGCAATCAGCCGCAGCTGATCCTCGTTCATGTCCTTGAACAGAGGAAGCTGCGCGAGCATGCGGATGTCGTCGGTCAGCGCCATGCGAGCTTTTCGCCTTAGAGCGATTCCAGCAAAACTGCGTCGTGGTTTTGCTGGAATTGGGTGAAAACAAAGAGATGGAGCATTTCCGTGATTCGGAGAAAAATGGAATTGCTCTAGGGTATGATCTTGTAGCCGCCGTTTTCCGTCACCAGGATTTCGGCATTGGAGGGATCGCGCTCGATCTTCTGGCGCAGCCGATAGACATGGGTTTCCAGCGTATGCGTGGTGACGCCCGAGTTATAGCCCCAGACCTCTTCGAGAAGCACGTCGCGGGTGACGACCTTCTGTTCGGCCCGGTAGAGATAGCGGATGATCGCCGCCTCCTTTTCCGTCAGCCGGATCTTCTGGCCGTTGTCGGTGGTCAGCAGCTTCTGGCTCGGTTTGAACAGGTAGGGGCCGACGGTGAAGGTGGCGTCCTCGCTCTGCTCGTGCTGGCGCAGCTGCACCCGGATGCGCGCGAGCAGCACGGCGAAGCGGAAAGGCTTGGTGACATAATCGTTGGCGCCGGCTTCGAGGCCGAGGATCGTATCCGAATCGGTATCGTGGCCGGTCAGCATGATGATCGGCGCCTTGAAGCCGCCCTTGCGCAGCAGCTTGACCGCCTCGCGGCCATCCATATCGGGCAGGCCGACATCCATGATCAAGAGGTCGACCGGCGTCGAGCGGGCGGTGGCAACACCCTTGCCGGCGTTGGCTTCCTGCAGAACCGAAAATTCCTCATACAGCGACAATTGCTCCGTCAGCGTCTGACGAAGGTCATCGTCGTCATCCACCAAAAGAATGGTGCGTGCGGTCATGCCCTTGCTTTCCTCATGTTAAGTCCCCTAGTCCTACGCCAAATTCCTCATTTGGCAAGGATCGCGCGGCGGGCCGTTGCAGCGCAGGTTTTGATATGATTTCAATCGGAGCCCCAGACAATGCAAGACATGCGAGAAAAATGGAAAAAACAAGGCGGGCGCCGGGGGTGAAGCCGTCGACGATCGTGGTGCGGCCGGCGCCCGGGCGCAAGAGCCGGGCGATCGTCCGGCTCGGCGCGATCACCGTCCCTGCCGCGATCGGCCGCTCCGGCCGCAGCGTGATCAAACGCGAGGGCGACGGCGCCACGCCGATCGCCTCGATGCGGCTGATATCCGGCTTCCGGCGCGGTGAGCGCAACGGCCGGCTTGCTACCCCGCTTCCCATCCGCCGAATCCGCGCCGACATGCTCTGGTGTGATCAGCCCGGCAACGCCAGCTATAACCGCCTCGTCCGGGCGCCGTTCGGCGCAAGCCATGAGGAGATGCGGCGCAGCGACGGGCTTTACGACATCTGCCTGGTGATGGACTGGAACATCTCCTCGCGGGTGCGCAATCGCGGCTCGGCGATCTTCTTCCATCTCATCCGCCCAGGCTACGAGCCGACGGCCGGTTGCGTGGCGGTCAGCCTGCGCGACATGCGCCGGCTTCTGCCGCATCTTCGGAAGGGGACGATTGTCCGGGTCCTCTGATTGTCATCCGGATCCGGCTGCCTATATCTTTCCGGTGACCGAGCGCTCAGGCTGAAATGCGCTCCGGGACGCTCCAAAGTGCGGGCGCAATTCATGCCTCGTCCAATTCTTCAAACTCCCGGAGATATAGTGTGACCGCTCAACCCATCATCACTTTCCATGACGGACATTCCATTCCCCAGGTCGGCCTCGGTGTCTGGCAGACGCCGCAGGAGATCGCCGCTCCGACGGTGCGCGCGGCGATTGCCGCCGGCTATCGCCATATCGATACGGCGTCCGGCTACGACAACGAAGAGGGTGTCGGCGAAGGCATCCGCGCCTCCGGCCTCGACCGCAAGGACATCTTCGTCACCACCAAGCTCAGAAACACCGACCAGGGCTACGACAATACGCTCAGCGCCTTCGACGGCAGTCTGAAGAAGCTCGGTTCCGACTATGTCGACCTCTATCTCGTTCACTGGCCGTCGCCGCATCGCGGCCTCTACACCGAAACCTGGAAGGCCTTCGTGCGCATCCGCGAAGAGGGCCGCGCCCGCTCGATCGGCGTGTCGAATTTCTGTCCCGAACATCTGGAGCGCATCATCGGCGAAACCGGCGTCGTTCCGGTCATCAACCAGATCGAGCTGCATCCCGACTTTCAGCAGAAAGCGGCGCAGGAGGCGCACAGGAAACTTGGTATCGCCACTGAATCCTGGAGCCCGCTCGGCCAGGGCAAGTTCATCTCGAACCCCGTTATCGGTGAGATCGCCCGGAAACATAGCAAGACGCCGGCTCAGGTCATCATCCGCTGGCACCTCGACACCGGCCTCGTCGTCATCCCGAAGTCGGTGACGCCGTCGCGCATCGAGGAGAATTTCCAGGTGTTCGACTTCAAGCTCGATGCCGACGATATGGCGGCGATTGCCAGGCTCGACAGCGCCGGCGCCCGCATGGGGCCGGACCCGATGACGGCAACTTTCTGATCACCGTTGCGATCAGCGCTAAAACAATTGCTGCGGCGGTCTTCCGGGTAAACTACCCGCGGCGACTGCCGCATGACGGAGAATGCGGACTTCGATCAGTAATTGCAGTTCGACGATCCGTTCGTCGGGGCAAAGCCGAAGTCACAGCTATTGTTCATGCGCTGTGGCCGTCCGATCGAGCCGGTATATTCGTCAGAAGTGTTGAAAGCCCGCGCGGGATACCAATAGCCGTTCGAGCTCTTGATATAGCCGGGCCGGGGGCTGCCATAGCCGCGATATCCGTTGAGGGATGGGATCTCGTTTTGCGCGACCTGCTGCAGCAGGCCGGACGGCGCCATAACTGCGATCGCGGGATGGAGGGTCCCGGCGCCGGCGGTGTCGATCGATGTCAGGGATGCAAACACGAACAGGCTGGCTTGCAGTAAACTCCGTACTATTTTCTGCCTCATGGCCCTTCCCTCGATGGCGCGGTGTTCGCCGAAGGCCTGAACGGGATCTGTCGTGTATCGCGCCCCATATCGATGAGGCCACAGGCGTTTTCCGATGTCGATTGCCCGAAAGGATGAAATTGGCAAAGCGGGCCATCCACAAACGGGCTTACCCGTTGAATTACAGCGGGATAGGGCGCAGCCGCCATAGAAAGCAAAACCGCCCGATGCGCGCGGAGCGCATCGGGCGGTTTTCATACTCTTCCCGTCGGACGAGGGATCAGTTCCACTCGCGGATATCGACGAAATGACCGGCAATCGCCGCCGCCGCCGCCATTGCCGGCGAGACGAGGTGCGTGCGGCCTTTGAAGCCCTGGCGGCCTTCGAAGTTGCGGTTCGAGGTCGAGGCGCAGCGCTCGCCCGGCTTCAGGCGGTCGTCGTTCATGGCAAGGCACATGGAGCAGCCCGGCTCGCGCCAGTCGAAGCCGGCGGCCTTGAAGATCTTGTCGAGGCCCTCTGCTTCCGCCTGTTCCTTGACGAGGCCGGAGCCCGGAACGATCATCGCATCGACGGTTGCGGCAACCGTCTTGCCTTCGACCACCTTGGCGACTTCGCGCAGATCCTCGATGCGGCCGTTGGTGCAGGAGCCGATGAAGACGCGATCAAGCGTGATGTCGGTCATTTTGGTGCCGGGCTTCAGGCCCATATAGTCGAGCGCGCGCCATTTGGAGGTGCGCTTGGTCTCGTCCTGGATATCGTCGGGATTGGGAACGATGCCCTGGACGGAGATGACGTCCTCGGGCGAGGAGCCCCAGGAGACGATCGGCGGCAGGCTGGCGGCATCGAGCACGACGACGCGGTCGTAATGCGCACCCTCGTCGGTCTGCAGCGTCTTCCAGTAGGCGATCGCCTGCTCCAGCGCCTCGCCCTTCGGCGCGCGCGGCTTGCCCTTGATGTATTCGAAGGTCTTTTCGTCAGGGGCGATCAGGCCGGCGCGGGCGCCGCCTTCGATGGTCATGTTGCAGATGGTCATGCGGCCTTCCATCGACAGCGAGCGGATCGCTTCGCCGGCAAATTCGATGACGTGGCCGGTGCCGCCGGCGGTGCCGATTTCGCCGATGATGGCGAGGATGATGTCCTTGGCGGTAACGTGCGGCGGCAGCAGGCCATCGACCCGCACCAGCATGTTCTTCGCCTTCTTCTGGATCAGCGTCTGGGTCGCCAGCACATGCTCGACTTCGGAGGTGCCGATGCCGTGCGCCAGCGCGCCGAAGGCGCCGTGCGTCGAGGTGTGGCTGTCGCCGCAGACGATCGTCATGCCGGGCAGGGTGAAGCCCTGTTCCGGACCGACGATGTGAACGATGCCCTGGCGCTTGTCGTTTGCCGAATAATATTCGACGCCGAATTCGGCGGCGTTGGTCGCCAGCGCTTCCACCTGGATGCGGCTTTCCTCGTTCTTGATGCCGAGATGGCGGTCGGGCGAGGTCGGAACGTTATGGTCGACGACGGCGAGCGTCTTTTCCGGGGCGCGAACCTTGCGGCCGGTCATCCGCAGGCCTTCGAACGCCTGCGGCGAGGTGACTTCGTGGACCAGGTGGCGGTCGATGTAGAGAAGACAGGTGCCGTCTTTCTGTTCGTCGACCAGATGATCGTCCCAGATCTTGTCGTAGAGGGTACGCGGTGCGCTCATGGCGTTAAGTCCGTTTTTGGATGCTTTTGGGAAATCGAGTAAAAAGCGGATCAAGCTCCGCCGGCCGTCATTCGATCAACGAAGTCGGCTGTTGAGCGCACCGGACACGCATGCAAAGAACCGCGCCGGCAGGCGATAATGGTCCTGCAGCACGAAAATATGCGCGCCTGTGCATCTGAACTTGGATTCCATCGCCTGCATATAGCGATTTTTCGCGGCGGCTTCAATTTGAATCATCAACAGCCCTTCCGCGGTCTCCTCGGCGTGTCACGGCTTTACCGCGACTTCATCCATTTCTCTGTCCGCCGTAGCGCCAGCGACAGGCCGATCGTCAGGATCAGGTAGATATAGGTGACGATCGAATAGGTCTCGAAGAAGCGGAAGGAGCCGGCGGCATAGACCTTGCCCATCTGGGTGATGTCGGCGACGCCGAGAACGGAGACGAGTGATGAATCCTTGACCATCGAGACGAAATCGTTGGAAAGCGGCGGGAAGATCACCCGGATCGCCTGCGGGAAGACGACGGAGCGGAAACGCCGGTAGCGGGAAAGGCCGAGTGCTTTGGCGGCCTCGATCTGGCCGAGATCGACCGACTGGAAGCCGGCCCGGAAGATTTCGGCGATGAAGGAGGAATAACCGATCGTCAGCGCGATGATCGCCCGCCACATCAGCGACAGATCGCGCACCAGGATGGGTTCGGCCATGCCTGAACTCACCAGCGGCGAAATCAGAAAATTATAGCCGGCAACCAGGGCCGGAGCGCCGACGAAGGCGACGTAGAACAGGAGCACCAGGATCGGGATACCGCGGATGATCTCGATGTAGAAGCGTGCGATCTGGCGCAGCACCGGGCTATCGGCCATGCCGAGCAGGCAGATTCCGAGGCCGAGCAGGGTGGCGAGCACGAAAGCGACCAGCGTCACGAAGACGGTGATACCGACACCGTTGACGACGGTGCGGAAGACCTGGGCGTAGATGTCGTTGGTGACGATGACCGCGGCAAGGACGATGCCGATCGCAACGAGCGCGACCAGCCACCATGGATAGTCGTCCTTGACGTGTCTGTCGGGAGATGGTCGCAAAGCCATCAGCTATGGCTCGGCGTCATTCGCCCATCTTGTAGTCGAGGAACCACTTCTTGTTCAGCGCATCCAGCGTGCCGTCGGCCTTGAGGACTGAAATGGCGGCGTTGACGGGGGCGACGAGATCGGAGCCCTTCGGGAAGATGAAGCCGAAATCCTCGGTGCCGAGCGGCCCGCCGATCAGCTTCAGGGCGCCGTTCGAGGCATCGACATAACCCTTGCCGGCGGTGCCGTCGGTCAGCACCACATCGACGTCGCCGGCCTTCAGCGCCTGAACGGTGGCGCCGAAGGTTTCGAAGAGCTTGATGCGCGGGTTCTGCTCATTGCCGTCGAGCACCTCGTAAACGGCGGTGTAGAAGGGCGTGGTGCCGGGCTGGGCGCCGACCAGGCCATCCTTGAATGCGGCGAAGGACTTTCCATCGGTGAAACGTTTCTCGTCGCCGCGCACCAGCATGAACTGCTGCGAACGCATATAGGGATCGGAGAAATCCACCTTCTGCTTGCGATCGTCCTTGATGGTGATGCCGGTCATGCCGATATTGTACTGGCCGTCGGACACCGCCTGGATCATCGCGTCCCAGCTGGTGTTCTGGTATTCGACCTTGAAATTCAGCCGCTTGGCGATTTCGCTCATCGCATCATATTCCCAGCCGATCGGCTTGCCGGATTTCGGGTCGACGAACTGCAGCGGCGGGTAGGCGTTCTCGGTCACGACGACGACGTTCTTTCCGCCAAGATTGGGCAGCTCAGCAGCCGATGCGGCCAAGGGTGCAAGCGCAAGGGCGGCGAAGCTCGCAAGGACAGTACGACGAAACAGCATGGAACGGCTCTCCGGGATTGAACGGCGAAAATTGTCACGGAAAACGTGCCGAAGGCAAGGCCGCCGGCTGCGTGCCCAAGCAAAAAAGAGAAAAGGCGACCCGAAGGCCGCCTTTCCAAGCGAAAGAATTTTGCGTGCGCAGATCTTATTCTGCTGCCGGTTCCGCTGCGGCGGCAGCGGCTGCTGCTTCAGCAGCGGCCTTGGCTTCTGCTGCTTCGGCTGCTGCCTTCTCGGCGGCGAGCGCCTGAGCTGCTGCAATCTTTTCAGCTTCGATGCGTGCCTTTTCCTCGGCGATGGCGGCGCGCTCGGCGTCGTTGAGCTTGCGGGCGCGCACGCCGGTGTCTTCAACGATACGGGCAGACTTGCCACGACGATCACGCAGGTAATAGAGCTTGGCGCGGCGGACCTTACCGCGGCGAACGACGTCGACGCTTTCGATCATCGGCGAGTAGACCGGGAATACGCGCTCGACGCCTTCACCGTAGGAGATCTTGCGGACCGTGAAGTTTTCCTGCAGGCCGCCGCCGGAGCGGGCGATGCAGACGCCTTCATAGGCCTGAACGCGGGTACGGTTGCCTTCCGTGACCTTCACGTTGACACGGACGGTATCGCCCGGGGAAAATTCGGGAAGCGTGCGCTTGGCTTCGATCTTGGCGGCCTGTTCGGCCTCAAGCTGCTGAATGATGTTCATCGTCTTAACCTTTGGTTCTTCTGAAACAGCCAGAGCGCTCGACACTGAATCCTTTGGAACTGGCCTCAGGACTTTGCCCTTCAGGGCGGGAGCGGGTTCGCCATTCTTTGTTTGCTGGCAGACGGGGATAACCCCATTTCCGCGTGCGCCAATACACGAAAGGCCGGGGCTTGTCATCCCTCGCACGACATTTTTGTGAAAGGGAGGCTGGTATCAGCCGTTTTTCTCGGTTTTCGCCTTTTCCAGAAGGTCCGGCCGCCGCTCCCGCGTCAGCCGCACCGCTTCCTGGTGCCGCCATTTCTCGATGGCGCCGTGATTGCCAGAGGTCAGGATCGCCGGAATTTCCCGGCCTTCCCACGCCTGCGGCCTGGTATAATGCGGATGTTCCAGCAGCCCGCCTTCGAAGCTTTCGTGCAGGCCGGAAAGATCGTTGCCCATGACGCCGGGCAGGATGCGGATGATCGCGTCGAGCACGATCAGCGCCGCCGGCTCGCCGCCTGACAGCACGTAGTCGCCGATCGAGACCTCCTCCAGCCCGCGCGCCTCGATCACCCGCTGGTCGACGCCCTCGAAGCGGCCACAGACTATGATGACGCCATCGCCCGAAGCAAGCGCGCGCACGCGCTCCTGCGTCAGCGGCCGGCCGCGCGGGCTCATCAGCAGGCGCGGGCGGGTATCGTTTTCCGCGGTGCTGTCGATCGCACGCGCGAGAACGTCAGGTTTCAGCACCATGCCGGCGCCGCCGCCGGCCGGGGTGTCGTCGACGGTGCGGTGCTTGTCGGTGGTGAAATCGCGGATCTGCACCGCATCCAGCGACCATTGCCCGCGCTCCATCGCCTTGCCGGCGAGCGAGAAGCCCAGATGTCCCGGAAACATTTCCGGATAGAGTGTCAGCACGCTCGCCCGGAAAGCCATCACTTCTTCTTTTTCGGCTTGTCCGCGGTGAATTTCGAAAGCTCTTCGGCATCGTCGACCAATCCCGCCGCCAGCGGGTCGATCAGCAGCGTGCCGGCCTCGAGGTCGATTTCCAGCACCGAGGCTTCGGAGAAGGGGATCAGCACCGGTCGCTTGCCCGGACCCTTGAGTTCCAGCAAATCGCCGGCGCCGAAATCGAAGACGCCGGTGACCGTGCCATAGCTGGCACCCTTGTCGTCGCGTGCTTCCAGGCCTTCGAGATCGGCATAGTAGAACTCGTCGTCTTCAAGCTCCTCGTCCGGCAGATTGTCGCGCTCGATATAGAGTTCGAGCCCGTTCAGCGCCTCGGCGGCATTGCGGTCGTTGACGCCGCGGAAACGGACGACGACGACATTCTTCGTCTCGCGGATTTCGAGGACTTCGAAGCTGCGGCCGTCCATGCTGTGCAGATGGCCGTAATCGCCAAGGGCGCTCGGATCGGCCGTGTAGGCCTTGGCGCGCACCTCTCCACGGAGACCTTGCGCGCCGCCGATCGTCGCCATCAGAACGGGGTTTTCAAGCTTTGTCATGGGTTCCTTCATGTGAAGCCGAAAGACAGGTTTCTCATAAACGAAGTGCGATCAATTGGAAACGAAAACGGGCGGCATGTCGCCATGCCGCCCGTCCGATCAGGGAATTGTCCCGATTATTCCGCGGCGTCGGCAGCAGCGGCGGCGTCAGCGATCTTCTGAGCCTTTTCAGCGGCGCGTTCCTGAGCGCGCTTGCCCGGCTTTGCCTTGACCGGGTTGTTCTTGGCTTCGCGCTTGGCAACGCCGGCTTCATTGAGGAAGCGCAGAACGCGGTCGGTCGGCTGGGCGCCGTTTTCGATCCAGTGCTTGATGCGCTCGGCGTTCAGCTGAACGCGCTTCTCGTCGTCCTTGGCGAGCATCGGGTTCCAGGAGCCGAGGTTTTCCAGGAAGCGGCCGTCACGCGGGCTGCGCGCATCGGCGAGAACGACGTGGTAATACGGGCGCTTCTTGGAGCCACCGCGGGCGAGACGAATTTTCAGTGCCATGTTCTTTACTCCTTAGGCTTTTCTTTGATCGCCTGATCAGTGATCAGGCGGGTTATCGGGCTGTGGCGCTCTGTTCAGCGTGATCCGCAGCGATCTGCTCATGATGCCGGATGACTTCCTTGATGACGAAGTTCAGGAACTTCTCGGCGAAATCCGGGTCCAGATTGGCGGCTTTCGCCAACTGGCGAAGGCGTTCGATCTGGTATTCCTCGCGCGCCGGATCGGCCGGCGGCAGATTGTATTTGGCCTTCAGCACGCCGACCTCTTTGGTGCACCGGAAGCGTTCGGCCAGCATGTGCACGAGCGCGGCGTCGATATTGTCGATCGACTGACGATAGCTCGCGAGCTGGGCTTTGACGTTCGGATCAATCATGGGGCAAGCGATCCTTTCACTTCTTCTTCGGCAAGCCGGGCAATCCCGGGAAACCACCGCCGAGACCCGGCAGCTTGGCGCCGCCGAGGCCAGGCAAACCACCCGGCAGGCCGCCGAGACCGGGCATACCCCCACCCGGCTTTCCAAGCCCCGCCGCTTCCGCCTGCTTCTGCAAGGCCTCGAGCTGCCGGGGATCGATATTGGAGAGATCGGGCATGCCGCCTAGGCCGCCGCCAAGCCCCATCTTGCCGGCAAGGCCGCCCATCATCTGCTTCATCATGCCGCCTTTGCCCTTGCCGCCCATCATCTTCATCATGTCGGCCATCTGGCGGTGCATCTTCAGAAGCTTATTGATGGCGGCGGCATCGGTGCCGGAACCGGCGGCGATGCGCTTCTTGCGCGAATGCTTGAGCAGGTCGGGGTTGGCGCGCTCGGCCCTGGTCATCGACTGGATGATGGCGATCTGACGGCCGAAAAGCTTGTCGTCGAGGCCGGCTGCGGCCATCTTGTCCTTCATCCCGGCCATGCCGGGCATCATCCCCATGATGCCGCCCATGCCGCCCATCTTCTGCATCTGGCGCAGCTGATCGGCGAGGTCGTCGAGATCGAATTTGCCCTTGGCCATCTTGGCGGCCATGGCGGCCGCCTTCTCGGCGTCGATATTCTCGGCCGCGCGCTCGACGAGCGAGACGATGTCGCCCATGCCGAGGATGCGGTCGGCGATACGGCGGGGATGAAACTCCTCCAGCTCGCTCATCTTCTCGCCGACGCCGATCAGCTTGATCGGCTTGCCGGTGACGGCGCGCATCGAAAGGGCGGCACCGCCGCGGCCGTCGCCGTCCATGCGGGTCAGCACCAGGCCGGTGATGCCGACACGGTCGTCGAAGTTGCGGGCGAGGTTGACGGCGTCCTGACCGGTGAGCGAGTCGGCGACCAGCAGGATTTCATGCGGGTTCGAGCGCTTCTTGATGTCGGCCATCTCGACCATCAAGGGCTCGTCGATATGCGTGCGGCCGGCAGTGTCGAGGATGACGACGTCATGGCCGCCGAGTCTCGCCGCCTGCACGGCGCGGGCGGCGATATCGGTCGGCGACTGGCCTGAAATAATGGGCAGTGTGTCTATGCTGGCCTGGGCGCCGAGCTGGCGAAGCTGCTCCTGGGCTGCCGGACGACGCGTGTCGAGCGACGCCATCAGCACCTTCTTCTTATCGCGCGTCGACAGGCGATGGGCGATTTTGGCTGTCGTCGTCGTCTTGCCCGAGCCCTGCAGGCCGACCATCATGACGACGACGGGGGCGGCCGCATGCAGGTCGATGCCGACGCCTTCGCCGCCCAGCATTTCGATCAGTTCGTCATGGACGATCTTGACGACCATCTGACCGGGTTTGATCGACTTCAGGATCTCGGCGCCGACGGCCTTTTCCCGCACGCGGTCGGTGAAGGAACGCACGACGTCGAGCGCGACGTCGGCCTCCAGCAGCGCACGGCGAACCTCGCGCAGCGCTGCGGAAACATCGGCTTCCGAAAGCGCGCCACGGCCTGTCAGTCCATTCAGAATGGATCCAAGACGGTCCTGGAGGTTTTCAAACATGGGCTCTTCCTTGATACGTTTCGGGCGGGTTCGATATGCCCGGAAACGTCGTGCTTTTCCTTGACGAAAACAAGACGCAAAGCCAAAAAGCACCCGAGGGCGCATCGCGCTGTCGGGTGTTGACCTCCGGGATCTCAGGTCCCGGTCGGCGGCTCGGAGTCATGCGGCTCGTCGCGGATTGGGCGCGATAAACAGGAAAGCGGCGCGAAAGTCAAGCGAATGCGGACTAAAGGCCGCATAGCGGGGGTTGCGCAAACCTGCGCGGTCGGGCACGGCCGGCTAAATTTCCCGCGAACAGTCCAAACGCCATAGAGGCCAGTTGCAAAATATTGCGCTTATGATTCTACTTTCTACTTAAGTGCATCGTGTAAAATGATTCGTGAATATCCTTGATGCCGGATGATCCGGCGGAGATACGAATGATCAATCCTGATATTGAAAGCTGGGCACTGGCACGGGCCCATCATATTGTTCTGAACGAAGGCCTTAGTCTTGCAAAAGCAGCACAGGATCTGGATCGCAAACGGTCCCGTTCGCTGGTCTACGAGCTGAGAAAAGTCATTACCGCCGCCATCGTCGAAGCGCATGCGGCGTCTTTTGCTTCCGACGGTGTTGAGCGGTAAAACCGGACGGCCTCCAAAGGGCGGCCGGCGGCTATAGCTGCGCGGCACTCACCCACTGGTAATTCCTTCGCATTTCCGCCATATACAGCGGAAACACGGACGGAAGATATCATGAGCGCAACGGTCGAATTCGCGAGGATGAACGGGCTTGGCAACAAGATCCTGGTCGTCGATATGCGCGGCCGGCCGGATAAGGTGACGCCAGCTGCGGCGGTGGCACTTAATGCCGATCCTGCGACCGAGTTCGACCAGATCATGGCGATCCATGATCCGAAGGCCGACGGCACCGATGCCTTCATCGATATCCTGAATTCCGACGGCTCGAAGGCGCAGGCCTGCGGCAACGGCACGCGTTGTGTCGTGCAGGCGCTGGCCGCCGAGACCGGCCGCAAGGCCTTCACCTTCCAGACGGTCGCCGGCATTCTCAACGCCGTCGAACACGAGGACGGGACGATCTCCGTCGATATGGGCCGGCCGGTGTTCGATTGGCAGAAGATCCCGCTGGCGGAAGAATTCCACGACACCAGCCGCATCGAACTGCAGATCGGCCCGATCGACAATCCGGTGCTGCATTCGCCGTCTGTCATGTCGATGGGCAATCCGCATGCGATCTTCTGGGTGGACCGGGACGTGATGTCCTATGATCTCGCCCGCTTCGGGCCGCTGCTCGAAAACCATCCGATGTTTCCCGAGCGCGCCAATATCACGCTGGCGCAGGTGACCTCGCCGGCATCGATGACGACGCGGACCTGGGAGCGCGGCGCCGGACTGACGCTCGCCTGCGGCTCGGCCGCCTGTTCTGCCGCAGTCAGCGCCGCGCGCACCGGGCGCACCGGCCGCAAGGTGACGATCAATGTGGCAAGCGCCAAGCCGCCGGCTGTGCTTTCGATCGAATGGCGCGAGCGCGACGATCACGTCATCATGACCGGCCCGGCCGAATGGGAATGGTCGGGCAGGCTCGATCCCTCGACGGGTTCGTGGTCGCGCGACGGTACCCGAGAGGTGGGGGCGCAGTGAGCGGCATCGAAGTCATTACCTTCGGCTGCCGCCTCAACACATATGAATCCGAAGTGATGAAGGCGCAGGCTGAGAAGGCCGGGCTCAACAATGCCATTCTGGTCAATACCTGTGCCGTGACCGGCGAGGCCGTTCGCCAGGCTCGCCAAGCGATCCGCCGGGTCCGGCGCGACAACCCGCATGCCCGCATTATCGTCACCGGCTGTGCCGCGCAGACTGAGAAAGAGACCTTCGCCGAAATGGCGGAGGTCGATGCCGTGCTCGGCAACGAGGAGAAGCTTTCGAGCGCCTCCTATCGCGGCCTGCCGGATTTCGGCGTTTCGGCTCAGGAGAAGCTCCGCGTCAACGATATCATGAGCGTCAAGGCGACGGCGCCGCAGATGGTGAGGCACATCGACGGCCATGTGCGCGCCTTCATCCAGGTGCAGAACGGCTGCGACCACCGCTGTACCTTCTGCATCATTCCCTATGGCCGCGGCAATTCCCGCTCCGTGCCGATGGGGGCGGTCGTCGACCAGGCCCGCAAGCTCGCCGACAGCGGCTATCGCGAGATCGTGCTGACCGGGGTCGATGCCACCAGCTATGGCGGCGATCTGCCGGGGGCGCCGACGCTCGGGCTGCTGGCGAAGACGCTTTTGAAGCAGCTCCCCGATATCCGCCGCCTTAGGCTTTCCTCGATCGACAGCATCGAGGCCGATGTGCATCTGATGGATCTCATTGCCGACGAGCCGCGCTTCATGCCGCATCTGCATCTGTCGCTGCAGCATGGCGACGACATGATCCTGAAGCGGATGAAGCGCCGGCATTCACGCGCCGATGCACTGCGTTTCATCGAGGAGGCGCGCCGTCTGCGTCCCGAGATGAGCTTCGGCGCCGATATCATCGCCGGTTTCCCGACGGAGACGGAAGAGATGTTCGGCAATGCGGTGCAACTGGCCGAAGAGGCCGACATCGCGCATCTGCACGTCTTTCCCTACAGCCCGCGTCCCGGCACGCCGGCTGCCCGCATGCCGCAGCTCGACCGGTCGCTGGTCAAGGAGCGCGCCGCCAGGCTGCGCGCCGCTGGACATAGGCTGCATCTATCCCATCTCGATCGCATGATCGGAACCCGGCAATGGCTGCTTGTCGAAAACAATGGCCTGGCGCATACGGAAAACTTCACGCTGGTGGCAGCACCCGGCCTTCGTCCCGGCGAACTTGTGCCGGCCACGATCACCGGCCACAATGGCAAGCACCTCGACATGCAATTGACGGCCGCGGCGGCCTGACTTTTCACGGAATCCCCATGGCGCTCAGTTTCATCAAAAAGGTCTTCACCTTCGGCAAGCCGGCTGAAGAGTCCGTGCCCGAGGCGGTCGACAAGGAGCTGGAGCGGCGTTCGCGCGCCGAAGATCTGCCGGTCGCCGATGATCCGGTGCTGCCCGAGGAAATGGATACGGCCGGCGGGCCGGCGGCGGATATCGGCGAGGGTGAGATAGAGGAGCCAGTCGAGGCTGAAACGGACGTGTTGCTGCCGGCCGATCAGCTCGGCGATATGGGTGTCGTGCCGTTGTCGCTGCTGGAGGCCGAAGAGGAAGCGAAGGAAGATACCCCCCCTACCCTGCCGGGCGTCCCCCCCACAGGTGGGGGGACTGAACAGTTGGATGCCGCTCGCCAATCAATAGATGCGGAGAGTGCTCCTGCAGATGTGGAGAGTGAACCCGTCGCTGCGGATGATGCAGTCAATGCGGCGGAAGACATCGCCGCGAGTTTCCCCCCACCTGTGGGGGGGATGCCCGGCAGGGTAGGGGGGGAAGCCGCCGATCGCGAGCTTTCCGCCGAAACGCCCCTGCCGTCATCGGAGATGGAGCCGGCGCCAGCCGTTGAGCCCATCCTCCCCAAAGGCTTCGCCACCGGCCCGGCAATCGTCGAACCGCAGCCCATCACCCCGCAGCCGAAACTCAGCTGGTTCCAGCGGCTGCGCAACGGTCTGGCGCGCACCTCCTCGCAGCTGACCGGCCAGATCACCGCGCTCTTCACCAAGCGCAAGCTCGACGACGAGACGCTGCAGGATCTCGAAGACCTGTTGATCCAGGCCGATCTCGGCGTCGAGACCGCGCTGCGCGTCACCGATACGCTGGCGTCCGAGCGCTATGGCAAGGATGTCACCGGCGAGGATGTCAGCCGGATCATGGCGTCCGAAATCGCCAAGGTCCTGAAGCCGGTCGCCAAGCCGCTGCAGCTCGATCTCTCGCACAAGCCACATGTCATCCTCGTCGTCGGCGTCAACGGTACCGGCAAGACGACGACGATCGGCAAGCTGGCGGCGAAGCTATCCGGTGCCGGGTTGAAGGTGATGCTGGCGGCCGGCGATACGTTCCGCGCGGCAGCGATCGAGCAGCTGAAGATCTGGGCCGAGCGGACGAACTCGGAATTCGTCGGCACCAAGCTTGGCGCCGATGCCGCCGGCCTTGCCTATGACGCCTTCGAACAGGCCAAGGCGAAAAAATGCGACGTGCTGATCGTCGATACCGCCGGCCGCCTGCAGAACAAGGCCGAGCTGATGGCCGAGCTCGAGAAGATTGTGCGCGTGCTCGGCAAGCTCGATCCCGATGCGCCGCACACCGTGCTGCAGACGCTCGACGCGACGACGGGACAGAATGCGCTAAGCCAAGTCGAGATCTTCCGCAACGTCGCCGGCGTCAACGGGCTGATCATGACCAAGCTCGACGGCACGGCACGCGGCGGCATCCTCGTCGCTATCTCCGCCAAGCACAAGCTGCCGGTCTATTTCATCGGGATCGGCGAGGGCGTCGACGATCTGGAGCCATTCGAAGCCGAGGATTTCGCCCATGCCATTGCCGGACTTCCGCAATGATGCCACAGATATGCCGCCGAGAGCCTGCAAGGCACGGCCGGCAACCAGATTGTCAGGAATAGCAGGTTTGACGAACGCATGAGCACCGAAAGCGATATCACCCCGACCCCGGCCGACCGGCATCATCCGCTGCTGAAGCTGGCGCTGGAACTCGGGCCGCTGCTGATCTTCTTCTTTGCCAACCTGCGTGCTGAGTGGCTGGCGGGAAAGTTTCCGGCCCTGGTTGCGCTCGGAGGGCCGCTTTTCATTGCTACTGCGCTCTTTATGACAGCGACGATCGTCTCGCTTGTCGTTTCGAAGATTGTGCTTGGGCACTTACCGGTGATGCCTTTCGTCTCCGGTCTGGTGGTGGTTATCGTCGGCGCGCTGGCAATCTACCTGCAGAACGAAACCTTCATCAAGATGAAGCCCACGATCATCAACGGGCTCTTTGGCGTTGTGTTGCTCGGGGGACTTGTCTTTGGGAAATCGCTGCTCGGCTACGTGTTCAACACCGCCTTCGAACTCGATGCTGAGGGCTGGCGTAAGCTTACCATTCGCTGGGGCATTTTCTTTCTATTCTGCGCGGTCCTTAACGAGGTCGTCTGGCGTGGTTTTAACTGGTACTATCAGCCTGATATGAAAGCAGCAGACAATGCTTGGGTGGTCTTCAAGGTGTGGGGCAATATTCCGATCACCCTCATTTTCACCATGTCACAGATGCCGCTCATTCTGAAGCATAGCATCAATGTGGAAACGGATGGCGAAAAGTGAGCGCTACAGAGGCCGAATATCGTGTCGGACACCAAAGTTTCTGGTTCGTCGCCTGCCTAGCAGTGCTGGTCGCCCAGATCGTTGCCGAATATATGATGGGCCGCGTGCCGATCTGCGCCTGCGGTTATGTCAAGCTATGGGAGGGCGGGGTCAACACCAGCGGCAATTCGCAGCATCTGTCGGACTGGTACACGCCGTCGCATATCATCCACGGCTTCCTGTTCTACGGGCTCGGCCATCTCGTCCTGCGCCGCAAGCCGCTGGCGGCAAAGCTGCTGCTGGCGCTCGTCATCGAATCCGGCTGGGAGCTGCTGGAAAATTCACCGCTGATCATCGACCGCTACCGCACGGCGACGATCGCACTCGACTATTACGGCGACAGCATCCTGAATTCGGCAATGGACACCGTGTTCATGTGCATCGGCTTCTTCTTCGCATCGCGCGCGCCGGTGGCGCTGACGGTGGCGATCGCCCTCTTCTTCGAGATTTTCACCGGCTATGTGATCCGCGATAATCTGACGCTCAATGTGGTGATGCTGATCTGGCCGGTGGAGGCGATCAAGGTCTGGCAGGGCGGGGTTTAGGCCAGGTCAGAAGAAAACCCCTCCCCAACCCCTCCCCACAGGTGGGAGGGGCTTGAGTGCGGCGCCCGTCTTATTCCACTTCACCGTTTCATCCGCGGAAAGGCTGCTGCTTGGCGCCATACAGCGCGTCATATAAGTCCCTCCCCCTTGTGGGGAGGGGTTGGGGAGGGGTCTTCACCCGAGATGAAACTTACGAACCCGGCTTCTCCAGCGCCTTTTCCATCGCCGGAAACAGCCCTTCCTTCAGGCTGATATCGTCGAAGGGGCCGACGCGTTTGTAGAGGATCGTGCCGTCGGGGCTGACGAGGTAGCTTTCCGGAATGCCGTAGACGCCCCAGTCGATCGCCGCCTTGCCGTTCGGGTCGATGCCGATCGCCTGATAAGGATTGCCGAGTTCGCCGAGGAAACGCAGGGCGTTGTCGTTCTGGTCCTTGTAATTGATGGCGACGATGTTCAGCCGTCCGTCTTTCGCCAGTTCCTTCAACACGGGATGTTCGGCGCGGCAGGGCACGCACCAGGAGGCGAAGACGTTGACGAGGGTCAGCTTGCCCTTGATGGCCGCATCGGTCAGCGCCGGCAGATTGGCGCCGTCGAGCGGCGGCAGGTTCAGTGCCGGTGCCTTGGTGCCGATCAGGGCGGAGGGGATTTCGGTGATGTTCTTGCCGTGGAAATCCTGGTCGTAGAGCATCTTTGCCGCCGTCGCCGCAATGCCGCCGAAGACGATCAGCGGCAGAAGCGCCAGCGCATAACGGCCAAGTCCGCGCGATGTGGCGGTCGTGGTTTCAGGCGCTTCGCTCATTCGCCGTCCTTTGCACGCGCCGAGCGGCGGCGGATGCCGGCGGCTTCCAAGGCTGCGAGCTCACGGCGACGCGCCTGGCCGTCGGCCCAGGTCCAGAGCGTGACAGCGATCGTCACGAGAGCGGCAAAGCCATAGGATGCGTAGACGTAGAAGGTGTGCGTCAAATCTGTTCCTCGCGGCTGGCCATACGGGCGGCGAGACGGCGCTGGGCGGCGATGCGGCGGCGCCAGATCTCGTTCCTCATCGCCATGATATGCAGCGTGAAGAAGAGCAGGGTGAAGGCGATCGCCATGACGAAGAGCGGCCGCAGGAATTCCGGATCGATCGCCGGGCCATCAAGGCGCATCACGCTTGCCGACTGATGCAGCGTGTTCCACCACTCGACCGAGAATTTGATGATCGGGATATTGACGAAGCCGACGAGGATGAGCACGGCGGAAACGCGCGCGGCCTTCGACGGATCGTCGATAGCACGGCTGAGCGCGATCAGACCGAGATACATCAGGAAGAGAACGAAAACGGAGGTCAGCCGCGCATCCCACACCCACCAGGTGCCCCACATCGGCTTGCCCCAGAGCGAGCCGGTGACGAGGGCGAGCAGGGTGAAGGCGGCGCCGAGCGGGGCCGCGGCCTTGGCGGAGACGTCGGCCAGCGGATGGCGCCAGACCAGCGTGCCGATCGCAGAGCAGCTCATGATCGTATAGCACATCATCGACAGCCAGGCCGAGGGCACATGGATATACATGATGCGCACGGTCTCGCCCTGCTGGTAATCGCCTTCCGTGGAGAAGCTGAGATAGAGGCCGACCGCAAAACAGAGGGCGGTAATGCCGGCCAGCCACGGAATGATGCGCGCCGCCAGCGCCAGGAACCGCGTCGGGTTGGCGAGGTCGCTGAATTTGCTGATGGCAAGGCTCGTTTCGCTCATGTCCGCTTCCTTATCTTGATCCGGCTTTTCCCGCAATCGAATGCCAATCAATCCGTCGTGTTTCGCAGTGCAACGGCGGCAGCGGCCGGACCGATGACCGCGAAGAACAGGGTCAGCGCGATGAGGATGAGGAAGGGTGGCAGGAACGGAGCGGGATCCTCGACGGCGGCATAGGTGGCGCTGACGCCGAAGATCAGCACCGGTATGGTCAGCGGCAACACCAGGATCGAGACCAGCAGGCCGCCGCGGGGCAGGGCGACGGCGACGGCGGCGCCGACGGCGCCAATGAAGGTGATGGCTGGCGAGCCGACGAGCAGCGTCAGCATAGTGGCAGCAATCGCCGTCTCGTCCATGTTCATGAACAGGCCGAGCAACGGCGAGGCAATCACCAGCGGCAGGCTGGTCGCCGTCCAGTGGGCGAAGCATTTGACCAGCACGGTCAGGACAAGCGGCGTGTCCTGCATGAGCATCAGGTCGAGCGATCCGTCGTCGCGCTCGGCCTGGAACAGGCGGTCGAGGCCGAGGAGGGCGGCAAGCAGCGCGCCGATCCAAACGATGGCGGGGCCGATGCGGGAGAGAAGTTTGAGATCGGGACCGACGCCGAAGGGAATAACGGCGACGATCGTGAGGAAGAACAGCACCCCGATCAGCGCACCGCCGCCGGCGCGGATCGAGAGTTTGAGATCGCGGAGGAAGAGGGCGGTCATTCGGGGTGCTTTTCCCTGATGGGTGAGGAAAACCTGTTCCAAGCGGTAGAGGAAAACCCCTCCCCAACCCCTCCCCACAAGGGGGAGGGGCTAAGCTGCGGTCTCCGACGACGGCCAAACGCAAGCGGGGTGTACGTTGTTGCCGTTCTGCAGATTGCGACGATGCGGTTAGTATGAGGCAGCGCCGCACGGTAGCCCCTCCCCCTTGTGGGGAGGGGTTGGGGTGGGGTTTTCACGTCATGTCCTTGCAAACAACCGCAAACCATCATCCCCATACCCCCGCATCCACACCGGCAAAACCCGTCATCTTCAACTCCTGCGCATTCTTCAATCCCAGCGGCTGGTGCGTCGCCGCCAGCACGATGCCGCCTTCGGCCAGATGCGCTTCGATCAAGCTGGCGAACAGCCGGTCGGCGCTGGCATCGAGTGCCGCCGTGGGTTCGTCGAGGATCCAGACGGGGCGGTGGGCGACGAGCAATTTGGCGAAAGCTATCCGGCGCTGCTGGCCGGCGGAGAGGTAACCGAAGGGAAGATGGGTTATCCCCGACAGGCCGACGGCGTTAGCCGCATCCTCGACGGAGAAGCCTGTATTTCCGAGAAAGCTACGCCAGAAATCGAGGTTCTCTGCAACCGTAAGTTCATTCTTCATTGCATTCCGATGGCCAAGGTAGTGGCTGGCCTCGCCGGGATGCCTGTCTTCCCGGCCCTCTCCGTCGCGGAAGATGACAGTGCCCTTCTCCGGTCTCAGGAGGCCGGCGACGACGCGCAGTAAAGTGGACTTTCCCGATCCATTTCTGCCGGTCAGAATGAGCGCCTCGCCGGACGCCAAGTGAAAGGAAATGTTAACGAAAATCAGATCCTCACCGCGCCTTGCGGCCAGATTTTCGGCGGTGAGATGCATGCATCGGCTCTTTCTTGGTTTCGGCTTCCGGAGGGGTCAAAAAATCTCCGATTTTGACCGTGCTCGGGTATGGCAAGTTTTTAGGAAATTATCTATAAGACCGGCAACCACGCCAGCGGTCGGCGTGAATTTCATCCTTGCGCCGAACTTGGAGCGTCCGTTCCACGTGCGGACAGCGGAAATGGCCGTACCCGCATCCTGATGTGCATTAAGTGCATAGGCGTTCGCACGACTGTGTTGGCTATCAGAAACGGGGTCTCTCGTGTCTAAATCTCTTGACAGTTTCAATTGTCGTTCCACGCTTTCCGTTGGTGGAAAGGATTATGTCTATTACAGCCTGCCCAAGGCTGAGGCAAACGGTCTGCCCGGCGTCTCGAAGCTTCCCTATTCGATGAAGGTGCTGCTCGAAAACCTGCTGCGCTTCGAAGACGGCCAGTCGGTCACCAAGGAGCACATCCTGGCCGTTGCCGAATGGCTGAACAACAAGGGTGCGGTCGAAAACGAGATCGCCTATCGCCCGGCGCGCGTGCTGATGCAGGACTTCACCGGCGTTCCGGCCGTCGTCGATCTTGCCGCGATGCGCGACGCGATGGTGTCGCTCGGCGGAGATCCCGAGAAGATCAACCCGCTGGTTCCCGTCGACCTCGTCATCGACCACTCCGTCATCGTCGATGAATTCGGCACGCCGCAGGCTTTCGCCAAGAACGTCGAGCTGGAATATCAGCGCAACGGCGAGCGCTACCGCTTCCTGAAGTGGGGCCAGCAGGCATTCAAGAATTTCCGCGTCGTGCCTCCCGGCACCGGCATCTGTCACCAGGTCAACCTCGAATATCTCGGCCAGACCGTCTGGACCAAGGAAGAGGACGGCGAGACGATCGCTTATCCGGATACTTGCGTCGGCACCGACAGCCACACGACGATGATCAACGGTCTCGGCGTTCTCGGCTGGGGCGTGGGCGGTATCGAAGCTGAAGCGGCGATGCTCGGCCAGCCGGTCTCGATGCTGCTGCCTGAAGTCATCGGCTTCAAGCTGACCGGCAAGCTCAAGGAAGGCGTCACCGCGACCGACCTCGTTCTGACCGTCGTGCAGATGCTGCGCAAGAAGGGCGTCGTGTCGAAGTTCGTCGAATTCTTCGGCCCGGGCATGGACAACATGCCGCTCGCCGACCGCGCGACGATCGGCAACATGGGTCCGGAATACGGCGCCACCTGCGGCTTCTTCCCGGTCGACGGCGAAACCATCAACTATCTCACCATGTCCGGCCGCACGCATGACCGGATCGCGCTGGTCGAAGCCTATTCGAAGGCCCAGGGCATGTGGCGTGACGGCGACGGTTCCGACCTCGTCTTCACCGATACGCTGGAACTCGATCTCGGCGACGTCGTGCCGTCGATGGCCGGCCCGAAGCGCCCGGAAGGCCGCATCGCGCTCGAAAACATCGCTTCCGGTTTCGCCGGCTCGATGGATGCCGACTACAAGAAGCCCGGCCAGCTCAACAATCGCTATGCGGTCGAAGGAACGGATTTCGATCTCGGCCATGGCGACGTGGCGATCGCCGCCATCACCTCCTGCACCAACACCTCCAACCCGTCGGTGCTGATCGCTGCCGGCCTTCTTGCCCGCAACGCTGTTGCCAAGGGGCTGAAGACCAAGCCGTGGGTCAAGACCTCGCTGGCGCCGGGATCGCAGGTCGTCGGCGAATATCTCGCCAAGTCGGGCCTGCAGGCCGATCTCGACAAGCTCGGCTTCAATCTGGTCGGCTTCGGCTGCACCACCTGCATCGGCAATTCCGGCCCGCTGCCGGCGCCGATCTCAAAGACGATCAACGACAAGGGCCTGATCGTATCCGGCGTGCTCTCCGGCAACCGTAACTTCGAAGGCCGCATTTCGCCCGACGTGCAGGCGAATTACCTGGCTTCGCCGCCGCTCGTCGTCGCCTATGCGCTCGCCGGCACGGTTCAGAAGGATCTGACCAAGGAGCCGATCGGCGAGGACCAGAACGGCAATCCGGTCTATCTCAAGGACATCTGGCCGACTTCGCACGAGGTGCAGGAGTTCATCCAGAAATACGTCACCCGCGAACTTTACGAAAGCAAGTATGCCGACGTCTTCAAGGGCGACGTCAACTGGCAGGCCGTTCAGGTTCCGCCGGGCCAGACCTATGCCTGGGACGACGATTCGACCTATGTCCAGAACCCGCCTTATTTCGTCGGCATGGGCAAGAAGGGCACCGGCGTGTCCGACATCAAGGGCGCCCGCGTCCTCGGCCTGTTCGGCGACAAGATCACCACCGACCACATTTCGCCGGCCGGTTCGATCAAGGCGGCATCGCCGGCCGGTGCTTACCTCATCGGCCACGAGGTCGCGGTTGCCGACTTCAACCAGTACGGCACGCGCCGCGGTAACCATGAAGTGATGATGCGCGGTACCTTCGCCAATATCCGCATCCGCAACCACATGCTCGGCCCGAACGGCAAGGAAGGTGGTTACACCATCCACTACCCGTCGAAGGAAGAGACGTCGATCTACGACGGCGCGATGCAGTACAAGGCCGAAGGCGTGCCGCTCGTCATCTTCGCCGGTGTCGAATACGGCAACGGCTCCTCGCGCGACTGGGCGGCCAAGGGCACCAACCTGCTCGGCGTCAAGGCCGTGATCGCCCAGTCCTTCGAGCGCATTCATCGCTCGAACCTGGTCGGCATGGGCGTCATCCCCTTCGTCTTCGAAGAGGGCACGACCTGGCAGAGCCTCGGCCTCAAGGGCGACGAACTCGTCACCATCGAGGGTCTCGACAAGATCAAGCCGCGTGAGAAGAAGATCGCCAAAATCACCTATGGCGACGGCACCGTGAAGGAAGTTCCGCTGCTGTCGCGCGTCGATACGCTCGACGAGGTGGTCTACCTCAACAATGGCGGTATCCTGCAGACGGTTCTGCGCGATCTGGCTGCCTGATTGTTAATAGCCTCGTATGATAATGGCCGCCGGAGAGCAGTTTCCGGCGGCTTTTCTTTGCGGCGGCGGTATTTGAGGGGGCTCACAATGATTTGTTTTCTGCGGGTTCCGGTTGCGCTGCGTCTCACCCGTTCGTGACTTTTCGTTTGGACCCGGAAGGATTATTCGTACGTTCATATGTCAGGGCCTCCGGTTGGAACACGCCGTCGGCGCTGAAAAAGAGGTGCAGGTGAATGTCCCCCCGTTTTTTGATTCCGCTGATAACCGGCGTTGTTCTCTCAGGTCCACTGCAGGCCGAAGACGGCACGCCGAAAGGTGTCGTCGAACTCTTCACGGCACAGGGCTGCTCTTCCTGCCCGCCGGCTGACGCGGCTTTCCGCAAGCTGGTGAGCCAGGGCGATGTCATCGCGCTCGCCTATCATGTCGATTACTGGAACTACCTCGGCTGGGCCGATACGCTGAGCTCCAAGGAAAACACCGAGCGGCAATACGGCTATGCCAGGACTATGGGCCGCAGCAACGTCTATACGCCGCAGGCGATCGTCAACGGGCGCGGCCATCTGGCCGGCGCCGATCTCAGCGGCATCAACAACAAGATCGACACCTATAGCGGCGAAGGCAACGGGCTGACGGTTCCCATCAGCGCGTCGATGCGCGGCGACGAGCTGGAAATCAAGATCGGCGCGGGACAGGGCAAAGCCAATGTCGTGATGGTCTATTTCGACAAGGAAAAGACCATCGAGGTCGAAAAAGGCGAGAACAGCGGCAAGAAGCTCTCCTATCTGCACAGCGTCACCAATGTCGAGACGGTCGGCATGTGGGACGGCAAGGCGACCAGTCTGACGCTGCCGGCCAGTGTGCTGCAGCGGCCGCAGCTCGAGGGTTGCGCGATTCTGCTGCAATCGGCGAACGACAACGGCGATCCGGCGGCGATCCTCGGGGCGACCGTGGTGATGGCGGGAAAAAATATCTGAGATTTCATCCGCTTGCGGGTGAAGTACCGGGCGGCCCGGCTGAGCGTATTCGGGGCTGGGGTTAAGGTCGATACGCTCCGCCGGGCCCTTTGGCGCGCTGGCGCCAAACCGGGATTCATAAATCCCCTGCAAATGAGGCGCTGTTTTGACTGAAATGCGGCGCTGCCGAGAAAGCGACAGCGCTGTCACGCGCATCGGACGATGCGCCGATTCAAAGTGCTCCAGCGTCCATGCGCGCTGATGCGCGCGCGGTGGTGCGACCGAATGTGACGGCCGGCGCTCTTGCAATTTGCGGCGGCTCGGGCACACTGTCACTCTCCTGTCACATGCAGAGGCCTTGGAGACTGAATGACAGAACAGCCGGATTTGCGACACGGCGAAAGCCGTTCCGTCGACAATAGTTCCTCAGTCGTCGTCGATCTCAGGGAATACAAGCAGAGCAAGGACCCGCTTCCGGTGACCTTTCATCGGCGCGAACTGGATGCCATCCTGTGGATCTACGGTCGTATGGTCGGTGACGGCGAATGGCGCGACTACGCCATCGATCACCTGAAGGACAAGGCGGTGTTCTCCGTTTTCAAACGCTCCGGTGAAATGCCGCTCTTCCGCATCGAGAAAAATCCCAAGCTCGCCGCCAAGCAGGGCGCCTATTCCGTGATCAATGTCCACGGCACGATCCTGAAGCGCGGTCACGAGCTGAACCAGGTGCTGAAGGTGTTCGACAAGGCGCTGAAGCTCGTCGACAAGTAGGACGCTTTTTCTGCATGTCGTTATCCCGGAACCGCTTCACGCTTCCGGGCACATCCATCAGCCGGCAAACAGCGTGCCGGGATAGGCGGAGGGATCCGGATCGGTCGTCATGCCCTCGCCGAGGACGCGCTGCATGAGCATCGTATCCAGCCAGCGGCCGTGTTTGTAGCCGGCGCCCCGCATCAGGCCGACCTCCACGAAGCCCGTCTTGAGATGAAGCGCGATCGAGGCGGGGCTGGCGCCGCCGATGACGGCGATCATCTGACGAAAACCGAGATTGGTGCAGCGCTCGATCAGCTCGGCCATCAATGCTTTGCCGATGCCGCGGCCGCGGGCTTCGGGCGCCAGATAGATCGAATCCTCGACCATCCAGCGATAGGCCGGGCGGACGCGAAAGGCCGAGGCATAGGCATAGCCGAGCAAAATCCCATCCGCACCGGCTGCGGCGATATAGGGGTATTGCTGGCCGACGATTGCCGAAAAACGCTGCGCCATCTCGGCCTCGGACGGCGGCGTGATCTCGTAGCTCGACGTGCCGTTCAGCACGGATTCCCGGTAGATACCGGTGATGGCGGGAATATCGGCTTGCGACGCATCGCGCAGAAGGAATGACATTGGCGGCTGGTCCAGCAGGAGGCAGGGCTCCTCTAAAACCATCCCGGCAAAATCAGCGCAACAAAAAAGGCGGCCGAAGCCGCCTTTTCGATCTCTGTCCGCCTGCTTATTTGCGGTTGCCCATGAACTGCAGCAGGAACATGAAGAGGTTGATGAAGTCGAGATAGAGCGTCAGCGCGCCCATGATCGCCTTGCGGCCGGCAACAGTGACGTCATCGGCTTCCAGGTACAGCTCCTTGATCCGTTGCGTGTCGTAGGCGGTGAGGCCTGCGAAGATCAGAACGCCGATCACCGAGATCGCGAACTGCATGGCCGACGAAGCCAGGAAGGCGTTGACGATCATAGCGATGATCAGGCCGAAAAGACCCATGACCAGGAACGAGCCCATCGCCGACAGATCACGTTTCGTCGTGTAGCCGTAAAGCGACAGCGCACCGAAGGAGGCGGCGGTGACGAAGAAGGTCTGCACGACGCTCTGGCCGGTGTAGACCAGGAAGATCGACGAGAGCGACAGGCCGACTAGGCCGGCATAGACCCAGAAGGTCGTCTGTGCGGCGGCCACGCTCATGCTGTTGATGCGGAAGCTCAGGAAGAAGACAGCCGCGAGAGGCGCGAGGATCACGACCCAGCGCAAGGGCGACTGGAACAGCAGCACGCCGAACTGGGTGAGTTGTCCGTCCTGAACAGCGAAGTTGAATCCGAGATATGCGGCCACACCGGTGATCGCCAGACCCAGCGCCATCAGGTTGTAAACCTTGAGCATATAAGCGCGCAGGCCTTGATCAATCATCTCGCCGGTCTGCGCGCGGCTTTGATAGTTACGAAGGTCAGCCATAGTTTCCTCTTAAAAGCTCCGATGGAGATACGGTGTCGGGTTTTCGACCCGGGCGCCGCTGCGGAGCTCCAGCATGCCTGCCGACAATATGAGGCTTTCGTTCATCGCAAACAAGAGGGTTGCAACGGCCCGGCCGGTTAAATCGCCGTAAGGTGAAGGGTTTGGCTGCCGCTGCCCGGTCAAAGCTCGCGCAGGACGGGCGCCGCCTTCTGGCCGAGGATGCGCCAGGTGCCGATCAGGCCGATGCCGACCGTCAGGACGAGGGCCGTGACGAGTGTCAGCCCCGCCACGTCGGGCAGGAAGGTCGAGGGCAGGCGCATGATGCGGGCGACGATGAACCAGGCGGCAACGCCGCCGGCGGCGAGCGCGAAGATCGCGGTCGCCAGCCCCAGGATCAGATATTCGTAGCTGAAGGCGCGGATCAGCATGGCGCGGGTGGCGCCGAGCGTCTTCAGCACCACCGCATCGTGGGTGCGCGCCCGGTTTCCGGCGGCAAGCGCCCCGGCCAGGACGAGGATCGAGGCGATGAGGGCGACGGAGGCGGCGGCGCGGATCGCGGTCGCAAGCTGCGCCACCAGCTGGTTGACGATGTCGATGGCGTCCTTGACGCGGACGCTGGTGATCGTCGGATAGGTGTTGGTGACGGATTTCAGGATCGCCGCATCTTCGGCCGGCGTCGAGGAAGGATCGGTGAGCGTCGCCAGCCACGCGTGCGGCGCGCCGCGAAAAGTGTTCGGCGAGAAGACCATGACGAAGTTGATCGACAGCGATTCCCACTGGACGCGGCGCAGATTGGCGATCTTGGCGGTGATGTTGCGGCCGAGCACGTTGACCGTGACCTTGTCGCCGATCTTCAGGCCGAGTTCATGGGCCTCTTCCGAGGAGAAGGAGACGAGCGGCTCGCCGCTGTAATCCTTGTCCCACCAGCTGCCTTCGGTGAGAGCGGCATTTTCCGGCAGGGTGTCGGCATAGGTGATGCCGCGGTCGCCGTTCAGCACCCAGCGGCCGGCGGCCGGCACCTTCATCTTGGTGACGTCTTCGCCGTTGAAGGCGACGATGCGGCCACGCAGCATCGGCACCTCCATGAGCTTGCCCTTCGGCGCCCGCGCCTGGACGAGATCGCGGAAAGCACCGACCTCGGCGCTCTGGATATCGACGAAGAAGAAGTTCGGCGCGCCCTCGTTCATGCGGCCGGTCAGCTGCTGGCGCAAGTTGCCGTCGATCAGGGTCAGCGTCACCAGCAAGGCCAGGCCGAGGCCGAGCGACAGCACGACCGAGGGTGTCAGCGCGCCGGGGCGGTGGATGTTGCCGATCGCCAGCCGCAGTGCCGGCGAGTTGACGCGCGGGCTGCGGCGCGCAAGCCAGGCGATCACGGCTGCGACGAGGCGCAGCACGACGAAGGCAAAGACGATCGCGCCGACAAAGACGACGGCGATGAAGCGGTCATAGGCGGTGAGGATGGCAAGGCCGGCAAGGCCGGCCATGAACAGGGCGGCCAGCAGGATATAGGGCCAGGACGGCAGGTGGCGGGCTTCGAAACCCTGCTCGCGGAAGAGTGCGGTTGCCGGCACTTCGCGGGCATGGCCGAGCGGCAGGATGGCGAAGGCGAGCGTCGTCAGGATGCCGAACAGCGTCGCCAGCAGCAGGGCGCCGGGATAGAGCGCCGGCGCGGTGGAGACCGGCAGGAACTGTGCCAGGAACTGGGCGGCGAAGATCGGCGACAGGGCGCCGATCACAAGGCCGATCATAATGCCGCCAAGGGCGATGATGGCGATCTGGAAGAGATAGATCAGAACGACGACCTGGGCCGGCGCACCCAGGCATTTGAAGGTGGCGATGGTGGTGCGCTTGGAATCGAGGAAGGCGCGCACGGCATTGGCGACGCCGACGCCGCCGACGATCAGCGCGGTGAGGCCGACCAGCGTCAGGAACTGCGAGAAGCGGGTGATGTTTTCGGTGAGCGAGGGCGCGGCGCGGTCGCTGGTGCGGACAGCCCAGCCGGCGGAAGGGAATTCCTTGGCGGCGCGCGCCTGGATGCCCGACATGGCGCCCTTGTCTTCCAGCCGGATCTTATAGGCATGTTCGACCAGGCTTCCCGTCTGGATCAGCCCGGAGGCTTCGAGCGCCCGGCGGCTGACGAGCAGGCGCGGCGCAAAGCCGAAACCTTCCGACAGTGCATCCGGCTCGGTTTTGACAGTGCCGGTGATGCTGAGCTTGACATTGCCGAGCAGCAATTCGTCGCCGACCGCCAGCCCGAGCCGATCGAGAAGGAGGGGTGCTGCGACGGCGCCATAGGTGCCGCCCTGGCCCGAAAGCAGGGCTGCGAGCGGATAGTCCGGCTCGGCTTTGAAGCTGCCGTAGAGCGGGTAGGCGTCGTCGACGGCCTTGACCTCGACCAGAGCCTGATCGGAACCGTCAGGCTTGCGGGCCATCGAGCGCAGCCCCGTCGACACCGAAACGGTGCCCAGGCCTTCGAGGAACCGCATTTCCTCAGGTGTGGCTTCGCGGTTGTTGAGTTCGAAGCGGACGTCGCCGGCCAGAAGTTCCTGACCCTGCGAGGCGATCGTATCGGTGATCGACTGGGAGACGGAATTGACGGCGGCAATCGCCCCGGTGCCGAGCGCGATGCAGGCGAGGAAGATGTAGAAGCCGGCAATGCCGCCGCGCAGCTCGCGCAGCGCCAGGCGAAAAGCGAGCGAAACGCGCGGCGTGATGATGCTCATGCGATGGCCGCCTCGCTGCGGCGGGCGGTGCTGTCGCCTTCGATCCTGCCGGAACGGACGCGAATCTGGCGCGAGCAGCGGTTTGCCAGCGAGACGTCGTGGGTGACAAGCAGCAGCGTCATGCCGCGCTCGGCCTGCTTCGAAAACAGCAGGTCGGCGATCTGGCGGCCGGTCTCGGTATCGAGATTGCCTGTCGGCTCGTCGGCGATCAGCAAGGCGGGCGAGGGGGCGAGCGCCCTGGCGATCGCCACGCGCTGCTGTTCGCCGCCGGAAAGCTGGCCGGGATAGTGGTTCAGCCGTTCGCCGAGGCCGACCGATTTCAGCTCGCGGTGGGCGATCTCGAAGGCGTTGCCGACATTGGCGAGCTCGAGCGGCACGGCAACGTTTTCCAGCGCCGTCATGTTGGCGATCAGGTGGAAGGACTGGAAGACGATGCCGATGTTGCGGCCGCGGAAATCGGCGACCTGATCCTCGCTCAGCGCGTGGAGCGGTGTGTCGTTGATGTTGATTTCGCCGCTGTCGAGCTTCTCCAGCCCGGCAAGCACCATCAGCAGGGTCGACTTGCCGGAGCCGGAGGGACCGACGATGCCGACGGATTCACCCGCCGTGATATCGAGATCGATGCCCTTCAGCACATGCACGGAAGCGGCCGCACTGCCAAGCGTCAGATCGGCGCCCTTCAACTCGATGATGGTTTTTGCCAACAGAAATCGCCCTATATAAATCCATAACGAAACAGCCGCATAACGGCACTTCGCCAATCTAGGGAAGCCAGAATGAGATTTAAAGTTGCCGCGCTTCAATTCACCGTCATTGCCGTCTCGCTGATCTTTGCCGCCACAGCCAATGCCCGGACGATCAATCTCGTCGGTTTTGGGGACAGTTTGATGGCGGGCTACCAATTGCCGCCCGGCGACGGCTTTCCGGAAAAGCTGCAGGTCGCCCTGAAGGCGAAGGGTCTCGACGTCACTATTGCCAATGCCGGGGTCTCCGGCGACACGACGGCAGGCGGGCTTGCGCGCATCGACTGGTCGGTGCCCGACGGCACCGACGGCGTCATCCTGGAGCTCGGCGCCAACGATGCGCTGCGTGGTATCCCGCCTGAAGAAAGCGAGAAAAATCTCGACCAGATGATAACGCGGCTGAAGGAGCGCGGCATTGCCGTGCTGCTGGTCGGCATGATGGCGCCGCCCAACATGGGGGCGGATTATGCTGCACGCTTCAATCCGATTTATCGGAAACTTTCGGAGAAACACGGAGTTCAGCTATATGCCTTCTTTCTCGACGGCGTGGCGCTCGATGCGGGGCTTAAACTCGACGACGGCATGCATCCGAATGCGAAGGGCGTGGATGTCATGGTTCAGAAGATGGAAGCCGATGTCACAAATTTCGTCGGGACGATTTCTTCTGTGAAGAAATAGGGGCTTGCGCGGTTATTGATTGCATGATTCCGTGTAAGCACTGCAAAAGATTCGGGGAGTGCTCGTTATGCCGAGACTGTTTACCGCCCTCGAAATTCCGCGCAATGCGGCGATGAGCCTTTCATTGCTGCGCGGTGGCCTCCCCGGAGCACGATGGATCGATGTGGAGAATTACCACATCACCCTGCGCTTTATCGGTGATGTCGACGGCCGCACGGCCGATGAAATAGTAGAACGCCTCGACCGGATCGATCGGCCGGAATTCCAATTCCGGCTTGAAGGCATCGGTTCCTTCGGCTCGAAGAAACCGCATTCGGTCTGGGCCGGCGTTTCTCAATCGCCGGAGATGTATGCCCTGCAGGGCGAGATCGAGCGGATCTGCCAGCGCATCGGGCTGCCGCCGGATCCCCGCAAATTCACGCCGCATGTCACGCTGGCACGGCTCAAATCCTCGCGGCTCGACGATGTCGTGCAATATCTCGCCGGACGCGGCAATTTCCACACGTCAACCTTCACGGCGCCGCGTTTTGTGCTGCTGTCGTCGCGCGAATCGGTCGGCGGCGGGCCCTACCTCACCGAGGAAGTGTTCCCGCTGCACGAGGCGCGCTCGGTGCCCAGCGCTTCGAGCAGGCTGCTGCAGCCGGTCAAGAGCCTGGTATAGACCAGCTCGAAACCTGCGGGACCGCCATAATAGGGATCGGGAATATCCTCTCCCGTTCCCAGCGCGATATCGCCGAAGAGGCGGATGGTCGCCTCAGGCGGCGCGATCGTTTCGAGCGCCGCCACATTGTCTCGACCCATGGCCAAGATCAGATCGAAATCCCTAAATCGCTGGAGCAGATCCGGTGGGCGCGTTGCCCGGATATGTCGATACCATGGCTTTTCGCCGTGGCGATCGACCGCCGGTCGGGCGGCTCGCCTTCATGCCAACCGCCGGTGCCGGCGGAATCGATCGTGAAACGGCCGGTCAAACCTGCCTCGGCGACGCGATGGCGAAAAATTCTCTGGGCCAGAGCATGATGCCGAAAAGTGTAAGCGGTTTTCGGACGGCATCATGCTCTAACTCTTTAATGTAGAACAGGATTCAGATTTTAGGCCGACCCGGCCTAAAATCATCCTGTTCTAGCGGAGAACGGCATATATTGCCCATGCAAACGAAGAGGACGCTGATGTGTTTCATCGGTAAGCCTGTCGACAGATGAGAGGACCATGGCATGAAAATGGAAAGACTGGAACGGGCACCGATCGAGGCTGAAATGGCTGGGCTTACAGGCTGGGCGCTCAACGATGCGGCTTCCTCGATATCGAAGACGTTCAAGTTTGCAAACTTTGTCGAGGCTTTCGGCTTCATGACCGAAGCAGCGATTAGGGCGGAGAAGCTCAACCACCATCCTGAATGGTTCAACGTCTATTCCAGGGTGGATGTGACGCTGAATACGCATGATGCCGGCGGCCTGACGCAGCTGGATTTCAAGCTCGCCAAGGCGATGGACAAGGCCGCGGCCCGACGCGGCGTCTAAAAGCGGGGCCGATTGAAAGAGCCTGCGCCATCACCATATGTTCGCAGGGACGAAAGGATGGAAGGGATGGACGAGGTCAAATTCGGGGAAATCCTGTTGCCAGGCGACGAGGACACCCAGAGCCGGCGGGAGAAGACGGTCAGGCAGAAATTCTGGCCGACCTTCCGCCGCGCCGTGCGGCAAATTCCGTTCTCACGCGATGTCGTTGCCGGTTTCTACTGCGCGCTCGATCCGCAGACGCCGACGAAGGTGCGCGGCGTGCTGCTTGCGGCACTCGCTTATTTCGTCATGCCGATCGACATGATCCCGGATGTTTTCGCCGTCATCGGCTTCTCCGACGACATCGCCGTGCTCTCGGCCGCCTTCGCCATGGTGCGCGGCCATATCCGCCCGGGCCATTATGAGGCGGCCGACCGCGTTCTGGCCGACCGGACTGAGGAAACGATGAAAACCATTTAAGCGTTTTCGCGCTCCAGCACCTTGCGGAGTTTGCCGAAGGCGAGCCGGATACGCGATTTCACCGTGCCGAGCGGCAGCCCGGTCGCTTCGGCGATCTCCGAATGCGATTGACCGAGGAAGAAGGCGGCGCGCAGCATGTCGCGCTGCTCTTCCGGCAATTGGCCGACGGCGGCGCGTATCCTGGCGTCGCGATCGTCATTGGCGACGATTTCTTCGGCGCCGATCTCGGCCGGCGGCTGCAGGGCCGGGTCGGTTTCGTCGAAGATGCGGGTGTTGGCACGGCGCTGCTGGTCGATGCGGCGATTGCGGGCAATGCGGAAAAGCCAGGTCGAGAGTGAGGATCGCGTCGCATCGTAGAGATCCGCCTTGTGCCAAAGCACGATCATGATCTCCTGCACCAGCTCCTCGGCCTCGGCATTCGTCATCTTCTGGCGCATCAGCCAGGCTTTCAGCCGGGGTGCGAAATAGTCGAACAGGATGGAAAAGGCCTGCTGGTCGCGATCCCTGGCGACGGCCTTCGCGAGGGCAGCGAAACGCTGTCTTTCCTCGGCATCCATGTCCCCTCACGAGCCCCCTGCGGCAATAATTTCGTATCGGATTTCCAAGTCTTACTGAGGTACAACGGATTTGGGAAAGGTCAAACTCTTGCCTGAATCTTTGTGTCTTAAATTCAGCCGAACGGACGGCCAGTGCCATCGGGGCACGGTGTCGCGGCCGATACCGTCAAAGGGGCGAAAATTGATACCCGAGCTGAAATGACACAGGCAGATACAAATCGCAGCCATTGTTGACCATTTGGTAACCTGAATTAAGTCAAAATAAAGCAGATCGTGATTATGCGGCGCCCGCTATGATCGCTTCGGGCCTTGATCGCAAGAACCGGCAGGAATCCATGTTTGTAAAAAGTATCGTATCCGCTCTCGCACTCACCCTTGCCATGGCCGGAGTTGCGGCAGCGCAGCAGGCCGCCGCGCCGAACCGCATCCAGCAGTTCCAGGCATGGGGCGCCTATTCTTACAAGTCGGGCAGCAGCACCGTCTGCTACGTGCTGTCCGTTCCGACGGCAAAGCAGCCGGCAAGCGTCGACCATGGCGATAACTTTTTCATCGTCTCGCAGCGCCCGGGCCAGAACATCTCCTACGAACCGCAGGCGATGATGGGTTACACGGTGAAGGAAAATTCGAAGATCAATGTCGTCATCGACAATAAGACCTTCGTGATGTTCACCAAGGACAAGGCCGGCTGGGTCGAGAATGCGGCGCAGGAGCCCGCCCTCGTCGCTGCGATGAAGACCGGTCATTCGATGACGGTGAATGCCGTCTCGCGCAAGGGCACCGGCACGTCCTACAGCTATTCGCTCTCCGGCATCTCGGCTGCGCTGAAGCAGATCGAAAGCTGCAAGTAAGCGGTCTCCAGCCGCAGAGTTTCAAGAGGCCGGCCTTGCGCCGGCCTTTGCTGTTTTCCATCTATAGTGACGCGCGGACAAAATGATGCTAAAGGGCGCGCAACAGCGGACAGATCGCGATATCAGTCGCCGTTCCGCCATTCATTTTCTGCCAATGTGCCGTCATGCGCCTCACCTCTTCCGGTTTGCACCTGAAGTCCGCGGGCTTGCGGGGCGGTTACGTGTTTGAATTCGGGATCTAAAGACTATGTCCGTCATGGATGCGATCGTTGTCACCAAGCCGCAGGCGCACACGTCTGCCAGCGTCGAAAAGCCGTCCCTGATCGGGCTTTCACGTGAGGAGATGGGGGCGACGCTTCGGGAAAAGGGCGTGGCCGAGAAGCAGATCAAGATGCGCGTCGCGCAGCTGTGGAACTGGATCTATGTGCGCGGCGTCTCCGATTTCGACCATATGACGAATGTCGCCAAGGACATGCGCGAGATGCTGAAGCAGCATTTCACCATCGCGCGTCCGGAGATCGTCGAGGAGCAGGTCTCCAATGACGGCACGCGCAAATGGCTGCTGCGTTTCCCCCCGCGGGGCGCCGGCCGCCCGGTCGAGATCGAAGCCGTCTATATCCCGGAAGAGGGCCGCGGCACGCTCTGCATCTCCAGCCAGGTCGGCTGCACGCTCACCTGTTCCTTCTGTCATACGGGCACGCAGCGGCTGGTGCGCAACCTGACGGCTGAGGAAATTCTGTCGCAGCTGCTGCTTGCCCGCGACCGGCTCGGCGACTTCCCGGATCGTGAAGCGCCGCAGGGTACGATCATGCCTGCCGAGGGCCGCAAGGTCAGCAACATCGTGATGATGGGCATGGGCGAACCGCTCTATAATTTCGATGCCGTCAAGCAGGCGTTGCTGATCGCCACGGACGGTGACGGCCTGTCGCTCTCCAGGCGTCGGGTGACGCTGTCCACCTCCGGTGTCGTGCCGGAAATCTTCCGCACCGGCGATGAGATTGGCGTCATGCTGGCGATCTCGCTGCATGCGGTGCGCGACGACCTGCGCGACATTCTGGTGCCGATCAACAAGAAGTATCCGTTGAAGGAGCTGATCGAGGCGTGCAAGGCCTATCCCGGTCTCTCCAATGCGCGGCGCATTACCTTCGAATATGTGATGCTGAAGGACGTCAACGACAGCCTGGAAGACGCCAAGGGGCTGATCAAGCTGTTGAAGGGCGTGCCGGCGAAGATCAACCTCATTCCGTTCAATCCCTGGCCGGGCACCAACTACCAGTGTTCCGACTGGGAGCAGATCGAGAAGTTCGCCGATTTCATCAATTCGGCCGGTTACGCTTCGCCGATCCGTACGCCGCGCGGCCGCGATATTCTTGCCGCCTGCGGCCAGCTGAAATCAGAGTCCGAACGCATGCGCAAGACCGAGCGTCTGGCCTTCGAAGCGATGATGATCGCCAATCACGGGGCCGACGACTGATCAGCAAGTTTGATCCTTGCTACAATTCTCCGCGATTGATTTCAGGGGGCGCTTTTCCTAAAAGTGCCCTCAAAATCATTCAGGAGGACACCCATGCGCCCGATTTTTCTCGCACTTGCCGCCAGTTTGGCCCTTTCCCTGCCCGCGAAGGCTGACAACGTCACGGTTGCCGTGACGGCGATCGTCGAGCACCCGGCGCTGGATGCAGCCCGCAAGGGCGTTCTCGATGCGCTGACGGCGGCCGGCTACAAGGAGGGCGAGAACCTGAAATTCGTGTTCGAGTCGGCGCAGGGCAATCCGGCGACGGCGGCTCAGATCGCCCGCCAGTTCGCCGGCGACGAGCCGAATGTCATCGTGCCGATCTCCACGCCCTCAGCCCAGGCAGTCGTCTCCTCGACGCGCGACATTCCGGTCGTCTTCACCGCGGTCTCCGATCCGCTCGGCGCCCAGCTCGTCAAGAACATGGACAAACCAGGCGGCAACGTCACCGGCCTCTCCGACATGTCGCCGGTCGCCGAGCATCTGGCGCTGATCAAGGAAATCCTGCCCGATGTGAAAACCATCGGTTATCTCTACAACTCCGGCGAGGCGAATTCCGTTTCGCTGCTCGCCGTGCTGAAGGCCGAAGCCGACAAGGCCGGCCTGAAGGTTGTGGAATCGGCGGCCACCAAATCGGCCGAGGTCCAGGGTGCGGCCCGCGCCCTCGTCGGCCGTGCCGACGCGATCTACATCCCGACTGACAATACGATCATCTCGGCGCTCGAAGGCGCCGTCGCGGTTGCCGAAGAGAGCAAGCTGCCGCTCTTCACCGCCGATACGGATTCGGTTTCGCGCGGTTCGGTCGCCGCCCTCGGCTTCAACTATTACGATGTCGGCAAGCAGACGGGCGACATTGTCGTGCGGGTGCTGAAGGGCGAAAACCCCGGCGATATCGCGGTCAAGACCGCTGCCGGCAGCGATCTCGTCGTCAACAAGGCAGCGGCCGCCAAGATGGGCGTCACCCTGCCGCAGAGCGTGCTTTCCCGCGCCAACAAGGTCATCGAATAATCGGCTGTGGTGCCATCGACCGTTCACATTCAGCCGCTCCCGTTTGCACGGGGGCGGCTGAAGTATTAAAAGGCTGCGGTTTCGCGACGGGCGGAACGGTAACAAAAAGGGGCTAAAAGCCTTGAGCCAAATTGCATTCTGGGGGGCCGTCGAACTCGGACTGGTCTATTCCTTCGTCGCCCTTGGCGTCTATCTCGCCTTCCGCATTCTCGACTTTCCCGATCTGACGGTCGACGGCTCGTTCCCGCTTGGTGCTGCGGTGACCGCGGTGCTGATCATTGCCGGCGTCAATGCCTGGCTTGCGGCAGTGGTCGCCATGGCGGCGGGTGCGGCCGCGGGCATGGTGACGGCGCTGCTCAACGTGCGCTTCAAGATCCTCAATCTGCTCGCCTCGATCCTGACGATGATCGCGCTGTTTTCCGTCAATCTGCGCGTGATGGGCAAACCCAACGTCGCCCTCATCAATGCCGATACGATGATCAGCCCGTTCTTCGGGCATGGCCTGCGCGATTTCTACGTACGGCCGCTGTTTGTCGGCGTTCTCGTGATCGTCGCCCTCGTCCTGGTCTGGCGCTTCCTGGAAAGTGATGCGGGGCTTGCGATGCGGGCGACCGGCGCCAATGCGCGAATGGCGCGGGCCCAGGGCGTCGATACCAGCCGGCAGATCTATCTCGGCATGGCGATCTCGAATGCGCTGGTGGCGTTCGGCGGCGCGCTATTTGCCCAGACGAACGGTTTTGCCGACGTCACCTCGGGTGTCGGCACGATCGTCGTCGGTCTGGCCGCCGTCATCATCGGCGAGACGCTGCTTGGTCGCCGCGGCCTGTTGATCGCGTTGATCGGCTGCGTGCTCGGCTCGATCCTCTATCGCATCGCGATCCAGCTGGCGCTGTCCAGCGACGTCATCGGCCTGCAGGCCTCCGACCTCAATTTCGTGACGGCGGTGCTGGTCACCGTGGCGCTCATCCTTCCCCGTCTTCGCGGAGGTGCCGCATCATGATCAGCGTCAAGGACATCCAGGTCGTTTTCGGGCGCGGCACGCCGCTGCAGAAGCAGGCGCTGAACGGCGTCAGCCTGACCATCGAGCAGGGCTCCTTCGTTACCGTCATCGGCTCCAACGGTGCCGGCAAATCGACGCTGCTCGGCGTGCTCGCCGGCGACGTCCTGCCGAGCGAGGGACAGGTGCTGATCGGCAAGAACGAGGTGACGCGCAAGTCGACGGCATCACGCGCCGGTCTGGTTGCGCGCGTCTTCCAGGATCCGCTGACGGGAAGCTGCGGTTCGCTGTCGATCGAGGAAAATCTCGCTCTCGCCGCCCGACGCGGCGAAAGGCGCGGGCTTGCGCCGGCGCTCGCCGGCAAGAGGCGCCTTTATTTCAAGGAGCGGATCGCCGAACTCAATCTCGGGCTGGAGAACCGGCTGCAGGACCGCATGGATCTGCTCTCCGGCGGGCAGCGTCAGGCGGTTTCGCTCGTCATGGCAACCCTTGCCGGCTCGGAGGTGCTCCTGCTTGACGAACATACGGCGGCGCTCGATCCCGGGATGGCCGAATTCGTGATGAACCTGACGCAGAGGATCGTCTCCGAGCGCAAGCTGACGACGATGATGGTGACGCATTCCATGCGCCAGGCGCTGGATTACGGCCACCGCACGATCATGCTGCATGGCGGCGAGATCGTTCTCGATGTCGCGGGCGACAACAGAAAGAACCTGCAGGTCGAGGATCTGATCGCGATGTTCCGCAAGATGCGCGGCCAGACGCTCGATGACGATGCTTTGCTGATCGGATGAACCCGACAGCGTGCTGATTGGCTAAACCAACAGCGTGCTGATCGGCTAAGCCCGATCATCTCGCCTGCGCGAGCAGGATCTTCGCGGCGAAGATCGAGAAGACGCCAGCGAAGGTATAGTCCATGCCGCGCAGCACCTTCCTGTTGTTCTGCAGCCAGGAGGCCAGCCGATCGGCGGCAAGGACCACGGCGGCATTGACCGGCATGGCGAACAGGATGAAACAAAGCCCAAGGAAAAGCAGCTTCTGCGTGACGGCGGGATCGCCGGCGCTGACGAACTGCGGCAGGAAGGTCATGAAGAAGATGATGACCTTCGGGTTCAGAAGATTGACCCAGAAGCCGGACGAGATGTTCGAAAGCGCCGTCCCCTTCTGCTCCTCGACCTTGGCGACAGTGAGCTTCGAGCCGAAGCGGATCGCCTGCACGGCGAGCCAGAACAGATAGGCAGCGCCACCGGTCTTCAGGATCAGGAAGGCCGTCGGCGAGGCGATGATCAGCGCCGAAATGCCGAAGGCGACCAGCATGGTGTGGACGACGATGCCGAGGCTGGTGCCGATGACGACGAAAAGAGCCGCTTTTTTGCCCTGAGTCAGCGAACGGCTGATCGACAGCGTCATGTCGGGACCGGGCGTCGCCGCGAGCAGCAGCGTCGCGGCGGCAAAGGCCACAAGGGTCGAGAGGCTCGGCAGGAAATCCATGGCACGCTCTGAAAGCCGGGAAGATCGGGCGATTTTCTACCCGGCTTTCAGAAAATTACCAATCAAACCTTCTCATAGTGCCGATCACTTCTGGTCGAGGAAGGCCTTGAACTTGTCGGCATAGTCCTTGTGCCAGCGTGACAGCGGCGGGCGATTCTCGATGATGTCGCCGGCCGCCCAGGCCATGCGGCGTTCGTCGACCGGCCGGGCCACGTCGTTGTCGGGGCAGAGGATATAGAAATCGCCGCGCTCGATGCTCTCGACCATGAAGTCGACCGTCTGCTCCGGTGTCCAGGCGGCGGCCGGCTTTTCCGCGCGGTCGCCCTTGGTGAGGCCGGTGAAGACGAAGCCGGGGATCAGAAGATGGGCGGAGATCTTTCCGCCGTCGATGTTGCGAAGCTCATGCTCGAGCGCTTCGGTAAAGACCTTCACGCCCGATTTGGAGATATTGTAGGCGGGATTGCCGGGCGGCGTGGTGATGCCCTGTTTCGAACCGGTGTTGATGATCAGGCCGGGTTCGCCGTGCGACAGCATCTTCGGGCCGAAGGTGCGCGTGCCGTTGATGACGCCCATCAGGTTGACGGCGAAGATATGGTCCCAGTTGGCCTGCGGGCTGAAGATCGAGGTTTCCGGGCCGATGCCGGCATTGTTCATCAGCACGTGCACGCGGCCGAAACGCTGGAGCACGGCGCGTTCGAGCGCCTCCAGCGACTCCCGGGATGCGACGTCGGTTTCGACCGCCATCACATTTTCCTCGCCGGCAATGGTCTTGAGTTGGTCGGCGGCCTCGGCCAGCCGATCGCCGCCGAGATCGGCGATGGCGACGCTCATGCCGCGCCCGGCGAAATATTTCGCTGCCGCCAGGCCGATGCCGGACGCGCCGCCGGTGATGACGGCAACATTGGATTTCTTGAAAATCTCTTGAATATTGGTCACGGGGAGCCCCTCCTCGATCATTGCTCGGACGTTGGCGAATATGGGCTCCGCTTTGCCGCTGTCAAACGCTATTGCCGCCGGTGGCGTCACACTTGCCCTTGCGTCACGCGTCAATCTCGCTAAAAGTGCCGCGACACCGGGTTTTCGCCGGCCTTTTATGCAACGGACCTCATCATCATGGCATCATACAAAGACGTGAAGAAAGTCGTTCTCGCCTATTCCGGCGGTCTCGACACCTCGATCATCCTGAAGTGGCTGCAGACCGAGCTCGGCGCCGAAGTCGTCACCTTCACCGCCGATCTCGGCCAGGGCGAAGAGCTGGAGCCGGCGCGCAAGAAGGCCGAGATGCTCGGCATCAAGGAGATCTACATCGAGGATGTGCGCGAGGAATTCGTGCGCGATTTCGTCTTCCCGATGTTCCGCGCCAATGCCGTCTATGAAGGCGTCTATCTGCTCGGCACCTCGATCGCCCGTCCGTTGATCTCCAAGCATCTGATCGACATCGCCCGCAAGACGGGGGCGGATGCGATCGCCCACGGCGCCACCGGCAAGGGCAACGACCAGGTTCGTTTCGAGCTGTCCGCTTATGCTTTGAACCCCGACATCAAGATCATCGCGCCGTGGCGCGACTGGGCGTTCAAGAGCCGCACCGACCTGCTCGCCTTCGCCGAGCAGCATCAGATCCCGGTCGCCAAGGACAAGAAGGGCGAGGCGCCGTTCTCCGTGGACGCCAACCTTCTGCATTCCTCCTCCGAGGGCAAGGTTCTCGAGGACCCCGCCCAGGAGGCGCCGGAATATGTGCATATGCGCACCATTTCCCCGGAAGCCGCGCCCGACAAGGCGACGGTGATCAAGGTCGGCTTCCGCAAGGGCGATGCCGTCTCGATCAACGGCGTCGAGATGTCGCCGGCGACTCTGCTGGCGACGCTCAACAATTACGGCCGCGACAACGGCATCGGCCGTCTCGACCTCGTCGAGAACCGCTTCGTCGGCATGAAGTCGCGCGGCGTCTACGAAACACCCGGCGGCACGATCCTGCTCTCGGCGCATCGCGCCATCGAATCGATCACCCTCGATCGCGGGGCTGCCCATCTCAAGGACGAGATCATGCCGCGTTACGCCGAGCTGATCTATTACGGCTTCTGGTTCTCGCCGGAGCGCGAGATGCTGCAGGCACTGATCGACAAGAGCCAGGAGCATGTCGAAGGCGAAGTGACGCTGAAGCTCTACAAGGGCAATGTCATGGTCATCGGCCGCGAAAGCGAAAAGTCGCTCTATTCCGACAAGCTCGTCACCTTCGAGGACGATCAGGGCGCCTACGACCAGAAGGACGCGGCCGGCTTCATCAAGCTCAATGCGCTGCGTCTGCGCACGCTCGGCAAGCGCAACCTCGTGAAGTAATCGCCGTTCGCGTTTACGCGGAATATGAGCCCGCCGGCATTGCCGCGCGGGCTCTTTGTTATTCAGCGACTTTCGCGGCGGCTGCATCTGCATACAGCCTGACATCACCGCGGCGCGGTCCCCAGCTTTCGGCCCAGAGCAGCAGGCCGACGCGTTCGGCTATGTCAGACGCCGCCTTGGCAGGATCAAGCCGTATCGCCTCTCCGTCATCCGTTACGGCAAAACCATCCTCCGCCTGATCGAGGCAGGTGACCGCCAGTCCGGCTTTGACGGTGATGCCGCTGCGGTCCAACGTCAGATCGCGTGTTATCGCCTCGCGCAACGTGCCGAGATCGAGCGGCGCGAGCCTCAGGCTGCCCTGCCACTCGTTCGGCGCATTGGTGGGATCGACGACAGTGATGCCGGGCAGTGCGGCAACTTCGCCCTTGAGGGGGCCGGCGCCGTGCCGGGTGGTGTAGCAGCGCGTCGCATATGTTGCGTCGAGCGCGGTGATGCCGGCTTCGGCTGCAATAGCGAACATGTTGGCGAGCCCGGTATTCGAGCGGGTAACATGGGGGAAGGCGCCACAGTCCGGATCGAGCCCGAGGCCCTGCGCCGCCTCGAAGATGACGGCGCCGCGTTCGCACAGCCGCCGGTCGGGCCAGAGCGTGACGCGGTCGAGATAGGCGGCGCAATCGGCCTCGAAGCGGGCGATGGTGGTGTCGTCGGCCAGCGCGGCGGCCAGCTCTGCGGGCAGGGCGGTCATGCCGAGTGCGGCCAGCCGGACGGGCACCCAGGCATCGCGGATGGAAACAAGGCGGGCGTGCAGATCGGGGCGGAACAGATCCTTGGTCGAGAGGGCGAATTCCGGGCGCAGATTGCGTTCGATGGTTTCGCCGAAGCCGAGGCCGCAGCTGCCGTGACGGGCAGTGCCGCGCGCCAGCTCCAAGGCCTGGTTGATGATGACGTCGAAGGGCGTGGTGACCGGTGCCCGCGGGTCGCTGCTGATCTCAGGCCTCACCCCGAGCTGGCTGAGATCCGTCAGCTCGCCGAGCAGCAGCATCGGATGGGCGACGAAAAAGCGGCTGAAATGCGTGGCGGCCCCGGCAAAGCTGCCCGAGCCGATATGATGGAAGACATGGCGGCGGCCGGCGGAATCGACCACGGTGTGGCCCGCCTGAGCGCCGCCATTGCTGCGAACCACCACGGCCCTCGGCGTCGCTGCGGCAAGGCGATCGACCATCAGTCCCTTGCCTTCGTCGCCATAAAGCGCGCCGATCACGGCCTGTGCTTGGATACCCATCATTCTGCTCCTCAATGGCCCCGGCGCGACCGCGCCGGGGCAGTTAGAATACCGTATCAAAAGAAAGGCAGCAGGCGCCGCTTCGGGCGTTCGCCGATGGCCTTGGCGACGACTGCGGCAGCCGCACCCGGCCAGCTGGCGGCCACGTCGCCGGCGTCCCGACCCTCGGTGATCTCGATGATCGAGACCACCAGCTCGGCAATGCGCCTGTGGTCGTCGAGCACGAAGGTCCTGCCTGGCAGCAAGGGCTGCCAGCTCTGCAGCACCCGGTCGAGCCACGCGGCTGCATAACCCTCGCGGATGACGATGTGGAAGACCTCATAGGATCTCTGTGCCATCGCAAGGCATTCCCGGGCGCTCAGACCGCGCGGCGGTTCGATGCCGAAGATGCGAGCGATCTGGTCGGCAGTCAGGCCATTATGAACCGGCTCGTCGCCGATGGTGAAGAGATAGCCTTTGCGGCCGCGCCTTTCGAAGGCATCGGTCGACGTTTTGAGGGCTGCCAGAAGGTGGGCGGCGCTGTAGCTTTCGCCATCATTGCCGCCGCCCTTGCCTTCGAGCCACAGCGCGCGGATCTGGTTGGCAAGCGAGATGTCGGCCTCGAACTGGGTGGCCTGCAGCGGTGCGGTATCGGTATACGCATCTCCGATCGCTGCCACCATGATATGCGGATCGGATACCGGCCGGCGGTCATAGATTTCCGATGTCAGGGTGATGAGCCCGCCGCGCATCAGCTCGTGGGCGATCATGCCCATCGAGCCGGTCACATCCGAGGCGAGAATGATCGGCGTCGACTGCGGATTGTAGGCGCTGTCGCGGCTCTCGCGGGTGGCAAAGCGCGCCGGATCGAACCGGGGGTCGATGCCGGTGGCGCCGAATACTTCGGACCGGCTGCGGCCATCCACATGGCGTGCATTGTAGGCCGCCCAGTCGGCTGTGCTGAAACGTCCCATACCCATGGCATCACTCCTTTGCTTGTTGCCTTGGCGATCAGGCCCGGGCGTCCTGCCCGCTGCCTTCGCTATCTATCATATAGACTTGCAAATTGCACTTTGCAAGTTGCTATTTGCAAATTGTTATTTTTATGATTGGCCGTTATGAGAGCCCGGAACGCTCACCAGGAAGATGCCAATGGCAGAGGCTGAATTCGCGCGGCCGATCGTGACGGTCGACATCGTCTTGCTGACGCTGCACCAAGGACGATTATGCGTGGCCTTGCTGCCGCGGCCCGCCGAGCCCTTTGCCGGCGTTCCGGCGCTGATCGGCGGCTATCTGCACATTGACGAGGACGCCGATGCGGAGGCGGCGGTGCGGCGCATCCTCAAGGCCAAGGCAGGGCTTGAGGGCATTTTCTTCGAACAGCTGGCGACCTTCGCTTCGGCGCGGCGCGATCCTCGCGACTGGTCGGTATCGATTGCCTATTTTGCGCTGGTCCCGCAGGGAGCGTTGGAGGGCGGCGCCGGCCCGCTGGAATTGCGGCCGGTCGAGGCCGCTGGCGAACTGCCCTTCGACCATCATGAGATCGTCACCGCCGCGCTGGCGCGGCTGCGCGGCAAGGGCGCCTATTCGACCATCCCGGCAAGGCTGCTTCCCGAGGTCTTCACGATGTCGGAACTGCAGGCAATCTATGAAACGGTGATGGGCGAACGGCTGGACCAAAGCGCCTTTCGCCGCAAGATCAATGATCTGGATCTGCTCGAGGTGGTCGAAGGCGAAAAACGGCAGACCGAGCGGGCCCGGCGGCCGACGACGCTCTATCGTCTGAAGACGCCGGTTGCTGTGTTCGACCGAAGAATTTGAACGCATCGGTTGCTCTGTCTCGCCGGAGCGATGCGCTGAACGTGGGAGGGTCACTCGTGCGCAAGCGATATCTTTCCCGATGCAAATTGGCGATCGTAGAAAATCCGCACCGACAGAACAACGCCGGCGATCAGGACAGCCACCCCAGCGATTTCGATCGGGGTCGGCCAGCGAGCATGGACAACCAGTCCTCCGATGACGCCGAAGGCCGTTTCCGAAACGATCAACTGTGCGGCCAGGGCAACGGGCAGGCTCCGTGATGCGATGTTCCAGGCCCAGACGCCGCCTACGGTTGCCAGCAGCGCGAAAGACGCGCCCCAAACATATAGGCTGCCGGCGGCATCCCAGCCGAATCCCAATACCGGAAGCTGGAACAGGTCCATCGCGGCGCCGACGGGATAGAAGACCAGCATCAAGACGCCACCTCCGACCAAGATCAGGGCCGACCACACGCCGGAGGGCATTTCTGGTCGGGCAGCGAGGGCGGCCTGATTGGCAAGAGCGAACCAGACCCAAAGTCCCACGGCAGCAAGCGCCAGCAGCACGCCAACCCACAGGGATTCGACGGAGCCCAATCCTTCAGCCGTGAATGCCGTGCCATTGACGAGAACAAGGCCGACCAGCACCAGCGCCAGAGGCATCATAAGGGATCGCCACGGCAATGATCCCTGACGCTGATTGCCAATGATCATCAATACGATCGGCACCAGACCGAGAAAGGCCGGAGCGATGACGGGGCCGGCAAAGACGGCCGCTCCGGTCACGGTCAGGAAGTAGCCGACATATCCGACGAAGGCGAGCCAGATGGCCTGCAGACAGTTCCGAAGCGTGAGATGGCGCATCGCACCTTTCTGCGAAAACAGAATGCAAAGCCCAATGAGGGCCGAGACGACATGACGGATGAGGGCAAAATCAAAGGTGGAATAGTCACCGATGATGAACGGCACAACAAAGTTGAGCGAAAAGGCAAAGGCCGCAAAGAGCGCGGCCGACACGCCGACATAGAAGAGTCTGTCCATAATGTTCACCCTTTTGGCGTTGGTTGCTGGACCTTGATCGTCGTGACGCCCGGCCGCTTCGATCGGCCAATCGGGCGGGATATGGGATCGAATGGGTAAAATTTACCGGCTACGGGCCTTGGCCGGTACCCGGTGAAAATGAGAGCCACCCTCTCGATACGCCTGGGATCGTCAGGCGATCTGCGTCGTCGAGGCCCGAGGTGAACGGCGGAACCGCCTATTCAGCAGAACCGATTTCTCATATCCTAAACAGAGAGGCTTCCAACCATCGGGGCAATATGGATCGGCTTGATGCAATGCGGGTTCTGCTTGCGGTGGTTGATGCCGGGAGCTTGTCGGCGGGTAGCCGGAAGCTGAACGCACCGCTGCCGAGCGTCAGCCGCAAGGTCGCCGATCTGGAGCGATATCTCGGCACAAACCTCATCATCCGAACAAGCCGCAACCTGCAGCTCACCGATGCCGGTCGCGACTATGTCGACGCGGCACGCAAGATTATCGCCGATCTGGAAGAGGTCGAACGCAGGGCGTCTGGCGAGTACCAGACGCCGCGGGGACTGCTGACCATCACAATGCCGATCGAGTTTGGCCACCGGTATGTCCTGCCGATCGCACTTGATTTCATGAACGAGCATCCGCAGGTGATATTGAACGTTCTTTCAATCGACCGCTCTGTTCATCTGGTCAATGAGCAGGTCGATGTCGCCATCCGACTTGGTGAGTTGGAAGACAGTTCGCTCCACGCCGTCAAGGCCGGTGAGTTCCGTCTGTTGACCTGCGCAAGTCCGGCCTATCTGGAGCGGCATGGCCTTCCCCAACATCCGACCGAACTTGCCAATCACGATGGGATCATGTTCCACAAGCGGTCGTTCTTTTGGAGTTTCGAGATCGACGGGAAGCCCGTCGAAATCCTGCCGCGTAGCCGGATCGAGGTGAACACGGCGGCCAATTGCGTCGCCGCCGCGCTAAAGGGGGCCGGCATTGCCCGCCTCTTCGACTATCAAGTTCCGGAGGAAGTGTCCTCGGGCGCGCTTGTGCAGATCCTGAAGGACTATGGCGGCGGGCCCAAGCCGGTCAACATCGTCTATTCGCGTCAGGGCCTGCTTGCCCTCAAGGTGCGTGCCTTCATCGATTGGGCGCTCCCCCGCCTTCGCGCGGTTTGCAGCAACTACGGCGATGCGCCTTCATCGGAATGAAGCTGGCCCCTGCCTTCAACGAACGACGCGATCGATCTGCGCCTGAAGGCGAGGGCCGACCAGCAGGATGGCGGGGATGACGATGAGATAGGCGATGCTCCACGAGCGGAGCCATGTCAGGGCGAACCCCTTCGAGAAGCCCAGGTTGAGCGCAAGCAGTGTAAAAGAGATCAGCCCTGTCGTTACGATGCCCATCGATAGAGCGAAGACGATCTTGCGTTTGAAATCCGTGTTCATGTCGGTCTCCCGGCTGGATGTGAAAGCGGGACCGCTTCAGTGGTGACGATCCCTGGTTAGCGCTTTGAAAGTCGCGCAATTCCGGCACCGGCGGTAGCGAGAGAACCCGAGAGGCAGCCTCCCGAATCCTGCAAGTTCTCAACGGTCGGGGAACCGTTAGGCCTGTCTACCCGGTCGCCTGGCGCGCCGCGGATATGAGGACGCAACACGAGACTTTTCGACATTGTCGCAGCGATCCCGCTTCTCGTTGCCGGAGGCGCCGCTGATCGAAAACGAGAGGCTCACTCTCGTTTCTGCCCGCTACCGGACCGGACTTGCAGAGCTCATTTTTCCGTCATCGCAGCCCAATTCCCTTGATCCCGGGCGGCGTCGAACAAACCGACAAGGAGTATCTGAATGTCGACAATCATCTACACCGGCACCACCAACACCACCGGCGGCCGTGACGGCGCGTCTCGCAGTTCCGATGGGCGCCTCGATGTGAAACTGTCCCCGCCCGGTTCCTCGGGCCCAGGCACAAATCCCGAGCAGCTCTTTGCTGCGGGCTGGTCGGCCTGTTTCCTCGGCGCGATCGGAAGAGCCGCGGCCGAGCGCCAGCTCCGTGTGCCCGCCGACGCCGCCATCGATGCCGAGATCGACCTGGTCTCGAATGACGACGGCTATGTGCTGCAGGCGCGGCTGAATGCGAAGCTGCCGGGCATCGAGGCGGATCTCGCCAAGGCGCTGGTCGAGCGTGCTCACCAGCTCTGCCCTTATTCCAAGGCCACCCGCGGCAACATTGCCGTCGAACTCAAGGTCGCTTGATCGGGCTCCGATCAAGGGCCGTTCACCCCACGTCGCGCCAGCGTCCCGGCATATGTCGGTGGTCTCAGGCGCGACTTCCAAAGGATTTTGTCATGACCACGATCGCAAGAGCCCTCGCAACGGCAGTTTTACTGCTTGCCGCCGGCACGCCCATCCACGCGCAAACGCCGCATCATGCAGCCACGCCGTTTCTTCCCATCCAGAACGAGCCTGCACCCAAACTCTTCGTGGATCAGCCGCTTCCGGGACCGCTCGCGAAGAGAGCGGTGGCCATCATTCCCTATCGAACCGAAAACTTCCGCATCCTGCCAATCTTCGGCGCCAGCGCCAGCGAGGTCTCGCCGAGGGCCGGTCACCTTCATGTCAGCATTGACGACCTGCCTTGGCGCTGGGCCGATGCCGGCGGTACCGGCGCTATCGTCCTGACCGGCCTGCCGACTGGTGAACACAAGGTGCTCATCGAAATCGCCACGCCGGAACACGAAGTGCTGGGCGGAGAGGTCGTGAAGTTCACCGTGCCGGCGATCGACAGCGCGCATCCTTAGAGGTCTATTATGTTGAGCCGGAAGCTGCCGCCAGTGGCGTTTGCGACCTGATCCCGTTTTCTCACAGCTCTTGACGGGTGCCTGCCATCGCTTAGTCTGCCAAATCATCCTCCGGAGTATGTCCATGACGCAGTCCCTGGTCTTCGGCGCCTTTCTGGCGGCGCTTTTCTACGTGCTCATTCCCGGACCCGCCTTTCTGCAACTGCTCGGCATCGGCGCCGGGCAGGGGCGCAAAGCCGGCGCTTTTTTCATGATGGGGCATCTGGTCGGGGATCTCATCTGGTCGTCGCTGGCGCTGATCGCGATCGTCGGGGCAAAGACCATCGGAACCTTCGTCTTCGACCTGCTCGGCCTTGCCTGCGGCTTCTATCTCGCCTGGATCGGCTGGAGTGCGGTCAATGCCAAGCCGAAAGCGGCGGGACAGGCTCTGATGGTGGTCGAGCGGCCGTTTCGCCGCGGGCTGATCTTCGGCGTCACCAATCCCAAGGGATATCCGGTGGCGCTCGCCACCTTCACCGCGCTGGTCGCGGGTTCGGCCGGGGCGCTTGATTTCGAGGCATTGCCGATGCTTCTCTGCGTGTCCTTCGTCGGTTTCGTGACGGCCGACATCATCCTGATCGGCATCATCGGCGCCGGCGCGGTTCGCCGCTTCTATCGCGCCCATGAGCGGCTGATCGTGCGCTGCTCCGGCGTCCTCTTCATGGGGTTTGCCGCTCAGGCACTCTGGCACGCAACGCCCGGCCTCATCGGCTGGCGCAAAGCCTAAAGCGCGTCGCGATCTTTCAGATTCGCTCTTTGCGCTTTAGCTCTTTGTTTTTACGCATGTCGTTCACCCAAAACCGCTGCACACTTTTGGGCGACATGCTTTAATTCAACTATCCAGGAAATCGACGATCGATTTCAGCGTCTGGACCTCATCGGGATCGCCGATCGACGTGGCGATCTGCAACTGACTTTTGTAATAATCGAGAAAATTGAAGCTCGTGCCGTCGGTGACGCTGGAGAGATCGATGACGTTGCCAAGCGGATCGATCGCGTGCATCGGCAGAGGCTCGGAGATCGCAGCGTAGGTGTTCTGATCGATCAGGCCGCTGTCGAAACTCTGACGCGCGTAATTGCGCAGTTCACCAGGGCTGACCGCGGTGAAATCCGGGCCTTCGTCACTATTGTCGTCGATCTGGAACGAGGCCGGGGCCGGAGCTCTGGTCTCGATTTCAATATCAGAGCTCTTCGAAGTTTTCGAGTTATTGGGATTGTTTTTAAATAGCAAACTCTGACAAGACCGCACAGAAAAAATTTCCATGGCGCGCATGTCCCCTTACAGGAAGAATATGGGGAAACTAGCGCTTGCGCGTGATTCGCGTCAATCGTTAACAAGTGGTTAATTCTAGCGCGTCAATTTTTGTCCACCAGATTTGGCGGGTGGGGCGAAAGGCGCTTGCCTGCAACATACCAATTCCACGGCCGCTCTCCTATATTGACGATCCACCTGCATGCCAAAAAGGAATTTCTCCGATGTCTTCTCCCCGTGATTTCAATCCGGCGCTGGTCAACTGGGACGGTCTTCACGGCCTGCCACGTTTCGATGCTCTCGATGACGGCGATTTCGCCGCCGCCTTCGAAGCGGCGCTCGCCGCCCATGAAAGGGAGATCGACGAGATCGCCGGAAACGGTGAGGCGCCGACATTCGATAATACCGTCACGGCGCTGGAGATTGCCGGCGATGCGCTGTCGCGCGTTTCGGCGCTGTTCTGGAACAAGGCCGGCGCGCATACCAATGATGTGATCCAGGCGCTGGAGCGGGAGATCTCGCCGAAGATGTCGCGCCACTATTCGAAGATCGGCATGAATGCCGCGCTCTTTGCGCGCATCGACACGCTCTGGGAAAAACGCGAGAGCCTCGGCCTGACGCTCGAACAGACACGCGTGTTGGAGCGCCACTGGAAAGGTTTCGTCAAATCGGGCGCCAAGCTCGAGAAGGCCGAGCAGGAGAAACTCGCCGCGATCAATGAAAAGCTTGCCGGTCTCGGCACGCAATTCGGCCAGAACGTGCTGGCCGACGAGAAGGCCTGGGCCCTGGTACTTTCCGATGGGGCCGAACTCGACGGGCTGCCGGAATTCCTGCGCGACGCAATGGCCGCGGCGGCGCGCGAACGCGGCGACGAGGGCAAATATGCGGTGACGCTGTCGCGCTCGATCATCGAGCCGTTCCTCACCTTTTCGGAGCGCCGCGATCTGCGGGAACAGGCTTTCAAAGCGTGGGTGGCGCGCGGCGAAAATGACGGCGAGACGGACAATCGCGGCGTCATCAAGCAAACGTTGGCGCTGCGCCATCAGGTGGCGAGCCTGCTCGGTTACGGCAATTTCGCCGAGCTGAAGCTCGACAATACGATGGCGAAGACGGCGGATGCGGTGAACGACCTGCTCAAGGCCGTCTGGGCGCGTGCGGTGAAACGCGCCGGCGAGGAGGAGGCCGGTATATCAGCGCTGATCGCCGAGGAGGGGCGTAACCACGAGGTGATGCCCTGGGACTGGCGCCACTACGCCGAAAAGATCCGGGCGCGGAAGTTCGATTTCTCCGAAGCCGAACTCAAGCCCTATCTGCAGCTGGAGAAGATCATCGAGGCCTGCTTCGACGTGGCCCAACGGCTGTTCGATATCCGCGCCGTCGAGAAGAAGGACGTGGCCGCCTATCACCCGGATGTCAGGGTGTTCGAAATCAGGGATCGCGAAGACCGGCTGGTCGCGCTGTTCCTCGGCGATTATTTCGCCCGCGGCTCGAAACGATCAGGCGCCTGGATGAGCTCGCTGCAATCGCAGCACAAGCTCCAACTGAAGAATGGCCGCCACGGCGAGCTGCCGATCATCTACAATGTCTGCAACTTCGCCAAGCCGGCCGAGGGCAAACCGGCGCTGCTGTCGCTCGACGATGCCCGCACGCTGTTCCACGAATTCGGCCATGCGCTGCACGGCATGCTGTCGAACGTCACCTATCCTTCCGTGTCCGGCACCGGCGTCTCGCGCGATTTCGTCGAACTGCCGTCGCAGCTCTACGAGCATTGGCTGACGGTGCCCGATATACTGAAGCGTTATGCCGTGCATGTCGAAACCGGCGAGCCGATGCCGCAGGCGCTGCTCGACAAGGTGCTGGCGGCGCGGACCTTCAATGCCGGCTTCAACACCGTCGAGTTCACCTCGTCGGCGCTTGTCGATATGGCCTTTCACACGCGGGAGGCAGTCGCCGACCCGATGGCGGTGCAGGCGGAGGTGCTGGCCGAGATCGGCATGCCGAAATCGATCGTCATGCGCCATGCGACGCCGCACTTCCAGCACATCTTTTCCGGCGGTTATTCGGCCGGTTATTACTCCTACATGTGGTCGGAGGTGCTCGATGCCGACGCCTTTGCCGCCTTCGAGGAGACGGGCGACGCCTTCAACGGCGAGATGGCGCGCAAACTCAAGGAAAACATCTATTCCGTCGGCGGCTCGATCGATCCGGAAGATGCCTACAAGGCCTTCCGCGGCAAGCTGCCGAGCCCGGATGCGATGCTGGTCAAAAAGGGACTTTCGACCTTCGAGGAATTGACAGGCAGCGACGCCTAAGACAATTTGATGACACGCTTCGATGCGGCATGGCGGCAGCCATGCCGCAGCTTTTGCGCGTTCCCCTCTTTCGCAAACGCAAAAAAAACTGTATGGACGCCCCAAACCAATAGGCGCGTCCTCAAGAGCGTGCGCCGCAGCCTCAGAGATTTCACATATGGCACTTCGCAATATCGCGATCATCGCGCACGTCGACCATGGCAAGACGACCCTGGTGGATGAGCTTCTCAAGCAGTCCGGCTCGTTCCGCGAAAATCAGCGCGTAGCCGAACGCGTGATGGACTCGAACGATCTCGAAAAAGAACGCGGCATCACCATTCTCGCCAAGGCGACCTCGGTCGAGTGGAAGGGTGTCCGCATCAACATCGTCGATACCCCCGGCCACGCCGACTTCGGCGGTGAGGTCGAGCGTATCCTCTCGATGGTGGATGGCGCGATCGTTCTCGTCGACTCCTCCGAAGGCCCGATGCCGCAGACCAAGTTCGTCGTCTCCAAGGCGCTGAAGGTCGGCCTTCGCCCGATCGTCGCGATCAACAAGATCGACCGTCCGGACGGCCGCCACGAAGAAGTCATCAACGAAGTCTTCGATCTGTTCGCCAATCTCGATGCGACCGACGAGCAGCTCGACTTCCCGATCCTTTACGGTTCGGGCCGCGACGGCTGGATGAACGTCAATCCGGAAGGGCCGAAGGACGAGGGTCTTGCGCCGCTTCTCGACCTGGTGCTCAAGCATGTTCCGGAGCCGACCGTCGAAGAAGGCCCGTTCCGGATGATCGGCACGATCCTCGAAGCCAACCCCTTCCTCGGCCGCATCATCACCGGCCGCATCGCATCGGGCTCGATCAAGCCGAACCAGGCCGTCAAGGTTCTCGGCCAGGACGGCAAGCTGATCGAAACCGGCCGCATCTCCAAGATCCTCGCCTTCCGCGGCATCGAGCGCACGGCGATCGACGAAGCCCATGCGGGCGACATCGTCGCGATCGCCGGCCTCTCCAAGGGCACCGTCGCCGACACCTTCTGCGATCCTTCCGTCTCGGAAGCCATGAAGGCGCAGCCGATCGACCCGCCGACCGTCACCATGTCCTTCATCGTCAACGACAGCCCGCTGGCGGGCACCGAAGGCGACAAGGTGACCTCGCGCGTCATCCGCGACCGTCTCTTCAAGGAAGCGGAAGGCAACGTAGCCCTGAAGATCGAAGAAGCCGAAGGCAAGGATTCGTTTTACGTCTCCGGCCGCGGCGAACTTCAGCTCGCCGTTCTCATCGAAACCATGCGTCGCGAAGGCTTCGAGCTTGCCGTGTCGCGTCCGCGCGTCGTGATGCACAAGGATGAAAGCGGCCAGCTTCTGGAGCCGATCGAGGAAGTCGTCGTCGACGTCGACGAAGAACATTCCGGTGTCGTCGTGCAGAAGATGTCGGAGCGCAAGGCCGAAATGGTCGAGCTGCGTCCGTCGGGCGGCAACCGTCTTCGCCTGCGTTTCTACGCACCGACCCGTGGCCTGATCGGCTACCAGTCGGAACTGCTGACGGACACCCGCGGCACGGCGATCATGAACCGGCTGTTCCACGACTACCAGCCCTATAAGGGTGTGATCGGCGGCCGCGTCAACGGCGTGCTGCTCGCCAATGCTTCCGGCGAAGCCGTCGCCTACGCGATGTTCAACCTGGAAGATCGCGGCCCGATGATCATCGAGCCGGGCGAAAAGGTCTATGCCGGCATGATCATCGGCATCCATACGCGCGATAATGACCTTGAAGTGAACGTCCTGAAGGGCAAGCAGCTGACCAACATCCGCGCCGCCGGCAAGGACGAAGCGGTGAAGCTGACGCCGCCGATCCGCATGACGCTCGATCGCGCGCTTTCCTGGATCCAGGAAGACGAGCTGATGGAAGTGACGCCGAAGAATATTCGTCTGCGCAAGATGTATCTCGACGCAAACGACCGCAAGCGTTTCGAAAAGTCCAAGGCGGCCCTCTAAGAGTTTGAAGCCTTCCCTTAAAACCCCGGCCTTGGCGCCGGGGTTTTTTATTGTGCGCTGCGCTGATTCCGACTTGTGACAATCGTTAAAAAAGCGTTAAATTTTATCTGTCGTCCACATATCAAGTCTGTGGGCAATCGATCACGATGCGCTGGCCGCATATGGTTAATTGCCTTTGGCGGGACCAGAGTAAACGTTATGAAGACGTTGTCGATCGATGTTCGGCGGGCCGAACCGCACGATGCCCGAGCCATATCGGAAACGCACAGGCTCGCCTGGCAGCACACTTACGCAGGCATCATTCCGCATCGCGCCCTGACGCAGATGATCGAACGCCGCGGTGAAAACTGGTGGCGCAAGGCGACGCGCGGACCGGCGACGCTCCTGGTTCTCGATGTCGCCGGAACGGTTGCCGGCTACGCGACGCTCGGCCTCAACCGCGCCCGCGCTTTGCCGCAGGAAGGCGAAATCTACGAGCTCTATCTTCGGCCGGAATATCAGGGCATCGGTCTCGGCCGGATGCTGTTCGGCGAGGCGCGCCGGCTGCTGAAGTCGCTCGGCTGCAACGGGCTGGTCGTCTGGTGCCTTGAGGAAAACGAGACTGCCGGCCGCTTCTACCGCCATCACGGCGGTGTCGATTTCTGCGAAGGCATGGAAAATTTCGACCACAAGCAGCTGAAGAAGATCGGCTTCATCTGGAACTGACCGGCCTGGTCGGCAGTCGCCTGTCCCTATTCGAAAGTTTCGATCTGTTTGCGCCGATGCCATCACGCATTGGTGATGTCAAATGTTGCGTTGCCGCATGAAACTGATTATCTGGCTGCGAGCAATTCAACCTCGCGGGAGTTCCTATGCGCATCGACGCCATTTCCATCGGTAATAATCCACCTGAGGACGTCAACGTTATCGTCGAGGTTCCGGTCGGCGGCCATCCCATCAAGTATGAAATGGACAAGGAAGCCGGCACGCTGGTCGTCGATCGTTTCCTCTATACGCCGATGACCTATCCGGGCAATTATGGTTTCGTGCCGCACACGCTGTCTGAGGATGGCGACCCGATCGACGTGCTGATCGCTAGCACCCGCCCGCTGGTTCCGGGCTGCGTCATCAATGTGCGCCCGATCGGCGTGCTGAAGATGGAAGACAATTCCGGCAAGGACGAGAAGATCATCGCCGTGCCGTCGCCGAAGCTGACGCTGCGCTATGAGAAGGTGAAGGACTATACCGACCTTCCCGAGATCACGCTGAAGCAGATCGAGCACTTCTTCGAGCACTACAAGGATCTGGAACCCGGCAAGTGGGTGAAGATTTTCGGCTGGGGCGATTCCCAGGAAGCCGGCCAGCTCATCCTCGAAGCGGTCGAGCGCGCCAAGAAGACGAAAGGCTGATTGTTCAGCCTAACAAGGTTTCGAGCTTTTTTGCCAAATCCTCCGGGTCGCCCTCGATCCGGAGGATTTTTTTACGCGCGGTGTCGCCGGCGACGAGGCTGATGCTGGATTTGGGGATGCGCAGCGATTGGGCGACAAGAAGGATCAGGGCCTTGTTGGCCTTGCCCTTTTCCGGGACCGCGGTGACGCGCGCCTTCAGGTGCGTTTCGCCCTCGCCGTCGGCCTCGATGCCGTCGATCGCGTCACGCCCGCCATTCGGGGTCAGCCGAACGGCGAGACGGAGATGGTCATCGAACTGCCTCCAGGGACGGCTCAAGCGACCAGCGGGTACAGCGTTGTCCAAAGCAAGGTGCGCAGGAAGAAGATAATCAGCAGCAGGATAATCGGCGAAATGTCGATGCCGCCAAGGTTCGGCAACCGGCTGCGGATCGGCTTCAACACGGGTTCGGTGACGTTATAGAGGAATGTGCCGACCGAATTGACGAACTGATTGCTGGAGTTGATAACGTTGAAGGCATAGAGCCAGGAAAAAATGGCACTGGCAATCAGGATCCAGGTGTAAATATTCAAAGCCAAATCAATGGTTTGAAACAGCGCAAACATCGTCTTCTCCAAATTCGTTGTTGACAGACATGTAGACATTGGCGACTAAACGAGCAAGTGCCGTGTGCAGACGCATGGCAAATCTTGTTTAACGGGCGGCCCGCAACCATTCCGGCCTCCGCTTCCTCGGACAACGCCCATGTCGTTCTCGCCCACCGGAGACCGTTTTGCCGCGTTCCGGCATTCGTCCTACACGCGGTTCTTTTTCGCGCGCTTCCTGCTGTCCTTCTCGCAGCAGATCGTCAGCGTCGCGGTGGGATGGCAGATGTACGACCAGACGGGCAAGGCGATCTATCTCGGCCTGATCGGTCTTGTGCAATTCCTGCCGTCGCTGCTGCTCATGCTGGTCACCGGTTCGGTGGCCGACCGGTACAATCGCCGGGCGATCGCAGCGCTCTGCTCGCTGGTCAGCGCGCTCTGCACGCTGGCGCTGCTGGTCATGACTGTAATGGGGACCTTCACGCCGCTGCCGGTTTTCGCGGTGCTTCTGGTCTTCGGCATCGAGCGCGCCTTCATGTCGCCGGCGGTGCAGTCGCTGGCTCCCAATCTGGTGCCGGAGCAGGATCTTTCCAATGCGATCGCCTGGAATTCTTCGTCCTGGCAGCTCGCGGCAATCACCGGGCCGGTGATCGGCGGTCTGCTATACGGCGTCAGCGCCACGACCGCCTATACGGTGGCGGTGATCTTTTCCGTGCTCGGCGCGGCTCTTCTCTACATGATCCCGAAGCCGGAGCAGAAGATGACGGGCGAGACCAAGAGCTGGGCGATGATCCTTGGCGGCTTCAGTTTCATCCGCGCCGAAAAAGTGGTGCTCGGGGCGATCTCGCTCGATCTCTTCGCGGTGCTGCTCGGCGGCGCGACGGCGCTGATGCCGATCTTTGCCCGCGATATCCTGACGCTCGGCCCCTGGGGGCTCGGCCTGCTGCGTGCCGCACCGGGGCTCGGCGCCATCGTCATGGCGATCTTCCTCGCCGCCTATCCGCTGAAGCACCGCGCCGGCATTTACATGTTCATCGGGGTTGCGCTGTTCGGACTGGGAACGATCATCTTCGGCATCTCGACCAACACCGAAGTTTCGATCGCGGCGCTGGCGCTGATGGGGGCAGCCGACATGGTGTCGGTCTATGTGCGCGAAAGCCTGATTGCGCTCTGGACGCCCGATCAGCTGCGCGGCCGCGTCAATGCGGTCAACATGGTCTTCGTCGGCGCTTCGAACGAACTCGGCGAATTCAGAGCCGGCACGATGGCCTCGATCTTCGGCGCGGTGCCGGCGGTCGTTATCGGCGGTATCGGGACTTTGGCGGTCGCGGCGATCTGGGCTTCGAGTTTCCCGAAATTGCGGCGGATCGATACGCTCGACGCGCCCAGCACGTGAGATCGCGCGTGCTGCCGGATACGCAGAACTCTACGCGGGAAGTGTGATCGGCGAGGCTGTTTTCGCCGTCTTGCCTTCGAAGACGATATCGAGGAATTCGGTCAGCCAGGCTTTCAGCGGCGCGTCGAACAGCATGCGGCCTTCGAGGTGTTCGCGGCCCTGCTGGGCGTTCGGCAGGATGAAGCGATGCGCGCCGTGCACCACCCAGCGATGCATCATCACCCGGGTCAGTTCGGCATGGAATTGCAGGCCCCAGGCATTGCCGTCATAGCGGAAAGCTTGGTTCGGGTAGGCATCGCCTTCTGCGAGCAGCTCGGCGCCGTGCGGCAGGTCGAAGCCTTCGCGGTGGAAATGATACACCATCTTCGGCCAATGCATCAGCAGACGGCCCCGCTCTGTCGGCCTTAACGGATACCAGCCGATCTCCGTCGAGCCGTCGGCATTCGGCTGAACTTTGCCGCCGAGATGACGCACCAGCAGCTGCGCGCCGAGGCAGATACCGAGATAGGGGCGTTTTTCCCGCAAGGGGATGTCGAGCCAACCGATCTCCTTCTTAACGAAGTCGTCGGGATCGTTGGCGCTCATCGGCCCGCCGAAGACGACGGCGCCAGCATGGTCTTCGAGCGTCGTCGGCAGCGGCTCACCGAGAACCGGGCGGCGGATATCGAGGCGGTAGCCCTTTTCGACGAGCAATTGGCCGACACGGCCGGGGCTCGACCGTTCCTGATGTAGAACGATGAGGATCGGGCGGCTGTCGCGTTCCGGCTTTTGCTCAGTCGCTGTCATCTTGCGCAACCCGAACATCCGTCACCCTGGCGGCGGCCTCCTGCCGCTTCTGGATGCGTTCGCGCGAGGAGACGCCGAGCAGATCGGCGATACGCCAGATCACATGGTCCTCCATTTCGCTGCGTTCGCCATCGGCATAGACGATGTCCCAGAGAATGCCGATCAGCTCCAGCCGCTGCTCGGTATTGAGATGGCGTTTCAGGTCGGCGGTGAAGCGGTAATAATCGACGGCAGTGCTTTCGGCCTCCAGGCCGGCAGCCATCAGGGCATCGAGCTGCTTGCCGTCGAGCGCATATTGCTCCTTCAACAGCTTGCGCAGCCGCTTCTTCTCGCTGGCCTTGATCTGCCCGTCGGCCTCCATGACCTGCATGCAGAGCGCTGCCACCGCGATGCGCGGATCATCCGGGGCGAAACCTTTCTTTGGGCGGTCGGCGGTGAGATTCTGGAAGAATGCCTGAAAGCGTTCGAACATGCGGTTTTCGTTCCATTTCAGAAAAGGCGGAGCCGTGTCTTGGGTTCCGGTTCCACCCTGGGGTCGCGAACGCCGGGATCATCCGGCAGGCCGCCAAAGAAAGGTTTCGCTTCGCCCGGTGCCGGCGCCTTGTCGCTGACGGGTTCGGCGGGCTTCGGTTTTGCCGGTGCTGGTGCCGGCGTCGGGCGCACAGCCTCGGCAATCGTTGCGGCGCGTTCCAGTTCGATGATGCGATGGTCGTTGACCGGGCTTTCCGGCCTGACGTCGCGCAGTGGCGGCAAGGTCTTCAGAGCGGTTTCGATGGGCGGCACTGAGCCGTCTTCGAGCGGCCCCTCGATCTGGCCGAAGGGCGCCTTCCATTCGAAGGCGTCAAGGCGGCCGGTCACCGGCGATACCGGCAGCCATGTGTCCGACACGAAACCATCCGCCACCCAGGCCGGATCACGCGGGGCTTTCAGCGCCTGGGCCAGCCAGTGGCGCACGCGGCCCTGGTCTCCGGTCTCGGCCTCCTCGATGTCGGCCAAAAGCAGGAAAGCGGCTTCGCGCGGCTGCATGCGCGCCGCGGCTTCCGCCTTGGTGCGGGCCTTGGCGAATTCCTGCGCGTCGAGTGCGGCCTGGGCGACGACGAGAAGGGATTCGACATTGTTCGGGCGCAACGCTTCCAGACGCTCGGCGCGTTTCAGCCGGTCGAGGGTGGAATCGCCGCTGCGGGCTCGGACATAGGCCTGGCCGATCTCGGGATGCGGTGCCGATCTCCATGCCTGTTCGAGGATCGAGGCGGCCTTGCGCACGCCGCCTTCGCGAAACAGCGCCTTTGCGGCAATGAGGGCGGCCGGAATGAAATCGGCGGCAAGCTTCAGCGCCTGCTGCGCGTCGTCGCGGGCACCCGTCGGGTTGCCTTCCAGCTTCTCGCCGGCGCGCGCCGTCAGGAGGACGGCGTGCAGACGGTTGGCGTCGGCCTTTTCGACGACACGGGCGGCCTTCTGCTGTTCGAGCAGGCGGATCGCATCGTCCCAGCGGCCGGCCTGGCTGCGATATTCGAGCGTCGCCTGCGCGGCCCAGGGCAGATAGGGGGCGTTGTCGGCAGCCTTTTCGGCATATTGGCGGGCGGCCTCGTTGGCGCCGAGGCGGCGGGCCTCCAGATAAAGGCCGCGAAGGCCGAGCTCGCGTGTCTCGGGATCGTTGGCCATCGCCTCGAATTTGGCGCGCGCCTCGTCATGGCGGCCTTCGATCAGGGCGGCCTGGGCCTCGAGCAGGTTGATCAGCGGCTCCTGATCGGCGCGGATGAGGCCGCGCGAGCGGGCGGCCATCTTGCGGGCGAGCAGCGCATTGCCGGCGCCGGCGGCGATCAGGCCGGTCGACAGCGCCTGATAACCGCGGTCGCGCTTGCGGGCGCGGAAATAGCGGGTGACCGAATGCGGCGAGGTCCAGACCAGGCGGATGAACCACCAGACGATCATCACGGCGGCGATCAGAGCGATGATCGCGCTGACCGCCACGATCAGCTTCGTCTGGTAGATCTGACCCTCCCAGATCAGCGAGAGGTCGCCTGGGCGATCGGCGAACCAGGAGAAGCCATAGGCGAGAAGCAGCACGAAGAGGGCGAAGGCGACAAGGCGGATCAGCATGGTCTCATCCCTCCTTGCCGGTGCCGGAAACGGCTTTCGACAGCGCCCCGCCGACCAGTTCCTCGACGCGGATACGCGCCTCGAGCGATTGCTTGAAGGCGGCGGACGCCTGCTTGCCGGGAGCCGGCAGATTGTTCCATTCGGCGGAAGCACCGGGCAGATCGCCGCTCTTCACTTTGTCCTCCATGCGGGCGGCGATGGCTTCGACGCTGTCGCCCTCGATATTGCCGACGGGGCGGACTGACACCAGCGACTTGGCGCTCGACATTAGCCGGTCCGACCAGCTCTCGTTCGGATCCGGCTGATTGACGGCTTCGACGATCGCGGTGGCGACATCGGGAACCTGGCGCGTGAGTTCGGCGCGCGAGGGAATGCCGGTCTCGGCAAAGCCGCGGAGGTCGGCAACGGCGGGATCGTCGGGGGCGACGCCGGCGAAAGTATCGAGTTCGGCCAGGAACGGCCCGCCGCGATCGATCGCGGCCTTGAGGGCGGCCGCCGCGATCGCCCGGGCGACGGCGACATCCTCGCGTGGCTCGTTCAGTTTCTTCTCAGCCTCGTCGAGACGCTTGGCGATATCGGCGCCGCTCGTCGTCTGCTGCTCGGAAGACTGGGCGAGCGTGGCGCGCAGCTGGTCGACCTGACCGGTCAGCTCGGCAATTTTCTGGTTGAGTGCCTCGACATTTGCCGAATCGGCCGGTGCGGCGGCGGTGGGCGCCTTGGCTGTCGTTTCCAGCGCGGCGATACGCTTTTCAAGCGCGCTGTCATCTGCGCTCGCCGGATTGGCGGCGAGGTTGGCGACGGTCTGTTTCAGGCCATCGATCTCGCCGGAAAGATCGGCGATGTCAGGCGAGGCTGTCTGCTGCACGGAGGAGCCCGGGAGATAGCCGGCATATTGAATGGCGCCGGCGCCAAGCAGCGCCACCAGGCCGCCGAAGATGCCGGCAGCGATGAGACCGGAGGTGCCAGCTCGCCGCGGCTGTTCGGGAGGAGGCGTGAAGGCAGGCTCGGGGGCGGGCTTCTTCTCGTGCACATCCGTTCCGGGCTGGTTCTCGTCTTCGGCTTTTTCCTGTTCGATCCGCTCATCTTCGACCTGCGGCGCAGCGTCGGCTTCAGGTGTCACGCCGGCATCGGCGGGGCTGTTGTCGGCGTCGCCGACATCATTCTCGACCGGCTTTTCGGTATCGGCTGCAGAGGCGAAATCCTGTGCTTCGAGGTCGATCGTGACCGGCTCGTCGGCGCTCTTCGAATGGCGTGGCGGGTTTCCGGATACCATGAGGTCCTCTTTATCCTGCATTGCAACGAAACTAGACAGTGATGCCAATTAAGGGAAGAGGTTAGATCAAATTTGGGCGGCTAAAGCATTCAAAGCAGCGACAAAAGACTTTTCTCATCCGGCATCGGCGCAATCGCCGCATTTTTTTTCAGCGCCGCCGGGATGGCCTGCGCCACCGCCTCGCTGAGGCAGAGAAGGCGGATTCCGCTTCCTACCGACAGGGCCGAGCGAAGTTCCGCCACGCTGAAAAAATCCTCGGCCGTCTGCCGGGAATAGAAGAGAACGGCCTGCGGCGGCGTGGCTGCGAAGATCGCCTCGATCTCGGCCGGGTTGGGGGCGACAGGCTGCATGCGATAACATTCGGCGACCGAAAAGCGGATGCCATGTTCACGCAATCCTGCCTCGAATGTTTCCGCACGCGGCGTGCCGGCAAGGTAGAGCAAGCCGTCCGCTGCCTGCGCGGCGACGAGCCCGGCGAGATCGCCCCCGTTGCCCCGGGATGAAGCGACCGATCGGAAGCCGAGGCGGCGCGCAGCATCCGCCGTCGTCTCGCCGACGGCGAAAAGCGGGCGGGCAAGATGCGGACGAAGGCGCTCGCCGAGCGCGGAAAGGACCCGGACGGCTTCGGCGCTGGTCACCGCGATTGCGCCGCTGGTTCCCGCAAGTGCTGTTGCGGCTGCGGCGCTGTCGTGCAGCGGCTGGCGCAGTGGCAGCAGCAAGGGCTCGTGGCCCATATCGCGCAAATGTTGTGCGGTTTTCTCAGCCGAATGCGCGGGGCGGGTGACGAGCACGCGCATGGCCGCGTCAGTGCCAGTCGTCGAAAAAGGCGCTGCCGGCCCTGGCGCGCACGTCCTGGCCGGCGCGGGTGCCGAGTGCCGCCGCATCGCGGCGGTGGCCGTCGGTCGTCACCGCATGCTGGCTGCGGCCGTCGGGGGTGATGATGAGGCCGGAGAAACGGATCAGATCGCCTTCGCAGACGGCATAACCGCCAATCGGCGTGCGGCAGGAGCCGTCGAGCGCGGCGAGGAAGGCGCGTTCGCAGGAGACGGTGTCGAAGGTCGCGAGATCGTTGACCGGCGCCAGCAGATCGTCGACCCGGGTGTCGCCGATGCGGCTTTCGATGCAGATCGCCCCCTGCGCCGGCGCCGGCGGGAAGGTATCGGGGTCGAGGATATCCGTGATAACCTCGACCTTCCCGAGCCGTTTCAGGCCGGCAAGGGCCAGCAAGGTCGCGTCGACCTGGCCCTCTTCGAGCTTGCGCAGGCGCGTTTCCACCAGGCCGCGGAAGGTCACGACATTGATATCGGGCCGCATGCGGCGGATCAGCGCCTGACGGCGCAGCGACGAGGAACCGACGGTGGCGCCATGCGGCAGGTCGATCAGTTTGGGCGCGGTGCGGCCGATGACGGCATCGCGGATATCTTCGCGAGGCAGATAGGCGGAGAGATGAAGGCCGTCCGGCAGGTGGGTCGGCATATCCTTGGCGGAGTGCACGGCAAAATCCAGCTCGCCTGACACAAGCTGCTGTTCAAGCTCCTCGGTGAACAGGCCCTTGCCGCCGATCTCGGAAAGCGATCGGTCGGTGATGCGGTCGCCCTTGGTCGTCAGCACGACGATCTCGAACATCTCCTCAGGCAGATGATGCGCCGCCATCAGCCTGTCGCGGGCCTCATGCGCCTGGGCAAGCGCCAGCGGGCTGCCCCGCGTGCCGATCCGAAAAGGTTTTGTTTGCATCCGCTCAGTTCCGTTGTTACCGGAGTTCTCGTAAACGGGTTTCCATCCCATCGCAATCAACGAACAGGCCTCATGGTTCCCTTTATGCGCATCCTTGGCATCGAAACGAGCTGCGACGAGACCGCCGCCGCCGTCGTCGAACGCGATGCTGAGGGGCATTCCAACGTGCTGTCCGACGTGGTGCTGTCCCAGCTCGACGAGCATAGCGCCTATGGCGGCGTGGTGCCTGAGATTGCCGCACGCGCCCATGTCGAGGCGCTGGATGAGCTGATCGAGGAGGCGCTGAAGCGCGCCAATGTGTCGCTTGATGAGGTCGACGCCATCGCCGCCACGTCGGGGCCGGGGCTGATCGGCGGGCTGCTGGTGGGCTTGATGACCGGCAAGGCGATCGCCAAGGCCGCCGGCAAGCCGCTCTATGCAGTCAACCATCTCGAAGGCCATGCGCTGACGGCGCGGCTGACCGACGGACTTGCCTTTCCCTATCTGATGCTGCTCGTCTCCGGCGGCCATACCCAGCTCATCCTGGTGCGCGGCGTCGGCGAATATGAACGCTGGGGCACGACGATCGACGATGCGCTCGGCGAGGCCTTCGACAAGACGGCAAAGCTGCTCGGTCTGCCCTATCCCGGCGGTCCGGCGGTGGAACGCATGGCGCGCGACGGCAATCCAGACCGCTTCGCCTTCCCGCGGCCGCTGGTCGGCGAGGCGCGGCTCGATTTCTCCTTCTCCGGCCTGAAGACGGCGGTGCGGCAGGCGGCACAGGATATCGCGCCGCTCAGCGATCAGGACGTGGCGGATATCTGCGCCTCGTTCCAGAAGGCGATCTCGCGGACGCTGAAGGACCGCATCGGCCGCGGCCTGCAGCGTTTCAAGGCGGAATTTGCAGCGACTGGTGAAAAGCCGGCGCTCGTCGTTGCCGGCGGTGTCGCCGCCAATCTCGAACTGCGCGGCACGCTGCAGGCGCTCTGCGACAAGAACGGCTTCCGCTTCATCGCGCCGCCGCTCAGCCTCTGCACCGACAATGCGGTGATGATCGCCTGGGCGGGACTGGAGCGGATGGCTATCGGTATTGCGCCTGATCCGCTCGACGTCCAGCCGCGCTCGCGCTGGCCGCTCGATTCCAATGCGGAAACGCTGATCGGTTTCGGAAAGAGGGGAGCCAAGGCATGAGCGAAAAGATCGCCGTGGTCGGATCCGGGGCTTTCGGAACGGCGCTCGCCGCCGTCATCGCCCTTGCCGGCCGCAGCGCGGTGACGCTTGTCGGGCGCAATCCGTCGCTGATTTCAGATCTGAAGGCCGAACGGCTGCATGATGCGGCGCTGCCCGGCATCTACCTGCCCGATACGCTGGAATTTGCCGCCGAGGCGGAGGCGATCGCCGGCGCCTCGATCGTGCTATTTGCGATGCCGTCGCAGGCGCAGGCCGATGCGGCCCGGCAATACGGCCCCTATCTCTCCAAGGATGCCGTAGTCGTCACCTGCGCCAAGGGCATCGAGCGGGCGACCGGCAACCTTCTGACCGACATGCTGGAACGGGAACTGCCCGACCATCCCATCGCCGTGCTCTCCGGCCCGGGTTTTGCCGCCGATATCGCCAAGGGTCTGCCGACGGCGATGGCGATTGCGGCTGAGGATATCGAGGTCGCCGAGCGGCTCGCCCAGGCGATATCCGGCCGCACCTTCCGGCTCTATGCGTCCAGCGACCGCATCGGCGTGCAGCTCGGCGGCGCGCTGAAGAATGTGCTGGCGATCGCCTGCGGCATCGTCGAGGGTGGCGGCATCGGCGATTCCGCCCGTGCGGCGCTGATTGCGCGCGGGCTGGCGGAAATGTCGCGCTTCGTCGTCGCCAAGGGCGGGCAGGCCGATACGGTGCGCGGGCTTTCCGGTCTCGGCGATCTGGTGCTGACGGCGACCAGCCACCAATCGCGAAACCTGCGCTTCGGCATTGCGCTCGGGCGCGGCGAAAAGGTCGATCCGCTGCAGGGCGCGCTGGTGGAAGGCGCGCTTGCCGCCTCCGTCGCCTCGCGGCTTGCCGCCGAGCTTTCGATCATCATGCCGATCACCGACGCCGTTTCCGCCATCATCGACGGCAGGCTCGATATAGCCGAAGCGATCGAGCAGCTGATGACGCGCCCAATCACCACCGAATAGGAGACAGACATGCTTTTCGCCCTTCTCTGCAAGGACAAGCCGGGCCATCTGAACGTGCGCATGGAGACGCGTCCGACGCATCTCGAATATTTAAACAGCCTGAATGCCGAGGGAACGCTGAAGATCGCCGGCCCGTTTCTCGATGACGAGGGCAAAGCCTGCGGCAGCCTGATCATTGTCGAAGCGGAGACGAAGGAGGCGGCGCGGGCGCTGGCCGATGCCGATCCTTATGCCAAGGCCGGGCTGTTCGAAAGCGTCGAGGTGAAGGCCTACAACTGGGTCTTCAATAAGCCGGAGGCGTGAGGCATGGCGCACTGGCTCTACAAATCCGAACCCGCCTCCTGGTCCTGGGAGCAGCAGAAGGCTGCCGGCGAAAAGGGCACGGAATGGACCGGCGTGCGTAACTATCTGGCGCGCAACAACATGCGGGCGATGCAGATCGGCGACAAAGGCTTCTTCTACCACTCCAATGACGGGCTGGAGATCGTCGGTATTGTCGAAGTCTCCGCCCTGTCGCAGCCCGATTCCACCGCCAAGGGCGACCCGAAGTGGGATTGCGTCCATATTCGCGCCGTCATGGACATGCCGAAGCCAGTGACGCTGAAGGATGTCAAGGCGAGCGAAAAGCTCGCCAAGATGTCGCTCGTCACCTCCATGCGCCTTTCGGTGCAGCCGGTGACGGATGACGAATGGGCCGAAGTCTGCCGCATGGGCGGGCTGGACAATCCGCCGCGTTGAAGACCGACCCGGAAGCCTTCATCCGCGCCAACACCAGCGTGATGGCGCCGCCGCACGTGCCGGAGATTTCACTCCATCTGGCCAGCGAAGCGCATGAACTCTGGCTGAAGACGGAGGAGGAGCTGGAGGCGATCGGCCTGCCGCCGCCCTTCTGGGCCTTCGCCTGGGCGGGCGGCCAGGGACTGGCGCGCTACATCCTCGATCACCGGGAGATGGTGCACGGCCGGCGCGTGCTGGATTTCGCCAGCGGCTCCGGCCTCGTCGGCATTGCGGCCGTCATGGCCGGCGCCCTTGAGGTCACGGCCTGTGATATTGATCCCTGGGCGGAGGCCGCAGTCCGGCTGAATGCGCAGGTCAATCACGTTTCGCTCGGGTTTACCGGCGCCGACCTGATCGGCCAGGCCGTCGATGCGGATATCGTGCTTGCCGGCGACGTCTTCTACGACAGCGCTTTCGCCGCTGCGCTCGTTCCCTGGCTCGCGACGCTGGCGGCCGACTGCAAATTGGTGCTGGTCGGCGATCCCGGCCGCAGTTATCTGCCGCGAGACCGGTTGGAATTCTGCGCGGTTTACGAGGTGCCGGTGACGCGTGCGCTTGAGGACAGCGAAATCAAGAAGACGACGGTGTGGCGGTTCGCTCCCTAAATCGGATCGACATTCAGGATTCGATCTTTCGCGATCGCCCGGACCAAAAGAAATCAGCCGGCGATCAAAGCGGCTTCATACACCATCGTCGCGGCGGCAAGATCAGCCAACGCCGTTCCGACTGCCTTGTAGAGAGTGATTTCATCGTTGGACGCCCGTGCTGGAATATCCCGACGACACAGCTCGTCAAGTGTCGCAAGCACCGCATCCGTAGAAATGACGCCGGCCCTGATCGGCTGAACCAGATCGCCTGCTTCGTGAAGGGCTTCGTGAGTGTCGATGTAGACCGATGAGCGTCGAAGAGCCTCGTCATCGGCCTCGCGCATCGCCGGGGTGAAGCCGCCGATGAGATCGATATGGGTGCCCGGCCGCAGCCATTCGCCCCGGATAAGCGGTGCCGTCGCCAGCGTCGCTGCGCTGACGATATCGGCTTGCCGCGCCGCGATTTCCAGATTCGTGACGGCAGTGGCCTGGAGCCCCTTTTGCCGCAGGTTCTGCGCCAGCCGTTCCGCATTGGCGGGATCGATATCCCAAACATCGACATGCGCGATCGGCCGGACGGCGCGGTAGGCATCGGGTATGAGGCTCGCGACGCGGCCTGCTCCGATCACCAGCAGACGGCGTGCGTCCTGCCGGGCAAGATAGTCCGCAGCAAGGGCCGATGCCGCTACCGTGCGGCGCGTGGTGATCGTGTTGCCGTCAAGTAGCGCAAGCTGCGTCCCGGTCCGGCCGTCATAGAGTATGTAAGTCGAGGTCAAACCGGGAATGCCGTATACCGTGTTGCCGGGAAAGACGGTAACGATCTTGATGCCAAGGTAGCGTTCCGACCGGTGCGTTTCATGCCAGGCCGGCATCAGAAGCAGCGTCGCATCCGGCTCGCCGCTATTGGCTAGCGTGTGGTGATGCCGCACCGGCACAACACAGCCTTCGACAAATGCTTGCCGCAGGGTCGCGACCAGCGCGCTGAATGGCAGGAACTCGCCCGTTGTCTGGGCATCGAGAATACGGATTTTTGTGTCGGTCATTGAAGCGATCTCTCAGTAGGTTTTGACTGCTGGATAAAGCGAGTTCTGTTTGACTGAACCAGAGTAGCGCCTGAGCTGCGTCGCTGCTGCGCGGCGCGCTATCTTTTCAACCGGCATCGGCTCTTTGGACACTCCGTTGCGATCGGAATGCGGAGAAACTCGGCACCGCTCAGCCAAACGCAGCTTTCTTCTCCAGAATTCTGGCGTATTGCGTAAGCGGATAGCACAGGGCGAAGAAGATCACCGCGACGAGGCCGTAGACCTTAAAAGGTTCGAAGGTCGCGTTGTTGATGGCGTTCGCGGTTTTCAGCAGTTCTTCGAAGCCGAGGATCGAAGCCAGTGCGGTGCTCTTGATCAACTGGACCAAGAACCCGACAGTCGGCGCGCGCGTGATCCGGAAAGCCTGCGGCAGGATGACAAGGCGAAGTTCGAGGAGACGATGCAAGCCCAGGCTGGCTGCGGCGTCCCATTGCCCGCGTGGCACCGCTTCGACGCCGCTCCGCCAGATTTCCGCAAGATAAGCGCTAGCATAGAACGTCAGGCCGCAGACGGCGGCGGTCCATGACTCGATCCGGAAGCCGAGCATCGGCAGGCCGAAGAACATCAAAAAGAGCTGCATGAGGAGCGGCGTTCCCTGAAACAGGGCAATATAGCCGGACGCGAAGCTGCGCGACCAGCGCGTTTTCGATATCCGTGCCGACAGGATCGCCAAGCCAATGATGGCGCCGCCGGCAAAGGCTGCGAGCGAAAGCAGCAGGGTCCAGCGTGTCGCGAAGACAAGATTGCGCAGAATGTCCCAGAAGGTGAACTCAATCATGCCAGACCGGCTCCCAGAAAACGGCGTTTCCCGGCGAAAAGGAGCCGGCGAAGTGCGGCGGACATCGAAAGGTAGATCAACGTCGCCACCAGATAGGTCTCGAAGGAGCGGAAGGTGCGCGATTGAAGCAGATCGGCCTCCTGCGCCAGCTCGCGGACGGATATTTGCGAAACCACCGCCGATTCCAGCATCATGATGATGATCTGGCTCGTCAGCGCCGGGAAAATGATGGCAATCGCTTGCGGCAGGATGATTTTGAAGAACACCAGCCGGGGCCTCAGGCCGAGTGCCTGCGCCGCCTCCTTCTGGCCTCTCGGTATGGCATCGAGCCCGGCCCCGACCACCTCGATCGTGTAGGCGGCCATGTTGAGGGTCATGGCAAGAACTGCGGCAGAGATCGGATCGAGGCGAATGCCGAGGCTAGGCAAGCCAAAAAAGATGAAGAACAGCTGTACCAGGAATGGCGTATTACGCATGACTTCCACATACAGGCCGACGACCTTGCGCAACCATGGATAAGGTCCCCGGCGCGCGGCCGCGCCGAGAATGCTGAGAACGATCCCAAGGACCGATGTGGAGGCCGTCAATGCAAGCGTCGTGCCTGCACCATAAGCCAGAGCTCCCATTCCGTCCCAAAGCCAATTGAAATCGAGGCTGTATCTCATCGGTTGTCCTTTGGGGCCGAATGATCTGGGCCGGGTCGGCCCGAAATCTCGATCCGTCTCTCAATCAAAGAATTGGAGCATGACGCCACCGGAATCGCTTACAGCTTTCGGCATCACGCTCTGGTGAGTGGGAGGCCGTCTTCGTCAGTCCTTCAGGTTTTCAGGGTTGAGCGGCGCTTTCAGCCAGCTCTTCGAGCTTGCGTCGAGAGAACCATCGGAGATCATTGCGGCGACGCTGTCGTTGACAGCCTTCTTTAGGCCTTCCTCGCCCTTTCGGAGCGCGATGTGCGAGGGGGAGCTAAGGAGCTGGAACTTCTGCTCCGGCTTCAGCTCGTCCTGTCGTGCCAGAACCTGCGCACCGACATCGTTGCCGACGACCATCAATTGGGTCTGGCCGGATATGAAAGCCTGGATGACCGAATTGTAGTTCTCGAAGCGCTGGATCGCAGCGGAGGCAGGGGCGGCGGCCGTCAGCGACGTGTCTTCGAGCGTCCCACGATTGACGGCAACGGTCTTGTCGACAAGGTCTTCCTTACCGCTCACCTTCAGCGCAGCCGGACCGATGACGGCGATATAGTAGGGGGCGTATGGGGCGGCAAAATCGATAACCTCGGCACGCTCCTTCGAATAACCGACGCTCATCAGCAGGTCGACACGGTCGTCGTTCAGGTAGGCGATCCTGTTCTGGCCAGTAACGCTCACGAGATTAAGTTTCACGCCGAGCCCGTCGGCGATCTTCTGGGCGACGTCGACGTCATAGCCCTTGATGCTCATATCGGCGCTTGCCGAAGAGAAGGGCGGGAAATCGGAGAAGATGCCGATGTTAATCTCGCCTGCGGCTTTTATATCAGCAAGTTCGTCGGCCTGCGCGGCCCCTGCCAGGATGCCGAATACGGCAATTGCCGTGGTGGCGGTGTAGCGTAATTTCGTAAGAGCAGTCATGTCGTTCCCCTTTTTGAGATGTGTTGTGCGACAGGTGATGGATGGCAGCGGGCACGAAGCACGCTGCCGTTGCGGAGTTGGTTCTCAGGTCGCCTTTGTCCTGACCGCGGGACTGAACATCGCGAGGCACAGGAGTTCGAACAGGACCTGCGCGGCGATCTGCGCGGTGTTGGTGGTGTTGTCGTATTGCGGCGCGATTTCCACGACGTCGCCGCCGATGAGGTTGATGCCTTTGAAACCGCGCAGTAGGGTCAGGACCTCCCTCGGCTGAAGCCCGCCGACTTCTGGCGTGCCGGTTCCCGGAGCGAAGGCCGGATCGAGGCTGTCCACGTCGAAACTGAGATAGGTTGGACCAGCGCCGACAACCTCCAGAGCCTTTGCGATCACAGCCTTGAGGCCCATCTCCGCCACCTCTTCCGCGTGGATGACGGTCATGCCGGAGGCAAAGGAGAACTCCCAGAGATATTCGCCGCCGCCGCGGATGCCGATCTGGATCGTACGCTTCGGATCTAGCACGCCCGCCAGGACCGCCTCGCGGAAGGGCGCGCCGTGGTGGAACTTAGAGCCCTCATAGGGACCGGCGGTGTCGCAATGAGCGTCGATGTGGATCATGCCAACCGGCTGGCTGGCCGCCAGGCCCTTGAGAATGGCGCCGGAGATCGAATGGTCGCCGCCGACCGACAGTGGGATAACCCCGGTTGCCGCGATCATCCGGTAGCAGGCCTCGATGTCGACATGGCACTCGGCCAGGCCGAACCGGCTGCGCATCGGCACGTCGCCGACATCGGCGACCTTTAGCCCTCCCATTGGCGCGACACGCAGAACATGCTCGTAGGGGCCTACACGCTCGATCGCCCGGACGGCCCGCGGCCCCAGCCGCGCGCCGGCGCGATTGGTGACGCCGAGATCCATCGGCACGCCGATCAGAGCTACCTCAAGCGCCTCAAGGACCTCGGGCCGCAAGCCGTTCTCGATGAAACGGGCGTCCAGAAAGGTCGCAGGATCGGCGAAGGGCCATTTGCGGCTGTCGCCGTCCTTGAATACGCTCGCCGCCACGGCGCGGAAGTGTGGATCTTCCATCTCACCGCCTGCAGCGCTGCCGAAGCGCTTTCTCAAGTCTTCCAGAAAATCCCGGTCAATGGTCAAGGCAGGCTCCCAGGGTATTGATGCTGCCATCATCATCGGCGCCACCCGCTTTTCTTGGAACCGCGAAAATTCGAGAGGGGATATAACGATTCTTGATAGCTCGGATCCGCCAGGGCTCCGCAATGCGGGTAATGCGTTCATCGGGATATTCAGAAAACTTTATAACCCGGCGAGAATTTTCCCACTACCGCGGTTGGCAACCTCCAAGCAGTCTCCGACGCGAACGGTCCAGCAGAGGGCCGACAACAAAGGGGACCTACCATGTTGCACGATATGACACGCCGCCGCTTCCTCGGATCCGCCGCTGCCGCGGGGATTGCCGGCACAATGAGCGGGTTTGCGAGATCCGCCGCAGCCGGCAGCGGCAATCTCACCGCCGTTGAATGGGGCGGCGATGTCGTCGAAGCCATGAAGCAGATCGCCGCCGACCAGAATGCGGCGACGTTCGCCTGGGTTCTTCATCAGGGTGGCGCGGGCGCGATCCTGCCAAAGATCAAGGCCGTCTGGCCGAATGTCGACTACGACTATGTCGCCGGCTGGGAAGGCTCATTCAACAGTATGGTGAAGGAAGATTGGCTCGAGACCATTAATCCCGCCGATGTTCCCAACCTTGCGAATATTCCCGAGAAAATCATCATTCGTGATGGCAAGGGCAATATCAAAGCGGTCCCACGCGCAGTTGGCGGCATGTATTTCGGTGCCCGAACCGATACGGCTCCGATCGCTGTGAAGACCATCGATGATCTGCTCAGCCCCGATCTTAAGGGCGCGATCTGCTGGCCGGGCCCGACACAGAGCATGATGCTCCAGATTGTCGCGCTCGCCCTTCACGCTGGCGGCAGCGAAACGAATATGGAACCCGGATGGAAGCTCATGACGGAATTGGCGAAATCCGGCAATATCGGCCGCGTCGCCATCACTGATATCGATTTCACCAATTCGCTGACGTCGGGCGAGACATCCGTCGGCTTCTTCGCTGAGCCCGGCTGGGCGGCCGTGGCGAAAACCTTCCCGGTTACTCGTTTCACCAAGGACAGCAACTTCAGGGCCTTCCTCTACCAGAGCGGTTTCGGCGTACTGAAGAATAGACCGAACACCAAGGCAACGCTCGACTTCGTCAACTTCGCAATCAGCCCGGACATGAATTCACTCTACGCCAAGGTGGCGGGCGAAGCGCCGTTGAACAGCAAGGCGGTCACGCCCGACAATCTCAAGCATCTGTCCTTCACGTCGGACGAGTTTTCGAGCTTCGTTTATGTGCCGGACTACAATGTCGTTCTCGAACAGCAGGATGCCTGGTCCAAACGCTGGGAACAGGACATCGCCCCGTTGCTCTAAGGCACCTCGCGGCAGGTTATCGAGGGCGCGCATGGGCTTCGATAACCTCCCTTTCTCGTGGCCCGTAAGGGCGAGGAAAAGGCTGTTCCACCATGATCAAAGTAAGGCGGCAACCCGTTGCCATTTCTCTTCCTGATCGCCGAGATGCGGCCCTGACACTCGGGCCAGCCCTGCTGGTGTTCGCATTCGGTTTTCTGTCACCGTTAATCAATCTGGCAATCGAAAGCTTGAAGGAGTTTACGCCGGGGCGCGTCGGCTCCGTTGAAAATGCCGCGGCAACGGTCCAAAATTATTACGAGCTTGCAAACCAGGCGTTTGCGAGCGTCCTGCTGACGACTTTCTGGATCGGTGGAGTTGCCGCGATCATCGGTCAGCTTGTGGCATTCCCGCTGGCCTACTTTGTCGTGCGGCGCATTTCCCCGCGGATGCGCGCGCTCACCCTCGGCTTTTTGATTACGCTTGTTCTATCCAGCGTCCTGATCAAGACATACGCGATCGAACTGACCTTCGGGTCGGTTGGCATCTTCCGACCCCTCCTCTTGACACTTGGCCTTTCGCCCAACAGCCGCGAATATATCAATATCGTCGTTACTGTGGGTCTGGTTCACTCGATCATACCGGTCGCAACGCTAACGCTGATTGGCGCGATGCAATCGATCGATCCGCGTTTGCTCGATGCAGCCCAGTCGCTCGGCGCGCCGGGATGGAAAGCCCATCTGTCGATCACGCTTCCCCTGAGCTTCCCGGCTCTGATCTCAAGTACGCTTGTCTCGCTGACTTTCGCGATCAGCGCCTTCGTCATTCCCATGGTGCTCGGGAGGGGCCGGGTGCTTTTCATATCGAACGTCATCTACACCCGGTTCAGCGATATCGCCAACTATCCGAGCGGCGCGGCGATCTCGCTCGTCATGCTTGCCGCGGCCTTGGCGGTCGTCGCTGTCATAACGTTTGCGCAGGCCTGGAAGGTTTCCCGATGAGCAGACAATCTTTTGCAGCGCGAACCGCAGACCGGATCGCCGTTTCCCTCGCCGACGGTGTCATCGGCCTTGGATTGGCGTTCCTCGCCATCCCGTTGGTGATAACATGCCTCATGGCTTTCGACGCCAGGACCTACCTCGGTCCACTGCCGCCACCTGCCTTGTCGCTTCACTGGTTCGAACGGCTCGTCTCCCAGGCGGATATCCTTACCAGCCTACGCACCAGCCTCATCTTGGCGGTACTCACGACGGTTCTGTCCGTCACGATCGGAACTGCAGCGGCTGTCGGCCTTGCCCGTGGCAATTTTCCAGGAAAGGCAGCGCTGACTTCGGCCTTTCTCTCGCCACTCATCGTTCCTCCGGTCGTCATCGGATTCGGCCTGCTGCTTTTCCTTTCCAAGGCCGGTATTACAAATGGTATGGCGCGCCTGCTCCTCGGCCACGTGATCGTGACGTTGCCCTATTGCATAAGGACCAGTCTCGCCAGCCTTCTCGGCAGCGACCAACGATTGACGGAAGCCGCGATGGTTCTCGGCGCCACCGAGCGCCAGGCCTTCTGGACCATTACCCTACCGCTCATGCGGACGGGCGTTGTCACCGGTGCGATCTTCGCCTTCGCAATTTCTATAGATGACGTATCGATCAGTCTCTTTCTGAGCGATCCGTCCGCAACGACCTTGCCTGTTACGCTGGTCAGCAACATGCGCGCGGCTTTCGATCTGACGATCGCTGCGGCGGCCGTGGTCCTGATTGCCGTCACCGCGTTGCTGATCGTTGTGCTGGACCGTGTCGTCGGCTTCGACACCGTCGTCGGTCAGGGTTTGTTTCGTTCATGAGGACAATACGATGATTTCTGCCGTGGAATTTCAAGGGGTCAGCAAGCGCTTCGGTGAAACGATCGCCCTCGGTAATATCTCCTTCTCGGTGAACCCAGGAGAAACAATCGCACTGCTTGGACCGAGCGGCTGCGGCAAGACCACTATTCTTCGGCTCATTGCCGGATTCGAGCGGCCCGACAAAGGCTCGATCTTGATCGACGGCGAGCCGATGGCCGGATTGAAACCCTATGAGCGCAATGTCGGGCTGCTGTTCCAGCACTACGCTCTTTTCCCGCATATGACCGTCGAACAGAACATCGGCTACGGACTTCGCCATCGCAACCACCCGCCGGGGCAAATACCTCGCCGCATTGCCGAGATGCTTGAGCTCGTCCGGCTCGTCGGTTTCGGGCAGCGGCGGCCGCATCAGTTGAGCGGCGGCCAGCAGCAGCGTGTTGCGCTTGCGCGGGCGCTCGCCACCCATCCAAGCCTTGTTCTTCTGGATGAGCCTCTGTCGGCCCTCGACGCCAAACTTCGCCATGAGCTGCGCACCGAATTGAAAGATGTGCTCGCCGCGGTCGGCTCGACCGCGATCGTGGTAACCCACGACCAGGAGGAGGCGATGAGCCTGGGAGAGCGCATATTCGTGATGAACCGTGGAGAAATCATGCAATCCGGCAGGCCGGATGATGTGTATTGGCGTCCAGACTCGCGTTTCGTCGCGGATTTCATGGGGCGGACGAATTGGATTCATGGTTCGATTTCGGCCGCGGGCGGAACGGCTCGCAAATTTCGCTCCGAATCCGGCTGGGAGTTTCCGGTCGCGTCCACCGGAAGCCTTTCAGGTGCCGCCGAGATTTGCGTGAGGCCGGAAAGCGTCGAGATATCATCTGGTGCTCCGGGTGCTGGGGCCATGCCCGGACGCGTTGCCGACGTTGTGACACTCGGTGCCTTCAGGCATATCGTTCTGGACCTCGTCAGTGGCGACCGCATAATCTCGGCTTGCCCGAACCGTCCAGACATAGCCTTCGCGCGAGGGCAGGAGATCAGCGTTTCCATTCCCCCCACGGCATGCGTTCTCTTCGCGCGATAAGTTGGTATTGACGGGGCGCAGCTTGCACTGCGCCCCGTCTAAGGATCGCCAGTTGCCGGAAGAACATGGTTCGTCCAATATCCGCTTGTCGGCAGAGAGGCCCTCAGCACTCGAACGCCCAAACTATGGAATGCGGCTTCTGATGCTTGATCTCGATTCCTATCTGCTTCGTGCATTTCTGACCGTCGCGGAGATCGGCACCGTCAATGGCGCTGCCGTCAAGCTGAATAGAACGCAGGCGGCGGTGAGCATGCAGATTCGCAAGCTGGAGGAGCTTGTCGGTGTTACGCTGTTTTCGCGTTCGTCAAAAGGCCTCGAACTCACGAGCCATGGGCAGATCATGCTGGCTTATGCCCGCGAAATGGTCGCCCTCAGCGACGAGGTCGAGAAAAGGCTGACAGGCAAGATGATCGAGGACCGCATTCGCCTCGGCGTCGTTGAGGACTTCGCAGCCGGCCACCTGATCGACATTCTTAGTGACTTCAGAGCCCAGAACCCGAAGGTCGAGATCGACATCATTGTCGAGCCGAATCGCCGCCTCGCCAGCCTGTTTGAAGACAGGAAGCTGGATCTGGTGGTTTGCGACATCACCTGTCTGTCGCGAAAACCGACCCTAATCTGGACCGAATATTTGATGTGGACGGTCAGATCCGACTTCGTGGTGGATGCGGAAAAACCGCTTCCCATCATTATGTTCGAGGAGGAGTGTCCCTGGACGCTTCCGACGCTTGCGGCTCTGTCTCAGCGGAACATCAAGTGGAAGACGGCGTGCGTCGCATCGACTCTCGTGGCCATGGCGACTGCGGTTCGCGTCGGTATTGGTATCGCGCCAATGATGCTCACGACAAAACCGGAGGGCTGCCGGACACTTGACCGATCGGCGGATCTGCCCGGTCCGGTGCGCATCGAGATCGGTCTGTATTCTCAGTCCGAGACGGCCGAAGGCGCGCGCTACCTTGTGGACTTCATTTCGCGGCATACGGCCATATTGTCCAGCTAGGAGCGTTCAGCTTCCATTATATCGGGTCAATTTAATTCCCTCTACCGCGATGGCGAGCGAAGCACCACAGTGATCGGATGAAGGGTCGACGACCCAATCTCAAGCATTCATGGAAGTCTGCGAATACGATGATGGGGCAAGCCAAAGTTGACGAAACTCTCCTCGCAGATGCCGCCTATCTGCCCGGCCAGGTCGCAAACCTCACGAGGGGAGCGAGCGTGACGGCGCAAACCAACGAAATACTGGAGCGCATCAATGACATGCTGCTACGCGAAGGTACCGACAAGTCAGAGATCATTCTCGCCAACATTTGGCTCAGGGACCTTGCCTCATTCGAGGAAATGAACAGAGCCTGGGATGCTTGGATGCCGGATAGCGGAACGCCACGGCGGGCAACGTTTGAGGACAAGAATCTCCCGCCGATGTGCGCCATCCGTATTGACGTAGCCGCGTCGCGAAAGAGTGAGGCCGGGCAAATTTGAGGCGCGGCATTCGTCATCTTCATACCTTGTCAGCGAAGCCGGACCGGAAGTGCTCTTGAAGCCGGATGGCCCACATTTCGTCGAAGAACGATATGTCTTGCTAGGGGCAAAGATTGCGGATGCGTTACGACCTTTTGTGGCTCAAGAAATCACATAAGCGGTAAGGGCGAAAGCTGCTCTCTGGCGGCATTGCTATAGAATTCCGCACTTTCGGCATCACGCTTTAAGGCCGGATGACGCAGACATTGGCCTCGTAGGCGCAGGGGTCATCCTGGACGGCGACGTCGATGACCTTTGCCTTCGGGGCCGTCGGCTCGGGCCGTGCCGCCGAATAATATCCGTATCCGTTGCCGCCGACATAAGTCCCGCCATCGACCTGATAGGCATAAGAGCCGGCATAGCTGTCGCCGCTGTCGCCACCCGGCGGCTGGGGTGCGATGATGATCAGGCCGCCGCGAGCGACGCGATTGGTCGCCGCCGACGAAAACTGCTTCAAGAACGGCATCCGCTCTCTGTGGTGCCCGCGGCCATAGGCGCTGTCGAAACGGATGCCGCGATCGCGCCAGCCCATATGTCGGCCGAGAAACAACCCGTTGTGAAAGGCGTGGCGATGGCCAACGACGCGTTGATCGGCGAAGCGATGATCAAAACGGCGCTCGCCGGCGGTGGCGGGGAAGACGGCAAGTGCAGACAGGGCAAGCAGAGTGACTGCGGATAGACTGCGAAACATGGGCGCCGGCCTCCGGAATTCCGATCGTTAACAAATCGTTAACGCCAGATTGCGCCAAAAGCAGCAGTTTGTCCATGCGGCTCGGGAGAAGGGCAAAATTATTGAGCCGAAAACACCAGTTTCGTTAGCCTGCAAATTTCGTGGTAACCCCAATCGATTAAATTAAGGCAAGACAGCGATTGTGCTTGTCGTCGGCGTTTCCGGTGATTAAACGTCGCAATTGATGCAACGCACACAGAGAATTCGTCATTCGTGTGGTTGACTGAGCATGCTCCGAAATCCGGGAGCGCAGAGAAGCCGCCGCGAGGTTCTGATGGCGAACGTGACAAATAACCGGCCCCTGTCGCCGCATTTGCAAATTTACAAACCTATTCCCACCATGGTCATGTCCATCGTCCACCGCATTACCGGCGGTGCGCTCTATGTCGGCACGCTGCTGGTTGCCTGGTGGCTGATCGCGGCGGCAAGCGGCCAGGGCTCTTATGACTGGGCCAACTGGGTGCTCGGCAGCCTTCTCGGCAAGCTCGTGCTGCTCGGCTATACCTGGGCGCTGCTGCACCACATGCTCGGCGGCTTCCGCCACTTCATGTGGGATCTCGGCTACGGCTTCGGGAAAGAATTCTCGACCAAGCTCGCCATCGCCAACATCGTCGGGTCGCTCTGTCTGACCGTGCTGGTCTGGGTGATCGGCTTCCTCATTCGCTTCTGAAGGTCCTCTCATGGATATGCGCACCCCCCTCGGCAAGGTTCGCGGGCTCGGCTCCGCCAAGGACGGCACGGATCATTTCTGGCGCCAGCGTCTGACGGCCGTCGCCAATGTTCCGCTCATCCTGTTCTTCCTCTTCTTCATGATCGCCTATGCCGGCGCGCCCTATGCGGATGTGGTTCGCGCGCTGTCGAACCCCTTCGTCGCGGTCGTCATGGGGCTGATGGTGATCTCAGGCGTCATCCATATGAAGCTCGGCATGCAGGTCATCATCGAGGATTACGTGCACGGCGAGTTCGGCAAGATCGCTCTCCTAATGCTGAACACCTTCTTCGCGATCCTGATCGCCGGCCTCTGTCTCTTCGCCATTCTGAAAATCGCATTCGTAGGATAAGCGCGCTATGGCACCGACTTCACCCGCCCAGAACGGCAAGGCCTACAAATATGTCGATCACTCCTACGACGTGATCGTCGTCGGCGCCGGCGGCGCCGGCTTGCGCGCCACGCTGGGGATGGCCGAGCAGGGTTTCCGCACGGCCTGCATCACCAAAGTGTTCCCGACCCGCTCGCACACGGTCGCGGCGCAGGGCGGCATTGCCGCCTCGCTGCGCAACATGACGCCCGACAGCTGGCAGTGGCACCTCTACGACACCGTCAAGGGGTCCGACTGGCTTGGCGACGTCGACGCCATGCAGTATCTGACCATGGAAGCGCCGAAGGCGGTCTATGAGCTCGAGCATTACGGCGTGCCGTTCTCGCGCAACGAAGAAGGCAAGATCTACCAGCGCCCGTTCGGCGGCCATATGCAGAATTACGGCGAAGGCCCGCCGGTGCAGCGCACCTGCGCCGTTGCCGACCGTACCGGCCACGCCATCCTGCATACGCTCTACGGCCAGTCGCTGCGCCACAACGCCGAATTCTTCATCGAGTATTTCGCGCTCGATTTGATCATGTCGGAAGACGGCAGCCGCTGCACCGGCGTCGTCGCCTGGTGCCTCGATGACGGCACCATCCATCGCTTCGCCGCCAAGATGGTGGTGCTGGCGACCGGCGGCTACGGCCGCGCCTATTTCTCGGCAACCTCGGCCCATACCTGCACCGGCGACGGCGGCGGCATGGTGGCACGCGCCGGCCTGCCGCTGCAGGACATGGAATTCGTCCAGTTCCACCCGACCGGCATCTATGGTTCGGGCTGTCTGATCACCGAAGGTGCGCGGGGCGAAGGCGGCTACCTCGTCAATTCCGAGGGCGAGCGCTTCATGGAGCGTTACGCGCCGTCGGCCAAGGACCTTGCCTCGCGCGACGTCGTCTCGCGCTGCATGACGCTGGAGATCCGCGAAGGCCGCGGCGTCGGCAAGAACAAGGACCACATCTTCCTGCATCTCGACCATCTCGATCCGGCCGTGCTGCACGAGCGGCTGCCGGGCATTTCCGAGAGCGCCAAGATTTTCGCCGGCGTCGATGTCACCCGCGAGCCGATCCCGGTTCTGCCCACCGTCCATTACAATATGGGCGGCATTCCCACCAATTATTGGGGCGAAGTGCTGAACGCCGACAGCGCCAATCCGGAACGGATCATCCCCGGGCTGATGGCCGTCGGCGAAGCAGGCTGCGCCTCGGTGCACGGCGCCAACCGCCTCGGCTCCAACTCGCTGATCGACCTCGTGGTCTTCGGCCGTGCGGCGGCGATCCGTGCTGGCGAGGTGATCGACCGCGCAGCGCCGATCCCGCATCTCAATGTCGCGGCCTGCGACAAGATCATGGACCGTTTCGATGGGCTGCGTCACGCCAGCGGCGGCACGCCGACGGCGGAACTGCGCGAGAAGATGCAGCGCGCCATGCAGGAAGACGCGGCCGTCTTCCGCACGCAGGAATCGCTGGAATCCGGTTGCCGGCGCATCTCGGCGATCTGGCAGGAAATGCGCGATATCAAGGTCACCGACCGCTCGATGATCTGGAACTCGGATCTTGTGGAGACGCTGGAGCTGCAGAACCTGATGGCCAACGCCATCACGACGATCTATGGCGCCGAAGCCCGCAAGGAAAGCCGCGGTTCGCATGCCCGCGAGGATTATACCGAGGGTGCATTCGCCGGCCGCGACGACGTCAACTGGCGCAAGCACACGCTTGCCTGGGTCGGCGAAGCAGGCGACGTCAAGCTCGACTACCGCCCGGTCCACACCCAGCTGATCGCCGAAGGCATCGATCCGTACAAGATCGAGCCGAAAGCTCGCGTGTACTGATCTCAAGAGGAACCGGATATGGTTGAACTCGCTCTCCCCAAGAATTCTCAGATGCGCGAAGGCAAGGTCTGGCCGAAGCCGGCGGGTGCGACGAACACCCGCGAATTCCGCGTCTATCGCTGGAGCCCGGATGACGGGCAGAACCCGTCGATCGATACCTTCTATATCGATGTCGACGATTGCGGCCCGATGGTGCTCGACGGCCTGCTCTACATCAAGAACAAGATCGACCCGACGCTGACGCTGCGCCGTTCCTGTCGCGAGGGCATCTGCGGCTCCTGCGCGATGAATATCGACGGCACCAACACGCTCGCCTGCACCAAGGGACTCGACGATATCACCGGCGCGGTGAAGATCTATCCGCTGCCGCATTTGCCTGTCGTCAAGGATCTGGTGCCGGATCTCACCAACTTCTACGCCCAGCATCGTTCGATCGAACCCTGGCTGAAGACGGTGTCGCCGGCGCCCGCCAAGGAGTGGAAGCAGAGCCACGAGGACCGGCAGAAGCTCGACGGCCTCTATGAATGCATCCTCTGCGCCTGCTGCTCGACCTCCTGTCCGAGCTACTGGTGGAACGGCGACCGCTATCTCGGCCCGGCCGTTTTGCTGCAGGCCTATCGCTGGCTGATCGATTCCAGAGATGAGGCGACCGGCGAACGTCTCGACAATCTCGAGGACCCATTCCGCCTTTACCGCTGCCACACGATCATGAACTGCGCGCAGACCTGCCCGAAGGGCCTCAACCCGGCCAAGGCGATCGCCGAAATCAAGAAGATGATGGTCGAGCGCCGGGTCTGATCAGCACATGCATGCCGACGGCGGAATAGACGGCTTCGATCCCGAAGCCGTCAAAGAGATCAGGTCACGGCTCGCCTCGGTGCGCGAGCAGGGTATCCGTATCAGTTTTGCAATCGAAAGCGGCAGCCGCGCCTGGGGATTTCCTTCGCCCGATAGCGATTATGACTGCCGCTTCGTCTATATCCGTCCGGTCGAGCATCATCTCGCCCTTAGGTCTGTGCGCGATGTCATCGAATTTCCGATCATTGGCGACATCGACACTGGTGGCTGGGATCTGCGAAAGGCGCTGCTGCTTGCGCTGAAGGGAAACGCGGTGGTGGTCGAATGGCTGAAATCGCCGATCGCTTATGAAGAGGAAGTGGGTTTTCGCTCGCGTCTCGCCGCGCTGCTCGATCTCGTCATGGTGCCGGAAAAGGTCGCCGCCCATTATGTCGGGCTCATGCGGCAGCATTTTCAGAGCCAGGGCGAGGGGGCGATCAAGCTGAAGAAGTTTCTTTATGCCGTGCGTCCGGCCATCGCGCTCGAATGGATGCGGCAGCGCTCGTTTCGCGTGCTGCCACCGATGAATATGCTGGAATGCCTCGAGGCGATCTCGATCGCTCCCGACCTTCGAACGGCGATACTCGATCTGGTGCATGTCAAGAAACAGACGCGCGAAATGGGGGAGGGGCTGCCGCCGATGCTCGTGCAATCCTTTCTGAAGAACTCGTTCGAGCGTTATTCCGAGATATTGCGGGAGTTCGACAAGGATCCGGACAGAGATCAGCACGCGCAACACCTTGCTGACAAATTCTATGTGCAGGAAGTTTTGCAGCGGGACAGTTGAACTGTATCGTTTTTCGGTTAGTTGTTGTCACGGGCAATTTATGCAGTCCGACTTGATTAACCAAAGCGAGTTACGATAGTCGGACTTGTCTCACGCCCGTTTCTCTGCGGCGCTAGCCGAACTCAGGAGTATGATGATGCAGTTGCGATATGCGATGACAGGTCTGGTGGTGGCTCTCGCGCTAGCCGGTTGTCAGCGTACGGCATATGATTACAGCTCCAGCCCGAATGCCGGGCCGGCGCCGTTGACGGCGCAGCCGGTTCCCTCGGTGCAGGGCGGGCAGCTTCCGCCGGTCAACAACTCGCAGTTTCCAGCGGCGCCGGCGTCGACGGCACCGATGCCGGGCGCGCAGCCCGGTGCAATGGCCGCGAACGCGCTCGATGTGACCAAGGAATCGATGGTCGGAAGCTGGCGCGTCAATGGCAGCTGCGACATGTTCCTGACGCTGACCAATCTCGGCAGCGGTTCGCGCGGCGGCACACGCGGCTGCGTCGGCGAGCTGACGGCGATGGGTTCCTGGGAGGTTGCCGGCAAGCAGGTGCTGCTCAAGGACCGCTCGGGCAATCAGCTCGGCAGCGTCTACAAGACGGCCGACAACCGCTTCGAGGGCCAGACCAGCACCGGCCAGCAGATCAGCCTCAGCCGGTAAAGGAACCGGCGGGGTAAGCCAACCGGCGCGGTAAACGATCCGGCGGGCCTCCGCCGATGACTGACAGGCGGATATGCCCTCATGCAACCCATGCCGGACTACGCGCTCAGCGTCTGCGAACAGCTTAAAGCGCTGACTGCCTCGGGCGCGCTTCAGGTCGATTCCGCCCAGATGGACGTGGCAAAGAGCCTCGATCGGGTGCTGGCCGGGCTGAAGCAGCGGCGACCGGCGGCAAAATCGAGCGCGCTTGGCTGGCTGTTTGCCGCGAAGAAAAAGTCCGCCGTTGGCATCAAGGGGCTTTACATCCATGGCAGCGTCGGGCGCGGCAAGACCATGCTGATGGACATGTTCTTCTTGATGGCGCCGTGCAGGAAGAAGCGCCGGGCGCATTTCCACGAATTCATGGCGGATGTGCACAACCGTATCGCGGCGCACCGGCTGAAGCTCAAGAACGGCGAGACGAAACAGGCCGATCCGATGCCGCCGGTTGCCGCAGCCCTCTACGAGGAAGCGGAGCTGCTCTGCTTCGACGAATTCACGGTCACCGATATCGCCGATGCGATGATCCTGTCGCGGCTGTTCTCCGAGCTTTTCGCGCGCGGATGCGTGCTGGTCGCGACCTCGAATGTCGAGCCCGACAATCTTTATACGGATGGTCTCAATCGCAGCCTGTTCCTGCCCTTCGTCGCGCTTCTCAAGCAGCATGTCGATGTCGTCACCCTGGATTCGCCGACGGACTACCGGATGGAGAAGCTGAATAGCCAGCCGGTCTATCTGGTGCCGATCAACGAGCACAATGACATGGCGATGGAGGCCTCCTGGACGCAGGCGCTGCATGGGCGCAAGGCGCTGCCGCTGGATATTCCGATGAAGGGGCGCCATATCCATGTGCCGCTCGCCGTCGATCGGATGGCGCGGTTCTCCTTCGCCGATCTTTGCGAGAAGCCGCTCGGTGCTGCCGACTTCCTCGCCATCGCCGAGCGCTTCGATATGGTGTTTGTCGATCACGTTCCCTTGCTGGGGCCGGAAAAGCGCAACCAGATCAAGCGCTTCATCATTCTCGTCGACACGTTCTACGATCACGCCGTGCGGCTTTACATTTCCGCCGCCGCCATGCCGGAGGAACTTTTGGTGCACCGCCGGGGCGCCGAAGGCTTCGAATTCGACCGCACCGCGTCACGTCTGTTCGAGATGCGCAGTGCCGAATATCTTGCGCTCCATCATGAGAAGCGCGCCGCCGAGTAACAATTCAGTGACACACTGTCTTACGTTTACGTAAGAATTTTTGTATCTAAACGATTGAAAATGCTGCATCAAAATTAATGGATTGCCATTTTTAGGCTTTGGGTCTATGCGATTGCGTCATTGGACGGTGCCTTGCTGGGCGTCGCTCGACGAATTTGATCGCAAAGGAAACAGCGAAATGGCGCGTAACAAGATCGCACTCATTGGTTCTGGCATGATTGGTGGCACGCTGGCGCACCTCGCCGGCCTGAAGGAACTGGGCGACATCGTCCTCTTCGACATTGCCGACGGCATCCCCCAGGGCAAGGGTCTCGATATTTCCCAGTCCTCGCCGGTCGAAGGCTTCGACGTCAACCTGACGGGCGCCAGCGACTACTCCGCGATCGAAGGCGCCGATGTCTGCATCGTCACCGCAGGCGTTGCCCGCAAGCCGGGCATGAGCCGCGACGATCTGCTCGGCATCAACCTCAAGGTCATGGAACAGGTCGGCGCCGGCATCAAGAAATATGCCCCGAACGCCTTCGTGATCTGCATCACCAACCCGCTCGACGCCATGGTCTGGGCGCTGCAGAAGTTTTCCGGCCTTCCGGCCAACAAGGTCGTCGGCATGGCCGGCGTTCTCGACTCCTCGCGCTTCCGCCTCTTCCTCGCCAAGGAATTCAATGTCTCCGTCCAGGACGTGACGGCCTTCGTTCTTGGCGGCCACGGCGACACGATGGTGCCGCTCGCCCGCTATTCGACGGTCGGCGGCATTCCGCTCACCGACCTCGTCACCATGGGCTGGGTCACCAAGGAGCGCTTGGAAGAAATCATCCAGCGCACCCGTGACGGCGGCGCTGAGATCGTCGGCCTGCTGAAGACCGGTTCGGCCTATTACGCCCCGGCCGCCTCGGCGATCGAGATGGCTGAATCCTACCTCAAGGACAAGAAGCGCGTTCTGCCCTGCGCCGCTCACCTCAGCGGCCAGTACGGCGTCAAGGACATGTATGTCGGCGTTCCCACCGTCATCGGCGCCGGCGGCGTCGAACGCATCATCGAGATCGATCTCAACAAGACTGAGAAGGAAGCCTTCGACAAGTCCGTCGGCGCCGTCGCCGGTCTCTGCGAAGCCTGCATCAACATCGCGCCTTCGCTGAAGTAGTCGACGCGCTGAAGTCATAGAACAGGGATAGACCCATGAACATTCATGAATATCAGGCCAAGGCTCTGCTGAAGGGCTATGGCGCGCCGGTTGCCGAGGGTGTGGCTATTCTCAAGGTCGAAGAGGCCGAGGCTGCCGCCAAGTCGCTTCCCGGCCCGCTTTACGTGGTCAAGAGCCAGATCCACGCCGGCGGCCGCGGCAAGGGCAAGTTCAAGGAACTGGGCCCCGATGCCAAGGGCGGCGTGCGTCTCGCCAAGTCGATCGACGAAGTGGTCGCCCATGCCAAGGAAATGCTCGGGCATACGCTGGTGACGGCGCAGACCGGCGACGCCGGCAAGCAGGTCAACCGCCTCTACATCGAAGACGGCGCCGACATTGCTCGCGAGCTCTATTGCTCGCTGCTGGTCGATCGTTCGGTCGGCCGCGTGGCCTTCGTGGTTTCCACCGAAGGCGGCATGGACATTGAAGCTGTCGCCCATGACACGCCGGAGAAGATCCAGACGGTCGCCATCGATCCGGAAGCCGGCGTGACGGCTGCCGACGTGGCTGCGATCGTCAAGGCGCTCGCGCTCGATGGTGCGGCCGCCGAAGACGCCAAGTCGCTCTTCCCGGCGCTCTACAAGGCCTTCAACGAAAAGGACATGGCGCTGCTCGAGGTCAATCCGCTGATCGTCATGAAGGACGGTCGCCTGCGCGTTCTCGACGCCAAAATGTCCTTCGACGGCAATGCGCTCTTCCGTCACGACGACGTCAAGACGCTGCGCGACGAAACCGAAGAAGACGCCAAGGAAATCGAGGCCTCGAAGTGGGATCTCGCCTATGTCGCGCTCGACGGCAATATCGGCTGCATGGTCAACGGCGCGGGCCTCGCCATGGCGACGATGGATATCATCAAGCTTTACGGCAAGGAGCCGGCCAACTTCTGCGACGTCGGCGGCGGCGCCGGCAAGGAGAAGGTTGCGGCGGCTTTCAAGATCATCACCGCAGACCCCAAGGTCGAAGGCATTCTCGTCAACATCTTCGGCGGCATCATGAAGTGCGATGTAATCGCCGAGGGCGTCATTGCCGCGGTCAAGGAAGTCGGCCTCAAGGTTCCGCTGGTCGTTCGCCTTGAAGGCACCAATGTCGAGCTCGGCAAGAAGATCCTGAACGAGTCGGGTCTGGCGATCACGGCGGCTGACGACTTGGACGATGCGGCCAAGAAGATCGTCGCGGCGATCAACGGCTAATTTTGAAGGATCTGAAAGAATGTCTATTCTCGTCAATAAAGACACCAAGATCCTCGTTCAGGGTCTGACCGGCAAGACCGGCACGTTCCACACCGAACAGGCGCTGGCCTATTACGGCACGCAGATGGTCGGCGGCATCCATCCGAAGAAGGGCGGCGAAACCTGGACCGGCGCCAAGGGCGAAAGCCTGCCGATCTTCGCGACCGTTGCCGAGGGCAAGGAAAAGACCGGCGCCGACGCGACCGTCATCTATGTTCCGCCGGCCGGTGCTGCCGATGCGATCATCGAGGCGATCGACGCCGAGATCCCGTTCATCACCTGCATCACCGAAGGCATCCCGGTCATGGATATGGTGCGCGTCAAGGCTCGCCTCGACCGCTCCAAGTCGCGCCTGCTCGGGCCGAACTGCCCGGGCATCATGACGCCGGAAGAATGCAAGATCGGCATCATGCCGGGCTCGATCTTCCGCAAGGGTTCGGTCGGCATCGTCTCCCGCTCGGGCACGCTGACCTATGAAGCCGTGTTCCAGACCTCCAACGAAGGCCTCGGCCAGACGACGGCGGTCGGCATCGGCGGCGACCCGGTCAAGGGCACCGAGTTCATCGACGTGCTGGAAATGTTCCTGGCCGACGCAGCCACCCAGTCGATCATCATGATCGGCGAAATCGGCGGCTCGGCAGAGGAAGACGCAGCGCAGTTCCTCAAGGACGAGGCCAAGAAGGGCCGCAAGAAGCCGATGGCCGGCTTCATTGCCGGCCGCACGGCGCCGAAGGGCCGCACCATGGGCCATGCCGGCGCCGTGGTATCCGGCGGCAAGGGCGATGCGGAATCGAAGATCGCGGCGATGGAATCGGCAGGCATCAAGGTGTCGCCGTCTCCGGCCCGCCTCGGCAAGACGCTGGTTGAAGTCCTCAAAGGCTAAGCCAACTTATACCCGGGCGGAGGAGCGGCATCTGCGCTTCCGCCCGGTCTTGACGGCACGAGACAGGCAGATGCGCCGCGGACAGGCGGCAATGGGAATGCGGCAGCCGGCGATCAAGCCGGCAAATTCATCAAAGTCAGGAGGCGGACGGAAGCGTCCGCATATCACCATGGCACGGCAAGAAGCCAACGAGCAGTTTCAGATCACCTCGTTTCTGGATGGCGCCAACGCTGCCTATATCGAGCAGCTTCACGCGCGCTACGAAGAGGACCCGGCATCGGTCGACGATCAGTGGCGCGCCTTCTTCAAGGCGCTGGAGGAAGATCCCAGCGATGTGAAAAGGGCGGCCAAGGGCGCTTCCTGGCGCAAGAAGAACTGGCCGCTTCAGGCCAGCGGCGACCTGGTGTCGGCTCTCGATGGCGACTGGGGCATCGTCGAGAAGGTCATCGAAACCAAGGTCAAGGCCAAGGCCGAAGCGCAGGGCAAGCCTGCCGACGGCGCCGACGTGCTGCAGGCGACGCGCGATTCTGTGCGCGCCATCATGATGATCCGCGCCTACCGCATGCGCGGCCACCTGCATGCCAAGCTCGATCCGCTCGGCATCGCCGCTTCGGTCGACGATTATCGCGAATTGTCGCCGGAAAATTACGGCTTCACCTCCGCCGATTACGACCGACGGATCTTCATCGACAACGTGCTCGGCCTGGAATATGCGACCATCCGCGAGATGATCGATATCCTCGAGCGCACCTATTGCTCGACGCTCGGCGTCGAGTTCATGCACATCTCCAATCCGGAAGAGAAGGCCTGGATCCAGGAGCGTATCGAAGGACCGGACAAGGGTGTCGCCTTCTCGGCCGAAGGCAAGAAGGCAATCCTCGCCAAGCTGGTCGAAGCCGAAGGCTACGAGCAGTTCCTCGACGTCAAGTTCAAGGGCACCAAGCGTTTCGGCCTCGATGGCGGCGAGTCGCTGATCCCGGCTTTGGAGCAGATCCTCAAGCGCGGCGGTCATCTCGGCCTCAAGGAAGCGGTCTTCGGCATGGCCCATCGCGGCCGCCTCAACGTGCTTTCGCAGGTCATGGGCAAGCCGCACCGGGCGATCTTCCACGAGTTCAAGGGCGGTTCCTACGCACCCGACGAAGTCGAAGGCTCGGGCGACGTCAAGTACCATCTCGGCGCCTCTTCCGACCGCGAATTCGACGGCAACAAGGTGCATGTGTCGCTGACGGCAAACCCCTCGCATCTGGAAATCGTCGATCCTGTCGTCATGGGCAAGGCCCGCGCCAAGCAGGACATGAGCGCTACCGTCTGGGACGGCGACATCATTCCGCTGTCCGAACGCGCCAAGGTTCTGCCGCTCTTGATCCATGGCGACGCAGCCTTTGCTGGCCAGGGCGTCATTGCCGAAATCCTCGGCCTTTCCGGCCTGCGCGGCCACCGCGTCGCCGGCACCATGCACGTCATCATCAACAACCAGATCGGATTCACCACAAACCCGGCCTTCTCGCGCTCGTCGCCCTATCCGTCCGACGTCGCCAAGATGATCGAGGCGCCGATCTTCCACGTCAACGGCGACGATCCGGAAGCGGTGGTCTATGCCGCCAAGGTGGCGACCGAATTCCGCATGAAGTTCCACAAGCCGGTGGTGGTCGACCTGTTCTGCTACCGCCGCTACGGCCACAATGAAGGGGACGAACCGTCCTTCACGCAGCCGAAGATGTACAAGGTGATCCGCGGCCACAAGACCGTGCTGCAGCTCTATGCGGCGCGCCTCGTCGCCGAAGGCCTGCTCACCGAAGGTGAAGTCGAGAAGATGAAGGCCGACTGGCGCGCCCATCTCGAACAGGAGTTCGAGGCCGGCCAGCACTACAAGCCGAATAAGGCCGACTGGCTCGACGGCGAGTGGTCCGGCCTGCGCGCGGCCGACAATGCCGACGAGCAGCGTCGCGGCAAGACCGCCGTGCCGATGAAGACGCTGAAGGATATCGGCCGCAAGCTGTCCGAGATCCCGGCGGGCTTCACCGCACACCGGACGATCCAGCGCTTCATGGAAAACCGCGCCAACATGATCGCCACCGGCGAGGGTATCGACTGGGCGATGGCCGAAGCGCTCTCCTTCGGAGCGCTCTGCGTAGAGGGCAGCAAGATCCGCCTGTCCGGCCAGGATTGCGAGCGCGGCACCTTCTCGCAGCGCCATTCGGTTCTCTACGATCAGGAAACCGAGGAACGCTATATCCCGCTCGCCAATCTTTCGCCGACGCAGGGGCGTTACGAAGTCATCAATTCGATGCTTTCGGAAGAGGCCGTGCTCGGTTTCGAATATGGCTACTCGCTGGCCCGCCCGAATGCGCTGACCCTCTGGGAAGCGCAGTTCGGCGATTTCGCCAACGGCGCGCAGGTGGTCTTCGACCAGTTCATTTCGTCGGGCGAACGCAAGTGGCTGCGCATGTCGGGCCTCGTCTGCCTGCTGCCGCATGGCTATGAGGGCCAGGGTCCGGAACACTCCTCGGCCCGCCTCGAGCGTTTCCTGCAGCTTTGCGCTGAAGACAACATGCAGGTCGCCAACGTCACGACGCCGGCGAACTACTTCCACATCCTGCGCCGGCAGCTGAAGCGCGACTTCCGCAAGCCGCTGATCCTGATGACGCCGAAGTCGCTGCTGCGCCACAAGAGGGCGGTTTCGACGCTTGCCGAAATGGCCGGTGAATCCGCCTTCCATCGCCTGCTCTGGGACGATGCCGAGGTGATCAAGGATGGCCCGATCAAGCTGCAGAAGGACAACAAGATTCGCCGCGTCGTCATGTGCTCCGGCAAGGTCTATTACGATCTCCTCGAAGAGCGTGAAAAGCGCGGCATCGACGACGTCTATCTCCTGCGTGTCGAACAGCTCTATCCGTTCCCGGCAAAGGCGCTGATCAACGAGCTGTCGCGCTTCCGCAATGCCGAGATGGTCTGGTGCCAGGAAGAGCCGAAGAACATGGGCGCGTGGTCGTTCATCGATCCCTTCCTCGAATGGGTGCTTGCCCATATCGATGCGAAGTACCAGCGCGTCCGTTATACCGGCCGTCCGGCCGCCGCCTCGCCGGCGACGGGCCTGATGTCCAAGCATCTGTCGCAGCTCGCCGCATTCCTCGAGGATGCATTGGGCGGCTAATACAAGGGGGGCGCAATGGCTTATTTCTTTCTGAGACTGCTGCCGCCGCGCCCCACTTTCCCGCATGACGGGACCGGAGAGGAAATGGCGGCGATGAAACGCCATGTCGAATACTGGCACCGGCACGCCCTTGCGGGATCGGCGATCGTCGTCGGCCCCGTCTTCGAGGGTGAAGGCGCCTTCGGCATGGCGATTGTCGAAGTCGAGGATCAGGCGGCGGCACAGGGTCTTGCCGATGGCGACCCGATCATCGCAGCCGGTTTCGGTTTCCGTTTCGACATCCTGCCGATGCCCTCGATCATCTTGCGGCCGCCCGCCGTCTGAAACGCTTAAAACGAACACACACGAAATCAGGATCTGAACAATGGCCACAGAAATCCGCGTTCCAACTCTCGGTGAATCCGTCAGCGAGGCAACCGTCGGCACCTGGTTCAAGAAGGTCGGCGACGCCATCAAGGCCGACGAGCCGATTCTCGAGCTTGAAACCGACAAGGTGACCATCGAAGTTCCGGCGCCGACTTCCGGCACGCTTTCGGAAATCGTCGTCGCCGCCGGCGAGACCGTTGGCCTCGGCGCGCTGCTCGGCCAGATCGCCGAAGGTGCTGCCGCTGCTGCCGCGCCCGCTGCCGCCGCACCGGCTGCCGCGCCTGCCCAGCCAGCCGTTGCTGCTCCCGCGCAGCCGGCACCGGCTGCCGCTGCTGCCGCATCCTCGTCGAGCGCCTCCGTCTCCACCATGCCGCCGGCACCGGCGGCTTCGAAGATGCTGGCCGAAAACAACCTTTCCGCCGATCAGGTCGACGGCAGCGGCAAGCGCGGCCAAGTGCTGAAGGGCGATGTCATCGCTGCCGTCGCCAAGGGTATTTCCGCTCCGGCAGCCGCACCGGCGGCAGCGCCCGCCGCCGCGCGCGGCCCGTCGACGGTCGAGGATGCCTCGCGCGAAGAGCGCGTGAAGATGACGCGCCTGCGCCAGACGATCGCCAAGCGCCTCAAGGACGCGCAGAACACCGCCGCCATGCTCACCACCTATAACGAGGTGGACATGAAGGCGGTCATGGACCTACGCAACAAGTACAAGGACATTTTCGAGAAGAAGCACGGCGTCAAGCTCGGCTTCATGGGCTTCTTCACCAAGGCGGTGACGCATGCGCTGAAGGAACTGCCGGCTGTCAATGCCGAGATCGACGGCACCGACGTCATCTACAAGAACTACTGCCATGTCGGCATGGCCGTCGGCACCGACAAGGGTCTCGTCGTTCCCGTCATCCGCGATGCCGACCAGATGTCGATCGCCGAAGTCGAGAAGGAACTCGGCCGTCTTGCCAAGGCAGCCCGTGACGGCTCGCTCTCCATGGCCGACATGCAGGGCGGCACCTTCACCATCACCAATGGCGGCGTTTACGGCTCGCTGATGTCGTCGCCGATCCTCAACGCGCCGCAGTCCGGCATTCTCGGCATGCACAAGATCCAGGAGCGGCCGGTGGCGATCGGCGGTCAGGTGGTCATCCGTCCGATGATGTATCTGGCACTGTCCTACGATCACCGCATCGTCGACGGCAAGGAAGCGGTCACCTTCCTCGTGCGCGTCAAGGAAAGCCTGGAAGATCCGGAACGTCTGGTTCTCGATCTCTAAGGGAGCGCTTTCGATGCAGAACCGGATCATGCGAGCGGCGCGCCTTCTTCTCTGCGCTGCCGCCGCGCATGTCCCGGTCTCCGCAGCGGCGGCCGGTTGGGACGTTACCAAGGCAAGCAGCAATTTCGAGCTGGTGGCGCTCAGCGACGCCGAACTCTCCGCCCGGTCGATCGGCGTGATCCATATCGGCAATGTCGAGCTGCCCTCGGGGCGCATCGTCGCGGCCGATCCGCTCGCTCAGCCGGATCGGCCGGCGCTGGCAAGAACGGTGGCGCCGGGCGACTATCCGGTGACGCTTTACAAGGCCTTCGGCCGCATCGCCGCCGCCGGCATGCGGTTTGCCGAGGGCAGGCCCGATCACTGGGAGCTTGCGGTCCTGCCCGGGCAAGACGTGGCGACGCTGAAGGACGGCGAGGTCTTCGGCTACCCCGTCGATGCCGGCCTCGGCTGTTACATGGATGCCGATACTCTCGATCTGATCGGAGAACGGGAAGCCCAGGCGCAGGCGCAAAAGCCCGACGCCGACATCAATTATTACGATGACGTGCTGGCCGCGGATCTCGATGCCAACAAGGGCGCTTACGCGCTGCACCGGCCGGTCGCCGGCAAGAGGGGCAATGTCGCGCTATTCTGGAGCGGCTGGGGCGATGGTTTTTATCCTGTCTTTTGGGGGCTGGATAAGGATGGCCGGGCGCTGGTGCTACTGACGGATTTCAGCGTCGTCGAGAATGCCGACGGGCCGAAGGAGCCGAAGCTGCAATGAGCGGAAGGATCGGGATCACGGCTGGGAAAGGCGTGGCTGCAATCGCAGCCGCCGCGTTTTGCGCCGTTCCGGCCTCCTCGCTCGGCGCAGCATGCAAGCAGGAGCGGGCCGTTTACGTCGATCGCGACGGTGCCTATGAATTGCGCTTTACGCCGTTGAATTCCGCCTCGGCGGCCGCCAGCAACCAGTTCAAGGTCAGTGCCTTCGCGACATCGGTGGTGATGGAAGGCTATGTCATGCCGTCGGAGGATCCGGTGCGCGCCATCGGCATCCTGATGTTCAATTGCCCGGAGGGGGATGCGACCGGCGCCGATCTTAATGCCTGCACGGTCTGGCAGGGCGCCGTTTATGGCATGGATGCCAAGGGCGAACTGGACAATCTGCAGCCCGAAGGGGCTGCGGCGGCAGAAAGGCTCGTGCTCCCCGGCCTTGGCCCTGCCATCCGCGAATCCAGCGCCTGGGGCGAAGGCAAGGCCTCCGTGGCGCCATGGGACGTGCTGACATTCAAGGAGTGTGCAACATGAGCGATAGGCCTGTCGTTCTCGTGACCGGCGGAAGCCGGGGCATTGGCGCTGCCGTCTGCCACCTCGCCGCCCGCCGGGGCTGGCGCGTCGCGGTGAATTACGCCGCCAACCGCCAAGCCGCGGAAGCCGTCGTTGCGGCGATTGCCGCGGATGGCGGCGAGGCCGTGGCGATTGAGGGCGATGTCGGTAAGGCCGCGGATATCGCCGCGATGTTTGCGGCGGTCGACCGGCATTTCGGCCGGCTCGACGGCCTCGTCAACAATGCCGGCATCGTCGACTATCCGCAGCGGGTCGATGAGATGTCGGCAGAGCGGATCGAGCGCATGCTGCGCGTCAATGTCACCGGCTCCATGCTCTGCGCCGCAGAGGCTATACGCCGTATGTCGAGCCGATACAGCGGGCGGGGAGGAGCGATCGTCAACATCTCATCGATGGCGGCGATCCTTGGCTCGGCGACGCAGTATGTCGATTATGCCGCCTCGAAGGCGGCGATCGATACGTTCACGGTGGGGCTTTCGCGCGAAGTCGCCGCCGAGGGTATTCGCGTCAATGCCATCAGGCCCGGCGTCATCGAAACCGATCTCCATGCATCCGGCGGGCTGCCGGACCGGGCGCGGGAAATGGCGCCGTCGATCCCGCTGCAGCGCGCGGGCACGGCCGAGGAAGTGGCGGATGCCGTCCTCTATCTTCTTTCACCTTCGGCTTCCTATATCACCGGCGCGATCCTCAATGTGAGCGGCGGCCGCTAAAAGACAGGGCGAAAACAGCATGCAGTATATTCTCGAATTTCTCGGCCTGATGGCGGTTTTCTCGATCTTCATCGTCGTGCCGGGCGCCGATTTCGCCGTCATTCTGCGCCAGAGCATCGTGCATGGGCGGCGCGCCGCCATCATGACCGGGCTCGGCATGGGCTTCTCGCTGCTCTTTCATATCAGCTACACGATCCTCGGCCTCGGCCTGATCGTCTCCAAATCGCTGATGCTGTTTGCGATGATCAAATGGGCGGGTGTGGCCTATCTCGTCTATCTCGGCATCAAGTCGTTCCGCGAACCGGGTTTCAGCGTGCAGGAGATCGAAGTGACGGCCGAGGACCGCAAGCCGGTCTCGATGCTGAAGTGCCTCGGCATGGGTTTCATCACCAATGCGCTGAACCCGAAGCCGGTGCTGTTCTTCCTGTCGTTGTTTTCGACGCTCGTCCATCACGACACACCGGCGCTGATTCAGTTCTCCTACGGCATCGGCATGGCGACGGCGCTGGTCGCCTGGTTTGCCGGCGTCTCCTATTTCTTCACGGTCAAGGCGATCCGTGACCGCTTCATTGCCAGCGGCAAATGGTTCAACCGCATTACCGGAGCAGCACTCGTCGGCTTCGGCTTCCGCCTCGCGCTGTCGCGCGCGGCCGACTAAACGAAAAATCCAAAGGGAAAGAAGCAATGTCCTACGATGTGATCATTATCGGAACCGGCCCGGGCGGCTACGTCTGCGCCGTCAAGGCAGCTCAGCTCGGCCTCAAGGTCGCCGTTGTCGAAAAGCGCGCGACTTATGGCGGCACCTGCCTGAATGTCGGCTGCATTCCGTCGAAGGCGCTGCTGCATGCTTCCGAAATGTTCCATCAGGCCGGCCACGGCATGAGCACGCTCGGTATCGACATTCCGGCGCCGACGCTCAACCTCGGTAATATGATGGCCCACAAGGACGCCACGGTGAAGTCGAATGTCGACGGCGTCGCCTTTCTGTTCAAGAAGAACAAGATCGATGCCTTCCAGGGCAGCGGCAAGGTCGTCTCGGCCGGCAAGGTTGCTGTCACCGCCGCAGACGGCAGCGTGCAGGAGATCGAAGGCAAGAACATCGTCATCGCCACCGGCTCCGACGTCGCCGGCATTCCCGGCGTGCAGGTCGAGATCGATGAAAAGACCATCATCTCCTCCACCGGCGGCATCGCGCTCGAAAAGGTGCCGGAAACGCTGATCGTCGTCGGCGGCGGCGTCATCGGGCTCGAGCTCGGCTCGGTCTGGTCGCGGCTTGGCGCCAAGGTCACCGTCGTCGAATATCTCGACACCATCCTCGGCGGCATGGACGGCGAAGTCTCCAAGCAGTTTCAGCGCATGCTCGCCAAGCAGGGCATCGATTTCCATCTCGGCGCCAAGGTCACCGGCGTCGAAAAGGGCGACAAGGGCGCCAAGGTCACCTTCGAGCCGGTCAAGGGCGGCGACAAGGTGGTGCTTGATGCCGAAGTCGTACTGATCGCCACCGGCCGCAAGCCCTATACGGCGGGGCTCGGCCTCGAAGAAGCCGGTGTTGCGCTCGACAATCGCGGCCGCGTCGAGATCGACGGTCACTTCAAGACCAATGTCGCCGGCATCTATGCGATCGGTGATGTGGTCAAGGGTCCGATGCTGGCGCACAAGGCGGAAGACGAAGGCGTGGCGCTTGCCGAAATCCTCGCCGGACAGCATGGCCATGTGAACTATGATGTCATTCCGAGCGTCGTCTATACCCAGCCCGAGATCGCCTCGGTCGGCAAGACCGAGGAAGAGCTGAAGGCGGCGGGTATCGCCCACAAGGTCGGCAAGTTCCCGTTCACGGCCAACGGCCGCGCCCGCGCGATGCTGGCGACCGACGGTTTCGTCAAGATCCTCGCCGACAAGGAAACCGACCGGGTGCTCGGCGGCCATATCGTCGGCTTCGGCGCCGGCGAAATGATCCACGAGATCGCCGTGCTGATGGAATTCGGCGGTTCGTCGGAAGATCTCGGCCGCACCTGCCACGCCCATCCGACGATGTCGGAAGCGGTGAAGGAAGCTGCGCTCGCCACCTTCTTCAAGCCGATCCATATGTAAAAGCTTACATCTTCGTAATGAAGCCTTCAGCCGCTTGCCGTCAGGCAGGCGGCTGTTTTAGTTGTTCCACAGGGCAAAGTTTTACGCATCTGGTGGAAATCAAGACATGCAGCAGCCGTCCATCACGGGTTACAGTGTCAGCCAGCGCCTCCTGCACTGGGCGGTGGCGCTGCTGATTTTCTTCAATCTGCTGTTTCCCGATGGAATGAATGTCTGGCACCGGCTGATGCGCAGGGGCCAGGTGCCGACGCCGGAGCAGATTGCGTCGGCGAATATCCATGCCTATGTCGGCATCGCCATCCTGCTGCTTGCCGTCGTCAGGCTCGGGCTGCGTTTCATCAACGGCGTGCCGGCCGAGGCGGCGCAGGAGCCGGCGATCTTCCGGCTTGCGGCGAGGCTTGCCCATGCCGGTCTCTATATTCTGATCTTCGCCATGCCGCTGACGGGCATCGCCGCCTACTATTTCGGCATCAATCCTGCGGGATCGTTCCACGCGGATGTCCTGAAGGTCCTTCTCTGGGCGCTGATCGCGGCACATGTCGCGGGCGCGCTTGTCCATCAGTTCTATTGGAAAACCAATGTGCTGCGCCGCATGACGCTCGGCTGAGCGCCTGCCGGTTCAGTTCACGGCGGTGACGGTAAACCCCTGCCGGCGCAGCAGTTCAACCAAACCGTCGCTGCCGGGCAGATGCGCCGCTCCGACGGCAACCATGGTGCGCCCGTTGTCGAGATAGGGCTTTGCCCGTTCCGCCATGACCTTGTTTCGATCCGTTATCACACGGTTCTCGAATGCTTTTGCAGCAGCCTGATCTGTCGAAACGAACTCCATCAGCGAGAAGATCATTCCGACTTTGCCTTGATCATATAAATCGATCATCGTCTCGGATATGTCATCCATGCCATTGGGAAGTGCCAGAAGCTCCCGCAGATTTTGAAGCATGAAATTGTCCGGGACATCCGAAATGGCTTCAAATTGCTCGGCCGGCGTTTCCAAGCCGACCAGACGGATGCCATCATTGAGTGCGTCGAGAGCAAGAGACTGGTCCAGTACTTTAAAGCCCTTTGCGCTGCGCTTGACGTCGCAACCTCCTGCCTGCAGCCCCATGTAGATGAACCATGGCCGCATCTTCGCCATCAGGTTCATACTGATTCCCTTTTTCTTCAAACCGGCAGCGACGTCGCTGGTAGCATCGGGGGGCAGGATATGATCGAGCGTTTTGTCACCCTGAAGCGTCGTCAGTTCGGGATGCTTCAAGATTTCCATCGCAAGTTTTTCCGGCTTTACGACCTCCGCTAACTCGACGGTTAGAGTGTCGATAGTCTCATAGGCATCGTAAAATCCTTCCGGCATATCCAAAACACGGGGATCGCTCACATGCATCGTGCCGAGCAACCAGGAAGGCTCAAGACCTGATTTTTCGATTTTCCAGAAGATCGCATTGCCGTTCGGTATCGTCTCAGCTCTCTCAACTGCTTTTCTGAAACGAACGGGATCTTCCTTCTCCAACTGGGTGAAAAGGTTCTGACCCGAGCAGGCCAGTTCGTCATCCGCCAAGGCATGCGAAAAGGAAAATATCGTCAGCACCGCAGCCATGAAGAGCAGTGCGCCGTTCCCGAACGTGGAAAAACTTGTTGAGTCTGCTCTTGAGGTGAAAACAATATTGTGGCTGAGCATCGAAAACGCTTCTTAGGAGAAAAGGTTGTAGATACCGCCAAATGACGTATGCAAACTGAGGTTGTCAATCTCGACGAGACTAACTATCGAGCTCGGGCCTAGTTCACCGCAGTCAGGGTAAAGCCCTGCTGGCGCAGCAGTTCGATGATGCCGGCCTTGCCGGGCAGGTGCAGGGCGCCGACCGCCATGAAGACGTTGCCGCCGTCGAGAATGGGGGCGGCGCGCTCGGCCATCACCTTGTTGCGGTCGAGGATGACGCGCTGTTCGAAGGCGGCGTAGTCGCTGTCTTCGCCCTGCTTCTCCGGCGTCACGGTCTTCAGCATCGGCATGGTCATGCCGATATCGCCGGAGAGATAGAGGTCGGTCATCGTCTCGACGACGTCACTCATCTTGTCGCCGAGCTCCAGCGTCTCGATCAGCGACTTCAGGTGGAATTCGATCGGCAGGTCGGCCATAGCCTGGATCTGCTCGGCAAGGGTTTCCAGCCCCTTGACCTGTTTGCCCTGAGCGACGGCATCGGTGGCGATCTTTTGATCGAGGAACTGCACGCCTTTGGCCTTGCGGGCGATTTCGCAGGCCGGCAGGGCGACGGCGCTCGAAATCATCCAGGGCCGCATGCGGGAGACGGCACCGAGCGGAATACCGCGCTGCTTCAGGCCGGTTTCGAGGCGTTTGTAATCCTCGGGGGAGAGCAGCTTGTCGATCGTCGTGCCGTCGGTGAACATCGTCAGCTCCGGCCTTGCGAGCAGGGCGGCGGTCGCCTTGCGCTCATCGAGGATCTCGTCGGATTCGATGATGATCGTATTGGCGGCGTCGTGGGCGGCCTGGGCGCGCGGCGGCAGGGCCAGCACGCGCGGATCGGTGACATGCATGCTGCCAAGCAGCCATGAAGGCTGAAGTCCTGCTTTTTCGATCTTCCAGAAAATGCCCTTGCCGTTCGGCGTTGCATCGGCTTCCTTGACCGCCTCGGCGTAGCGGGCGGGATCATTCTGCTGCAGCTCGACCATCAGGTTGCGGCCGGTGCAGGCAGCCGTGTCTTCAGCTGCCGCCGGCCGTGCAGCCAGGAAGGCGACGAACAGGGCGGCCAAAAGCAGCATATGAAAGGCCGCAATCAGCCAGAGTAGCAGATTGCCGGGTGCTGCGAGAAAAATCCGGCGGCCGATTGATGTCGTCATGATGTTGTTCCGGTCACATGCCTTTGGTTTCATGCTCTACGCCCGGCTTGCGCATATTCCTTTAAGAGAATGCGTTAACGAAAGCTTAGAGTCTTTCTTGCTCCGGCAGAATGTTCAATCTGAGCGGAAAAGTTTCTAAGCGCGCGGATGGGCCCGATCATACACATCGAGCAGGCGCGACGCATCGACGCCGGTATAGACCTGCGTCGTCGAAAGGCTGGCATGGCCGAGCAGCTCCTGGATGGTGCGTAGATCGCCGCCGCCGGCAAGCAGGTGGGTGGCGAAGGAGTGGCGCAGCGCATGCGGTGTCGCCGTCTCCGGCAGGCCGAAGGCACTGCGCAGTTTCTGCATGGCGCGCTGGATGATTGCCGGCTGCAATTTGCCGCCGCGGGCGCCGCGAAACAGCGGTTCGCCGGGCTCGAGATGATAGGGGCAGAGCATGCGATATTTCTCGACCGCGTCGAACACCACGGACAAAAGCGGCACCAGCCGCGTCTTGTTGCCCTTGCCGGTGATGCGCAGCGCGGTGGCGCCCTGCTGCAGCTCGGAGGGAATGAGATCCAGCGCTTCGGAGATGCGCAGGCCGCAGCCGTAGAGCAGCGTCATGACGGCCGCATCGCGGGCGGCGATCCAGGGTTCGTCGTGGAGCTGGGCTTCGTTGCTGACGACGGTGATCGCCTGCGTGTCCGACAGCGGCTTGGGCAGCGATTTCGGCTGTTTCGGCGAGCGGATCGCGGCAGCGCCCGCGGCATTGACCAGACCCTTTTTTTCCAAGTGGCGCAGCAGCGAACGAAGGCCGGCGAGATTGCGGCCGAGCGAGCGGGCGCCGGAGCCCTGCTTGCGCCGCGCCGCCAGGAAGGCGCGGAAGTCGGCGGGGCGCAATTCCCTGATATCGCTAAGGGTCGCCGGGCCGGCGAGATGGCCGGTCAGGAAGGTCAGGAACTGGCGGGTGTCGCGCTCATAGGCGTCGAGTGTATGCTCGGAAAGACGGCGTTCACGAGCGAGGTTTTCGAGCCACGCGGCGCGTTCCGCCATCAGGTGCGGGTCGGCGATAACAAGCAGTTCGTTCACGTCGCTGGCCTTGAATTTGCCTTCAAGTCCGCCAATTTGAACCAGGAACGGTTATGGAATTGCTAATGCCGGCCAAGCCTCTGTCATCCTTCGATCATATTGTACTGCGATAGCTTATAGCTCATAGACAGGATCTTTCATGGCACGGCGCGATTCCATGACGGCTTTCGGACAACTCGCGGAAGCAATCGCTCTCGTTTCACAGGGAAAGCCGGGTCATATCGTCGACACGCTGATTGCCGAACGCGGCCAGAGGATCGTGAAAAATCCGCTCTGGCCGGTCATGCGGCCGTTCCTGTACACGCTGCTGCGCTACAACAAGGCCATCGAATTCGCCAATGCCGTCGCCAAAATGCCGGGTTTCCAATCGTTCGAATATCTGAGCGAGGTGCTGAAACTCGATATCGGCATCGCCAACGGCGAACGCATTCCCGATGCCGGCGGCTTCATCCTCGTCAGCAACCACCCCACAGGCATCGCCGACGGTGTTGCCGTGTTCGATCTGCTGAAGACGCGCCGGCCGGACATGATGTTCTTCGCCAATCGCGATGCGATCCGCGTCAATCCGCGGTTTGCCGAGATGATCATTCCCGTCGAATGGCGGGAGGAGCACAAGAGCAAGCTGAAGGCGCGCGAGACGCTGCAATTGACCAACCACGCGGTCAGGGAAGGCAAGGCGACGGTGCTCTTCCCGTCAGGCCGCATCGCCTATTGGGCGAACGGCCGGCTGAATGAACGCCCATGGAAGACCTCGGCCGTCGGGCTGGCGCGCAAATACAATCTGCCGATCCTTCCCGTCCACATGACGGCGCGCAATTCCGGGTTGTTCTATTGGCTGGCGAAATGGTCGACGGAACTCCGCGACATGACTGTCTTTCATGAGCTCTTGAACAAACGCGGCGACCGTTTCGATTTCGTGATCGGCAATCTTATTCCCGTCGAACATCTGGACGGCGACCTCAACGAGGTGACCAAGGCTCTGGAGAAACATACGGTGTACGATATGGCGGGGGATGGTGACGCCACCTTCTTGCCGGTCAGCCTTCCGGCCGCAGCAACGCCTCGCGAGCTTCCCGTTGCCGCGGTCTAAATTAGGTTTTGCCATGACGGTCGATATCCGCACGATCCGCGATCGGTTGCCGCGGGAGGTCGCAGACCTCGAAAGCGAGGCCCGGCGGGAGGGCCATCTCCATATCGCCCGCCTCATCGACCAATGGTCGGCCGGCGACATCAGGTTCGAGGGTGACGGTGAGAGGCTGCTTGGCGCTTATGCGGGCGAGGCGCTTGCCGGCGTCGGGGGTGTGACCGTCGAACCCGCCCTATCCGGAGCGTTGCGGATGCGGCGTTTCTACGTAAGTCCCGAAATGCGGGGGCACGGCATCGGCCGGCTGCTGGCCCTCAATCTGCTCAATCATGCGCGGGATTTCTGCAGCGTCGTCACCGTTCATCCGGGCAATCCCGGCGCGGTCAAATTCTGGGGTGCTCTCGGGTTTCAGCCTTGCGGACCGGACGGCGATACACATTGTCTCGAAATCGCCCGCATTTCCGCCGGTCGGGATATTTCCGGCGCGTCCTTCACGCTTTAAGTTTCACGCCGATCTCCTCGAGGCGGGCGGCTTGGCGCGCCAGCAGTCGTTCGACATCGGCAATGTCGAGCGCCGAGAGCTTGGCGCCCGGCTTGCGCAGATTGGCGGATTTGATCACGCCGCGCTTGGCCAGAACATATTTGCGGCAGGCAAGCCCGATGCCTTGCTGCTGTTCATAGCGGGCGAGCGGCAGATAGGCGTCGAAGATGTCATGGGCGCGATCGGGATTTCCGGCCGCATAGGCCGCGACGACGCCGACCATCATCTCAGGATAACAAAAGCCGGTCATCGCGCCATCGGCGCCGCGGCCCATCTCTTCGGGCAGGAACAGTCCGCCATTGCCGCAAAGGATGGAGATGCGCCGCATGGCGCCCTTGTCGCTGGCGGCACGGAGCGCCGATATCTTGGCAAGGCCCGGCCAGTCCTCGTGCTTGAGCATGACGCAATTTTGCACCTCGTTGACGATGCGTTCGATCACCTTGGGCGCGATCGTCACATTGGTAGTGAGCGGATAATCCTGCAGCACGAAGGGCGTATCGCCCAGGGCCTCGCCGACCGACTGGTAGAAGGCGAAAGCCTGGTCATCGGTCTTGACTGTCCAGGGCGGCGCGACCATGACGCCGGCCGCACCTTCGCCCATGACCGCTTCGGCAAGTTCGCGCATCGGCGCAAGCCCCGGCGCCGAGACGCCGACGACGACGGGCAGGCGCCCGTCGAGGCGCCTCAGCACCCGCTCGACCACGCTCCGCGATTCCTCTGCGGTCAGCTTCGGGGCCTCGCCGAGCTGGCCGAGCACCGTCAGGCCGGTGACGCCGGCGCCTTCGTAGAAATCGACCATGCTGTCGATGCTGTCGAGATCGAGCGCGCCGTCATCTGTGAACGGGGTTACGGCGATCACATAGACACCCTTGGCGTCTTCGGTCAGTCTGGCCATTGGTGCTCTCCAATTCAGCGGCCGAAGAACAACGCTTCGGCATTTCCAATTGAATCTCTCCGGCAATCTATGCGGCCAATCGTTCGTCCGGCAACCCTTTCTTAAGGGTATAGGCAATCCTGGCGAAGCCGTCGCAATCCGCACTCCTCGTAAGATGCACCGCCTTGTCTTTGCGGTTCCAATTGCATCGATTTGCGGGCATGGTCTCGCCCGATGAGCACAGATTCGTCCGATCTCTTTGGCGCGCTTTTCGAGGCACCGCCCGCGAACCGAACGGTTCCCGTGCTGGTGCCGATGCCGGCGCCCAAACCCTATTCCTATTCGGTGCCCGAGGGCATGGCGGTCGAGCCCGGCTCGGTCGTGCAGGTGCCGCTCGGGCCGCGGCAGGTGATCGGCGTCGTCTGGGACGGCGGCGAGGATGGCGTCGACCCGAAGAAACTGCGGCCGATCAGCCATGTCTTCGACTGCCCGCCGCTTTCGCGGGAGATGCGCGATTTCATCGATTGGGTGGCGGCCTATACGCTTTCGCCGCCCGGCCTCGTCGCCCGCATGGCGCTGAGGGCGCCGAACGCCTTCGAGCCGGAGCCGATGGTGGAGGGGCTGAAATTCGTCGGCGGCGAACCAGAGCGGATGACGCCGGCGCGCGCCCGCGTGCTTGACACCGCCTCCGACGGTTTGTCCTGGACGCGCAGCGGCCTGGCGCATGCGGCGGGGGTCTCGACCAGCGTCGTCGACGGACTGATCACGCTCGGCATCTTCGAGACGATCTTCCTGCCGCCGCCGCCGGTCGTGGCGATGCCGGATCCCGAATTTGCCGCCGCCCGCCTCAAAGGGCCGCAGAAAGAGGCGGCCGCGGAGATCGTTTCCGATGTCCGCAAGGGCGAATTTTCGGTGTCGCTGATCGACGGGGTGACCGGATCGGGCAAGACCGAGGTCTATTTCGAGGCGATCGCCGAAACGTTGAAACGCGGCAAGCAGGTGCTGATCCTGCTGCCGGAGATCGCGCTGACGGCAAGTTTCATGGAGCGTTTCCAGGATCGCTTCGGGGCAAAACCGGCCGAATGGCATTCCGATCTGGCGCCGCGCATGCGCGAAAAGGTCTGGCGCCAGGCGGTGACCGGCGAGGTCCGCGTCGTGGCCGGCGCCCGCTCGGCGCTCTTCCTGCCCTTCGAGGATCTCGGCCTGATCATCGTCGACGAGGAGCACGATCCGGCCTACAAGCAGGAGGATCGCGTTTTCTACAATGCCCGCGACATGGCCGTGGTGCGCGGCCGCATCGGCGATTTTCCCGTCGTCCTGGTGTCGGCGACGCCGTCGGTCGAAAGCCAGGTCAACGGGCAGAGCGGGCGCTACACCACCGTCCACCTGCCGACGCGTTTCGGCGACGCGGCGTTACCGGACCTGCATCTCATCGATATGCGCCGGCACGCGCCGGAGCGCGGCGGCTTCCTGTCGCCGGTGCTGATCCGGGCGATCGGCAAGACGGTGGAGAAGCGCGAACAGGCGCTGCTCTTTCTCAATCGGCGCGGTTATGCGCCGCTGACCCTCTGCCGCGTCTGCGGCCACCGTTTCCAATGCCCGCAATGTTCGAGCTGGCTGGTCGAGCATCGTTTTCGCAAGCAGCTGCAATGCCATCAATGCGGCCATGCCGAGCGCACGCCGGAGGCCTGCCCGGAATGCGGCACGCTCGACCATCTCGTCGCCTGCGGGCCGGGCGTCGAGCGCATTGCCGAGGAGGTGGAGCGGCATTTCCCACAGGCGCGCACCATCGTTCTCTCCTCGGATATCATGGGCGGGGTGAAGCGGCTGCGGCTGGAATTGGAGGCGATCGCCAAGGGGGAGGCTGATATCGTCATCGGCACTCAACTCGTCGCCAAGGGGCATAATTTTCCACTGATGACACTGGTCGGTATCGTCGATGCCGATCTCGGCCTTGCCAATGGCGATCCGCGCGCCGCCGAGCGCACCTTCCAGCTTCTGTCGCAGGTGACCGGCCGGGCCGGGCGCACCGGCCTCAAAAGCCATGGGCTGCTGCAGACCTATCAGCCGCAGCATCCAGTCATGCAGGCGATCGTCTCAGGCAATTCCGACGCCTTCTACGAGCGCGAGATCAGCGAACGCGAACGCGCCATATTGCCGCCCTTCGGTAGGCTCGCCTCGATCATCGTCTCGGCCGAAACCCGCCATGATGCCGAAAACCATGCGCGCGGCATGCGCAACGCCGCACCGCAGGTCTCCGGCATTTCGGTGCTCGGCCCGGCCGAAGCGCCACTGGCGCTGGTGCGCGGCCGCCACCGCTTCCGTCTTTTGGTACACGGCCGGCGCAACTCCGACATGCAGGGTTTCTTGCGGGCGATGTTGTCGCAATCGCCGAAGGAGCGCGGATCGGTGCAGGTGCAGCTCGACATCGATCCGCAGAGCTTTCTCTAAAACACACCCCCGCCATAAAACACACCTCCGCCATTTCCTCCTTTTCCGCCCCATGTCATAAAACACTGATTCTTCCGGGTGATTTGGGGCTGATGCATGGATTTCTATTTTCCGACCGAACTCGGCGAGCAGCTGGCGTTCTGCTCCGCCGCCTTCACGGCGCTCGCCGGCTTCATCATGATGTTTGCACCCGGCCATACTTTCCGTCTTCTCGGCCTGCAGGCGCAGCAGGGGCGACCGGAAGGATATGGCGAGGGTCGCTCGATGGGCGGTTTCTATCTCGGCTTCGGCCTGTCGGCGATCATGCTCGCCCAGACCACAATCTACATGGCGCTCGGCGCCGCCTTTGCGATGGCGGCCTTTGCCCGTATCATCTCGATCCTGTCCGATAAGGGGAGTAATATCGTCAACTATTTACTCCTGGTTGTGCAGATTGCCTTGGCCGCGCTGCCGCTGCTGTATGTTTTCGGCTTCACCCAGACGTGAATCTCGCGGCCGGCCGACGGCTTCCCCGGCTGGCTTTCAGGCCGTTGCGCAATTTTGCGGATAGAAATTCATGTGAAAGGCGTATTCGGGCATTACGCGTGTTGCGAGTCCGAACATCCTATGTTAGACGGACCCCGAATTTCGGAAGAAGCAAGAGGCTTCTCTTGTGATTTCTGGGGGAAATCAAAACGAATTCAAGATCATAGGTTCGGCGTCCGCCGAGAGCCGGATTTTGGGTTGAAATCAGGGAAATTTGTGCCAGTGGCAGACACGTCCCAGCTTACATCTGGTGTTGCCGAGCGCTATGCCTCGTCGCTTTTCGATCTGGCGCTCGAGCAGGGCGCCATCGACAGCGTAACCGCCGATCTTGACCGTTTTCAGGTGATGCTGGACGAGAGCGCCGATCTGAAGCGCTTCGTAGCAAGCCCGGTTTTCTCTGCCGAGGACCAGCTGAAGGCGATCGTCGCTATCAGCGAGAAGGCCGGAATCAGCGGCTTCTTCGCCAATTTCCTGAAGGTCGTGGCGCGCAATCGCCGCCTGTTTGCCCTGCCGGGCATGATCAAGGCCTTCCGCATCATCGCCGCGAACCATCGCGGTGAAATCTCCGCCGAGGTCACCTCGGCGCATGCGCTTTCGCAAGCGCAGGAAACCGAATTGAAGGTGGCACTCAAGAGCGTTACCGGCAAAGACGTGACGATTGCTGTCACGGTTGATCCGTCAATTCTTGGTGGTCTGATCGTAAAGGTCGGGTCCCGCCAGATTGATACGTCTCTTCGTACCAAACTCTCCACTCTTAAGCTCGCATTGAAAGAGGTTGGCTGATGGATATCCGCGCCGCGGAAATTTCCGCAATTCTCAAAGACCAGATCAAAAATTTCGGCAAAGAGGCAGAAGTCTCGGAAGTCGGCCAGGTTCTCTCCGTCGGTGACGGTATCGCCCGCGTCTATGGTCTGGACAATGTCCAGGCCGGCGAAATGGTCGAGTTCCCCGGCGGCATCCGCGGCATGGCTTTGAACCTTGAATCCGACAATGTCGGCGTCGTTATTTTCGGCTCCGACCGCGACATCAAGGAAGGCGACACCGTCAAGCGGACCGGCGCCATCGTCGACGTTCCCGTTGGTCCCGAACTGCTCGGCCGCGTCGTCGACGCACTCGGCAATCCGATCGACGGCAAGGGCCCGATCAACGCGACGCGCCGTTCGCGCGTCGACGTCAAGGCTCCCGGCATCATTCCCCGCAAGTCGGTTCATGAGCCGATGTCGACCGGCCTCAAGGCTATCGATGCGCTGATCCCGGTCGGCCGCGGCCAGCGCGAGCTCGTCATCGGCGACCGCCAGACCGGCAAGACCGCGATCCTGCTCGATGCCTTCCTCAACCAGAAGGCCATTCACGACAACGGTCCGGAAGGCGAGAAGCTTTACTGCGTCTACGTCGCCGTCGGCCAGAAGCGCTCGACCGTTGCCCAGTTCGTCAAGGTGCTCGAAGAGCGCGGCGCACTGAAGTACTCGATCATCGTTGCCGCCACCGCTTCCGATCCGGCGCCGATGCAGTTCCTGGCTCCGTTTGCCGGCTGCGCCATGGGCGAATATTTCCGCGATAACGGCATGCATGCGCTGATCGGTTACGACGACCTGTCGAAGCAGGCGGTATCCTACCGCCAGATGTCGCTGCTGCTGCGCCGCCCGCCGGGCCGCGAAGCCTATCCGGGCGACGTTTTCTACCTGCACTCGCGCCTGCTCGAGCGTGCTGCGAAGATGAACGACGACAAGGGCGCCGGTTCGCTGACCGCTCTGCCCGTCATCGAAACGCAGGGCAACGACGTGTCGGCCTTCATTCCGACCAACGTGATCTCGATCACCGACGGCCAGATCTTCCTTGAAACCGACCTGTTCTACCAGGGTATCCGCCCGGCCGTGAACGTCGGCCTGTCGGTCTCGCGCGTCGGTTCCGCCGCGCAGATCAAGGCGATGAAGCAGGTTGCCGGCTCGATCAAGGGCGAACTCGCCCAGTATCGCGAAATGGCCGCCTTCGCCCAGTTCGGTTCGGACCTCGACGCTGCAACGCAGCGCCTCTTGAACCGCGGCGCACGCCTGACCGAACTCCTGAAGCAGCCGCAGTTCTCGCCGCTGAAGACGGAAGAGCAGGTCGCGGTGATCTTCGCCGGCGTCAACGGCTACCTCGACAAGCTGCCGGTGGCTTCGGTCGGCAAGTTCGAGCAGGGCTTCCTCTCCTATCTGCGTTCGGAAGGCTCCGCCATTCTCGACGCGATCCGCACGGAAAAGGCAATCAGCGACGATACCAGGGGCAAGCTCACTGCTGCTCTCGATAGCTTCGCAAAGTCTTTCTCGTAATCAGGCCCTAAGTTAGGACGGATCACGGATGCCTTCACTTAAGGATCTGAAAAACCGGATCGCCTCCGTCAAGGCGACGCAGAAGATCACCAAGGCGATGAAAATGGTCGCCGCGGCGAAGCTTCGGCGTGCGCAGGAGGCGGCCGAGGCCGCCCGGCCTTATTCGCAGCGCATGGGTGCGGTTCTGGCGAATATCGCCAAGGCCGTCACCGATGCGGACGGCGCACCGACGCTGATGACCGGCACCGGCAAGGACCAGGTTCATCTGCTGGTGGTCTGCACGGCCGAGCGCGGCCTTTGCGGCGGCTTCAACTCGCAGATCGCCCGCTTTGCGCGTGATCATGTGCGCAAGCTGGTTGCCGAGGGCAAGACGGTGAAGATCTTCACCGTCGGCAAGAAGGGTTACGACATTCTTCGCCGCGAATTCGCTTCGCTGATCATCGAGCGCAAGGAATTGCGCGACGTCAAGCGGGTCGGCTTCGAGAATGCCGATCAGATCGGCAAGCGTATCATCGAGATGTATGACGCCGGCGAGTTCGACGTCTGCACGCTGTTCTATTCCGAATTCAAGTCGGTGATCAGCCAGATCCCGACGGCGCAGCAGCTCATCCCGGCTTCGACCGGCGCGGTGCAGGCCGAAGATGCGGCGCATGCGGGCGCGGTCTATGAATATGAGCCGGATCCGGCGTCGATCCTCGAAGATCTGATCCCGCGCAACATTTCCGTCCAGATCTTCCGCGCGCTCCTAGAGAACGTCGCCGGCGAGATGGGCGCGAAGATGAGCGCCATGGACAATGCGACGCGTAATGCCGGTGAGATGATCAACAAACTGACGCTGAGCTACAACCGCCAGCGTCAGGCGCAGATCACCAAGGAACTCATTGAAATCATTTCGGGCGCGGAAGCGCTCTGAAGCTAGGAAAAGAGGGTCAGAAAATGGCTGAGGCAGCTACCCCCAAGACCGGCTCTGTCGGCAGAGTCACCCAGGTTATCGGCGCCGTCGTCGACGTTGCTTTCGAAGGCGAACTGCCGAAGATCCTGAACGCGCTGGAAACCACCAACAACGGCAACCGCCTGGTTCTCGAAGTTGCACAGCACCTTGGCGAAAACGAAGTCCGCACCATCGCGATGGACTCGAGCGAAGGTCTGGTCCGCGGCCAGGAAGTCAGCGATACCGGCGCTCCGATCATGGTTCCGGTCGGCAACGAAACGCTCGGCCGCATCATGAACGTCATCGGCGAGCCGGTCGACGAAGCCGGTCCGCTGGTCACCGCCCATAAGCGCGCCATCCACCAGGATGCGCCTGCCTATGTCGAGCAGTCGACGGAATCGCAGATTCTCGTCACCGGCATCAAGGTCGTCGACCTTCTGGCGCCTTATGCACGCGGCGGCAAGATCGGCCTGTTCGGCGGCGCCGGCGTCGGCAAGACCGTTCTGATCATGGAACTGATCAACAACGTCGCCAAGGCGCATGGTGGTTATTCGGTTTTCGCAGGCGTCGGTGAACGTACCCGCGAAGGCAACGACCTTTATCATGAAATGATCGAATCGAACGTCAACAAGCATGGCGGCGGCGAAGGCTCCAAGGCTGCGCTGGTTTACGGCCAGATGAACGAACCGCCGGGCGCCCGTGCCCGCGTTGCTCTGACCGGCCTGACGGTCGCCGAACATTTCCGCGACCAGGGCCAGGACGTTCTGTTCTTCGTCGACAACATTTTCCGCTTCACCCAGGCAGGTTCGGAAGTGTCGGCGCTGCTCGGCCGCATCCCGTCGGCCGTCGGCTATCAGCCGACGCTCGCAACCGACATGGGCCAGATGCAGGAACGCATCACCACGACGACGACCGGCTCGATCACCTCGGTCCAGGCCATTTACGTTCCGGCCGACGACTTGACCGACCCGGCGCCGGCAACCTCGTTCGCGCATCTTGATGCGACGACGGTTCTGTCGCGCTCGATCGCCGAAAAGGGCATCTACCCGGCCGTCGACCCGCTCGACTCGACCTCGCGCATGCTCGACCCGATGGTCGTCGGCGAAGAGCATTACGAAGTCGCCCGTAAGGTCCAGTCGACGCTGCAGCGCTACAAGGCCCTGCAGGACATCATCGCCATCCTGGGCATGGACGAACTGTCGGAAGAGGACAAGATCGCCGTTGCCCGCGCCCGCAAGATCGAGCGTTTCCTGTCGCAGCCGTTCTTCGTCGCCGAAGTCTTCACCGGCTCGCCGGGTAAGCTGGTTGCTCTCGAAGACACGATCAAGGGCTTCAAGGGCCTCGTCAACGGCGAATACGATCACCTGCCGGAAGCCGCCTTCTACATGGTCGGCTCGATGGAAGAAGCGGTCGAAAAGGCCAAGAAGCTCGCAGCTGCTTGATGAGCGACGCGCTAGACGAGATATTCTGCTGCGATTCCTTGAAGGGGGTCGTGGCGGATCTTCCCGACCCAGCCGCGCCGACCATCTATCGCGCCGATAATGGCGTGCTGATGATGGTTGTGGGGCTGGTTCAGAGCGAGGAAGGCCTCGGTTATCTCGACCAAGCGATAATGCACTGCCCGTTCTGCGGGACCCAATTGCAAGATGCGAAAGCCATAGCCGAGAAGGTAAGTCACTGATGGCTGACAATTTCAACTTTGAGCTCGTTTCGCCGGAGCGTCTGCTGCTGTCGGAGATGGTGACCGAGGTCGTCATCCCCGCGACTGAGGGCGAAATGACCGTCATGGCGCACCACGCGCCAACGATGACGACGGTCAAGCCGGGTGTCGTGAGCGTGCGTTCGGCGTCCGGCAAGAAGCAAGATTACGTTGTATTCGGCGGTTTTGCCGATATTCTGCCGACCGGCTGCACATTGCTTGCCGAATCCGCCGTGCCGGTCGAGGAACTTCACAAGGACGAGCTGACCCGGCGCATCGAGGCGGCCCGCGCGGAACTCGAGAATACCGAACTGCATGAGCACAAGTCGAAGCTCGAGCATTTCATCATGGAACTGACGCATCTGAGCGGCATCGTCCAGCAGGATTGATCGCAATCACTTTTGCAACAATGAAAGGCGGCTCAACAGCCGCCTTTTTGTATTTTGCTGATCTCTCGGGGCCGGCGGGTAGTGCCCGTTGGTGGCTTCAAACGAGTAATCGGCCGCTATAGCCGCTTTGCCGACAGGCCGGATAGCCTCAGAAGCCGGTACCGCCGCGCAGCTCGATGATAAGCGTCTTGAATAGAATGTTCAGGTCGAGCAGCAAGCTGAAATTCTGGACGTAATAGATATCGCTGGCGATACGGGCGCGGGCCTGCAGCGGTCGCGCCGTCGGGCCGCGCCAGCCGCGCGTCTGCGCAAGGCCGGTGATGCCGGGGCGCATAATGTGGCGCTGATGGTAGTCCGGCACCAGTTCCTCGTAGAGCCGACCGGCTGCGCGCATGTTGATCGCATGGCAGCGTGGACCGACCAGCGACATATCGCCGAGAAGGACGTTGAAAAGCTGCGGCAGTTCGTCGATGTTGGTCCTTCGGAGCACCGCGCCGATGCCGGTCATGCGGCTGTCGCCCTTGACGGTCTGCCGAATGCCGCTCGGATCACAATCTTCGGCGCGCATCGAGCGGAATTTGAACACCACGATCTTGCGGCCGTTCAGTCCCCAGCGGATCTGGCGGAAAAATACCGGGCCGCCATCGTCGAGTTTGATGAAGAGAGCGATCGCCAGAAAAAACGGCGCCAGCACGATGAGGGCGCTGACGGAGGCTGCGATGTCGAATAGCCGCTTCACGCCCAGGCGCATAGCCATCTTTCTTTCAACCGGCGAAAAGCTGCTCGGCTGGCGAATATTGGAGTTCGCGACAACCAGGGTCTTGGTTTTGTCCTGACGCTGAGACGGATCGAAGCGTGAATTCGTCTTCGAAGTAAAAGCATTCATTACGCAAGGTCCACAAGTTTAGATGCGATACTGAACTACAGGGAGACAGATACATGGTCATGTATCGTTTGTCATCGGTATAAATAAGAATCCAGTAACCCTAAAGACGCCAAAAATGGGAGTATTTAGCGATTAACCTTAATGCCTCTAGTTGAGATGATGGGAAATTTATACTTTGAAAGGAGTAGCCCGATTGGATGGGCGGGGTGTTAGGCGGTTGCCGACGTCGATCGCCGGTCTTTCAAGCAGATGGTAGCTGAGGCTGGCGACGAGGAGAACAAGCGCCGCCGCCAGACCGCAGGATTGCAGCCAGCCGGTGACGACATTTTCGGTGGACGCGCCGAACGAACCGGGGTCGAGCTTCTGGATCGATATCAGGATGATCTCCTGCCAGATATAGATGCCGAAGGAGATCTTGGCGATGGAGCGGACGGGAGCGTTGTCGAGCAGCCTGCCGAGGTGTTGCGAATGGCAGAGCGAAACGAGCGCCGTTGCGATCGCCAGCGGAAAGATCGGAAAGCCATAGGGGATGTCGAGCCAGCCGTAGGCTTCAGGGGTGCCGCCGGGCGATATGACGAGGCGGTAGCCGGCAACCGCGAGGGCCAGCAGCGCTGCGGCGTCGAACCAGAAGGAGGGCCGTCTTGCGATCATCATCTCGACGCCGGCGGCAAACGCACCGAGGGCGAAGACTGTGAAGAAGCCGATCGGATTATACCGCGGCATCCACTCCTTCGCCCCGCCCTGGAGGCCGTATTGCCAGCCGCGCCCGATGTCGTCGAGCGGAAAGAGGATGAGGATCAGCACATGGGCAAGGAGGACGCCTGCGATCACGCAAAGCCAGGCGAAGCGGGCAAGCAGCGGACGCTGCCTAAGGAGTGGCAAACGAAACAGCAGCAGAAAGCAGACCGGCAGCAGCACATAGCTTGTGGCCTCGAAGGGAATCGACCAGAGCGGGCCGTCGGCTTCGACGGGAAAGAAGGTGCGCCAATGCCACTGGCTCATGAACAGCAGCCCGGAGATGTAGCGGAGCGTCAGCTCCGGCGTCAGCGGCAGGGCAAGCAGCGTCAGGCTGAGGGCGAAGCTGACGCTTGCGGCCACCCAGAAGCCCGGCGCAATGCGCGCCGCCCTGCGGATCGCGTAGTGGCGCAGGCTCGGCATGTTGCGGCCGTCGTCGAGCGCGCGCCAGAAGGGATGAGCGAGAAGGAAGCCGCTGAGCACGAAGAAGATGGCAACGCCGAAATTGCCGAAACGGAGGATCTGCGCAGCCGTTCCCAATTCGTCGGGAATTCTGCGCATATCCAGCCGGAGCGCGAGATGGTGGGCGAACACCAGCAGACAAGCCGTCGCGCGCAGAAAGTCCGCTCCGGCCAGTCTCTCTTGTTGTCGCATCCTGTCCCTCGCCCTACACGGTGACTTTGCCGCGGAACGCCGCGGCGGGCAAGGCCAGGGCTGGGCTCAGGCCAAGAGATCGTTGGTATAATAGGTGGAAAAGTCCGGCTTCTCCTTGAGTGCGGCGCCGTTCGCATCGACCAGAATGCCGTTCTCGAGCAGGAAGCCGCCGATGGCATCGGCTTTTGCCGGGTCGAGCGTGCCGATCACGCCGGCCTCGGACTTCAGGAAGTGCCCTTCGATCAGGGCCTTCTGCGAGGCTTTCACCAGTTCGGTGTTCATCAGTGCGCCGTTGCTCCCGGATATCAGCAGCGCGCAGGCTTCGTCGGGATGATCGACGGAGTAGGCATAACCTTTTTGCGTTGCCTGAATGAAAGCGCGGGCATTGTCCCGATTGGCCGAGAGATAGGTGTCGCTGGAGACGATGACCGTCGTCTGCTCGTCGGGAATGCCGTAGTCGGAATAGTGGAAGCGGGCGATTTTCCGGTTTTCCAATTCGGCGGCAACGCCTTCCCAGGTATAGATTTCCAGGGTGAAATCGATCGAGCCATTGTCCAGCGCCTCGTAGGCGGAGGTGCCGAGCGTGACGGTCTTGACCTCGCCTTTGCCGCCATCGTTGCGGATCATTGCGGAGACCAGCGCGCTTTCCCAGGTGCCGCCGAAGCCGCCATAGGTCTTGCCGTCGAGATCCCTGGGGCTCTTGATGTCGTCGCGTCCGCCCTTGAAGATCAGCCGCGCTGTTTCGGTCTGGACGACGCCGTAGACCATCTTCACGTCGCCGCCGGCGGCGCGCTGGCTGATGGCCTCGATCTCGCTGCTGATGCCGAAATCGGCGACACCGTTCGATACCAGCGTTCCGGCGCTGGTGTCGGTAAAGGAAAGAATTTCGACATCGAGGCCGGCGGCGGCATAAAAGCCCTTCGCCTTGGCGACATAGATGCCGATATGGTTGGTGTTCGGCGTCCAGTCGAGCGCGATGCGGGCCTTTGCGGGCGCCGACTGGGCGAAGGCCGGGCGGCCGGCAAGGCTTGCCGCGATGGCGGCGAAGATCGTCTGGCGACGGGTGAGAAGCAGCATGGTGACCTCCTCAGGTCTCTGGAGCATGATGCCGAAAAGCGTGAGCAGTTCTCGGCATCATGCTCTAACTCTTTAAATGAGAACAGGATTCAGATTTCAGGCCGACCGGCTTAAGATCATCCTGTTCAAGCGGATGCAGCAGGGTTTGCTGGATTTCGGTTTCGATCGCCTGGGCCGCCGGCGAGCCGAGATCGGCAATGCTTCTCGGACGGGGCAGGGAAACGTGGAATTCGCGGATGATACGCGCCGGACGGGCCGAAAGCACGTAGATGCGGTCGGAGAGAAACACCGCCTCGCGGACATCGTGGGTGATCAGCAGCGCCGTCCAGCGGTGTTCGGTCCACATGCCCTGCAGCCATTCCTGGATCTGCGTGCGCGTCAGCGCGTCGAGCGCGCCGAAAGGCTCGTCGAGCAGCAACATATCCTGGGTCTGGACGACGGTGCGCAGCAGTGCTGCGCGCTGGCGCATGCCGCCGGATAGTTCGGAGGGATAGTGGTGTTCGAAACCGGCAAGGCCGAAGCTCTCGAACAAAGGCGCCACAGCGGCGCGGGCCGCGCGGCGGCTCATGCCCTTTACCTCGAGGCCGAGGGTGGCATTGTCGATGATCCGGCGCCAGGGCATCAGCGCATCACGCTGCGGCATGAAGGCGAAGGAATGCGGCGCTTCCTCCAGCGGCGCGCCGTTGAAAAGCACGTTGCCGGAATCGGGCCGAAGCGCCTGCGTCAGCAATCGCAGCACCGTCGATTTTCCGGAGCCGGACGGGCCGACGATCGAAACGAACTCGCCGTTTGCGACGCTCAGCGATATATCGCCCAGCACCTGCATGCCGTCGAAAGATTTCGCGATATTGCGCAGTTCAACCATTTTGTCGCTCATCGGCGCCGCTCCCCGGATGGCGGCCAGGGCATCAGGAGGCGCTCTATCAACAGCGTCAGGCCGAAGAGGCAGAGGGTCAGCACGGCGCTGACGACGACGGCGGCAAGCACGAGATCGGGACGGAAATTGTTCTTGGCGTTGAGAATATAGATGCCGAGGCCGCTGGCGGCGCCGGCATATTCGGCAAAGATCGCGCCGACGACGGCATAGGTGATCGAGATTCTCAAGCCGGCGAAGAAATAGGGCAGCGCGGAGGGAAGCCGCGCCAGGCGGAAGATGCGCCAGCGGCTCGCCTTCATCGAGTTCAGGAGTTCGGCGATGTCGCGGTCGGTCGATTCATAGCCCTGCAGCAGGGCGACGAGCAGCGGGAAAAAGGTGACGAGCGCCACCAGCAGTATCTTCGGCAGGAGGCCGAAACCGAACCAGAGGACGACAAGCGGCGCGATCGCCACCAGCGGCAGGGTCTGGCTGGCGATGAAGATCGGCAGCAAGGCCCGGCGCATGAAAGGCGCAAAGTCCATGAGGATCGAAGCGGCGAAGGCGAAGGCCAGCGACAGGGCAAAACCGCCAAGCGTGGCGCCGAGCGTCGGCCAGGTGTTTGATGTCAGCGCCGCGCGGTTCAGCCAGCCCTGGAGGACGATGCGCGAAGGCGCCGGCAAGATGGAGGGCTTGATGCCGGAAAGACCGACATAGAGTTCCCATGCCGCCAGAAAGGCAAGGCCCGCGAGCAAGGCGGGCATTGCCCGGTACAGGGCGGCGCTGAGCGCGGCAAGGCGCGAATCCAAAGGTCGTGGCAGTGTCATCAGCGTTTGATTTCGGCCTCGATGCGCAGCCGGTCGCGATAGGGATCGAGCGCCTTGACGGCATCGAGAATGATGCCGACGACATTGTCCGGCATCGGATAGAGTGACACTTCTGCGTCTGAGAACATCTGAACCTCGCTCCGCTGGCATTACCCAGATCAGCTTTGAAGGGTCCAGAGGCTTGCACCTCGCATCTCAGCCCCGGCAATACGGAGCTCCCCTGTATTTCGGCGGAAACTATCACCCGGGTTTTCGTCCCGCAACCGCAAAATTGCAAACCCGTCCGCTCGGTTGGAATGGATCTTATGAAGGGAAACACCCGAGCGGAGGTCCCGCCCGGGTGTTCCTCGGTGGGCCCGTACCTGCCGGGAACGGGACCGCAGCTTGCTGTCTCAGGCGGCGATATCGGCGTGCGCCGGCGGGCGTCCGATCGGGCTTTACGATTGCAGGCGCAAGGGTTATAAAACCTCAACTAATATTGAGGTCAAGAGGCGATGGATAGGATTCCGGCAGCGCCGCCCGGCAAGCTCCTGACAGTCGGCGAGGTGGCGGAGCGCAGCGGCCTGGCCGTCTCGGCGCTGCATTTCTACGAGACCAAGGGTTTGATCTCGAGCATCCGCTCCCGCGGCAACCAGCGGCGCTACGGGCGCGACGTGCTTCGCCGCCTCGGGATCATCAAGGTGGCGCAGCGGGTCGGCATTCCGCTTGCGGAAATCCAGGCGGCGTTCCAGTCCCTGCCGCAGGGGCGCACGCCGACGGCCGCCGACTGGCAGACGCTGTCGGCACGATGGAAGGACGATCTCGACGCACGAATCAGTCGGCTGAGCCTGTTGCGCGACCGCCTGGCCGGCTGCATCGGCTGCGGCTGTCTGTCGATCGAAAGCTGTCCGCTGCGCAATCCGTGCGACCGGCTCGGCAAGGAAGGACCGGGTGCGCGGCTGCTGGAGACCGAAAACTAGCCTTCGGGAGAACCAGTCGCTTCAGGGAGAGGCCGCGTCTCTTCGGGAAAGACCGAGCTGCCGGAAAGATCGCTGCCTGCCTTTCTTTCGGTCGCGGTGCTCATATGTTAAGGGCGAGTGACGCAACCGAGGAGGACGGCTTCGTGTTTCATCCCAGACTGTTCGAAAATCGCAATGTCGTCGTCACCGGCGCCGGCCGCGGCATCGGCCTCGAAGTCGCTCGGCAGTTTCTGGATTGCGGCGCGAAGGTCATCGTCCATACCGGGCGCAAGCCGGGGCGGGACCTGCCGGATTTCCTGCTGACGGCCGAATCGGAAAGACGGGCGCTGCTGCTGCATGCCGATTTCTCCGCCGCCGGCGGGGCGGCGCAATTTGCCGAAGATGTTCTCGCTTTCTTCGACAAGGTGCATGTGCTCGTCAACAATGCCGGCACGATGCTCGGCCGTTTCCCGGCTGCCACGCTGACAGACGCGGAATATGAGGCGGTCATCCGGCTCAACCAGACATCGGTGGTGGCGCTGACGCGCGCTTTGCTGCCGGCATTGAAGGCGGCCGAGGGTGCTGCCGTCGTCAACACCGTTTCGATCTCGGCGCTGACCGGCGGCAGCCCCGGTTCCTCGATCTATTCGGCCTCGAAGGCGTTCGTCGCCACCTATTCCAAGGCGCTTGCCCGCGAGCTTGCCCCGGACGGCATCCGCGTCAACTGCGTCTCGCCGGGAACGATCGAGACGGATTTCCACGAGCGCTATTCCTCCAGGGAAAAGCTCGAGCAGACCCGGAAATCCATCCCGCTGCAGCGGCTCGGCACGTCGGAGGATTGCGCGCCCGCCTATCTGTTCCTGGCGGCTCCTTCTCTCTCCGGATACATTACGGGCCAAGTCCTCGAGATCAATGGCGGCCAGCTTATCTGCTGATTTACTTGGACCTTTTTTGGCATTTCATCACTATTGACCAATTCGGTTGTGGGAATATGCTATTGTGCTGATCTACCACATCGCCTCCCTTCCGAGATATCGAATGCCGTTGCCCAAACCGGAGCCGGGGATGACCGGCCAGGACTTGCACATACTCGCTGGAAAAGCCCATGAAGCGAGCGATCTGCTGAAAGCTTTGGCGCATCACACCCGACTTCTGATCCTCTGCATACTGGCGAAACAGGAGCGGACGGTCGGTGAAATCGAAAATATTCTCGGCATCCAGCAGGCGATGGTCTCGCAGCAACTCGCGCGTTTGCGGCTCGAAGGCCTGGTCAATACCCGCCGTCAGGGCAGGATGGTTTACTACAGCATCGGCAATGTCAGCGTGCTGGCCTTCCTCGAATCGCTGTTCGATCTATTTCCGATTGCAGAAAACTGTTAGCGACCATCCCTTGCGAAGCGCGGCTGCTATGTCGAAGATGAGGCCGGACGCTGGATGCAGCGGGAGACCGGATGATCGACAAGCTGGAATTCTTCATCGCCCTTGCCAATGAAAAACACTTCGGCCGCGCCGCCGAGGAATGCGGGATCTCGCAGCCGACGCTCTCCGCGGCCATCCGGCAGCTCGAGGATCAGCTCGGCGTCATGTTGGTGCAGCGCGGTTCGCGGTTTCAGGGGTTGACGCCGGAGGGGCAGCGCGTGCTGGAATGGGCTCGCCGCATCGTCGGCGACGCCCGCACCATGCGCGAGGAGATGCGCGCGGCGCGCCGCGGTCTTTCCGGCCATATCCGTCTCGCCGCCATTCCGACGGCGCTCGCCATGCTGTCGCGCATCACCACGCCGTTTCAGGAGCGGCATCCCGGCGTCACCTTCTCGATCGTCTCACGCAATTCGCTGCAGGTGCTGAGCATGCTCGAAAACCTCGAAATCGATGCCGGCATCACCTATCTCGAAAACGAACCGCTCGGCCGTGTCACCAGCGTTCCGCTCTATGCCGAGCGTTACCATCTGATCACGGCTGCGGGCAGCCCGCTGTCCGATCGCGACAACGTGACCTGGAAGGAGGTCGGGGATCTTCGGCTTTGCCTATTGACGGCCGACATGCAGAACCGCCGCATCATCAACCGGCATCTGACGGAAGCTGGCGCCACGGTGCATCCGACGCTCGAATCCAACTCGATGATCGTGTTGTTTTCGCATGTCAGGACCGGACGCTGGGCAAGCATTATGCCGCGCAACGTCGCGAAATCCTTTGGATTTCCCGTGGAAATCCGGATGATTCCGATCGTCGAGCCGGAGGCGCACCATCTGGTCGGCCTTGTCGCGCCCTATCGCGAGCCCTTTACGCCGCTCGTCTCGGCCCTGCTGCACGAAGCGCGGGTGCTCGTGCGGGATGAAGAGCTGTGATAGAAAAAACCTATCGATCCACAGAATAGCTTTATTGATCCCCAGCGGCTTCCCTGAGATGCTTGTTAGAGGAATGGTGCTCGGCTGGGGAGTCCGCCATTCCTGAAACGAGCAAGCGGCTGGGAGGGCTGCCTTATGACCATTCATATCGCCGAAGGCGATATCACAGCGCGCACCCGTGCCATCATCGCCGATCTTCGCTTTCTCGAAGGGCCGCTGCTTCCCATTCTGCACGAGGTTCAGGAAGAGTTCGGCTATGTGCCGCAGGAGGCCCTGCCGGTGATTGCGGAGGAATTGAACCTCTCCCGCGCCGAGGTGCATGGCGTGGTGACCTTCTATCACGATTATCGCGACCACCCCGCCGGCCGGCATGTGTTGAAGCTCTGTCGCGCCGAAGCCTGTCAGTCGATGGGCGGCGATGCAATGGCCGAGCGGGTTAAAACGCTGCTCGGTATCGATTTTCATCAGACGACGCTTGATGGCGGCGTGACGCTGGAGCCGGTCTACTGTCTCGGGCTTTGCGCCTGCGCGCCGGCGGCCATGCTCGATGGCGAAGTCTATGGCCGGATCGACGATCAGATGGCGGCGGAACTCGTCGCGGAGGCACGCCGATGACGGTCAGGATATATGTTCCGCGCGACGCCGCAGCGCTGGCGCTCGGGGCCGAAAAGGTGGCAAAGGCGATTGCCCAGGAGATCGCCGCCCGCGGCCTCGATGCCGAGATCGTGCGCAACGGCTCGCGCGGAATGTTCTGGCTGGAACCGCTCGTCGAAGTCGAGGTCGCAGGCAAGCGGATCGGCTACGGGCCGGTGAAGGCGAGGGACGTGCCCGCATTGTTCGATGCCGGGATGGCGAATGGCGGCGATCACCCGCTCTGTCTCGGGGAGGTTGAAGACCTCCCGTTCCTGAAGGAACAGACCCGCCTGACCTTTGCCCGTTGCGGCATCACCGATCCGCTGTCGCTGGCCGATTACGAAGCGCATGGCGGTCTTGCCGGTCTTCGCCGCGCCGTCTCGATGGCGCCTGGCGACATCGTCAAGGAAGTCACCGATTCCGGCCTGCGCGGCCGCGGCGGCGCGGGTTTCCCCACAGGCATCAAGTGGAAGACCGTCCTCGATGCGCCCGGGGACCGCAAATATATCGTCTGCAATGCCGATGAGGGCGACAGCGGCACCTTTGCCGACCGGATGATCATGGAGGGTGATCCCTTCGTGCTGATCGAGGGCATGGCGATATCAGGACTTGCCACCGGCGCCACGAAGGGCTTCATCTACACGCGTTCGGAATATCCGCATGCGATCGCTGCGATGAGCGAGGCGGTCGGCATCGCGCGCCAGGCAGGGATTCTCGGCCCGTCGGTGCTCGGCTCGGGCCGCGCTTTCGATATCGAGGTGCGCACCGGCGCCGGTGCCTATGTCTGTGGCGAGGAGACGGCCCTGCTGAACAGCCTCGAAGGCAAGCGCGGCGTCGTGCGCGCCAAGCCGCCGCTGCCGGCGCATAAGGGGCTGTTTGACTGTCCGACCGTCATCAACAACGTGATCTCGCTCGCTTCCGTGCCCGTGATCATGGAGAAGGGGGCGGCCTTCTATCGCGATTTCGGCATGGGCCGCTCGCGCGGCACCATCCCGCTGCAGATCGCCGGCAATATCAGATATGGCGGTCTTTACGAAACGGCCTTCGGTCTTTCGCTCGGCGATATCGTCGACAGGATCGGCGGCGGCAGCGCGACGGGGCGGCCGGTCAAGGCCGTGCAGGTCGGTGGGCCGCTCGGGGCCTATTTCCCGCGGGCACTGTTCGACACGCCGTTCGATTACGAAGCCTTCGCTGCCAAAGACGGGCTGATCGGCCATGCCGGCATCGTCGTCTTCGATGACACCGCCGACATGCTGAAGCAGGCGCGTTTCGCCATGGAATTCTGCGCCGTCGAAAGCTGCGGCAAGTGCACGCCCTGCCGCATCGGCTCGACGCGCGGCGTCGAGACGGCCGACAAGATCGCCCATGGCATCGAGCCGGAGAAGAACCGGGCGCTGCTCACCGATCTCTGCAATACGATGAAATTCGGCTCGCTCTGCGCGCTCGGCGGTTTCACGCCCTATCCGGTCATGAGCGCCATGACGCATTTCCCGGAGGATTTTTCGCCGGCGCCGATGGTGGAGGCTGCGGAATGATGGCTTTCTACCCGTCAGCTCCCTCCGAATTGCTCATTTTCACTTCCAGACAGGAGGCCGACCATGTCTCTCATCCATGAAATCGACTACGGCACTCCCGCTTCGACATCCGAGGTGATGGTGACGGTCACCATCGATGGGCAGCAGATCAGCGTGCCGGAGGGCACCTCGATCATGCGCGCTTCGATGGAGGCTGGCATCGAGGTGCCGAAGCTCTGCGCCACCGACATGATCGACGCCTTCGGCTCCTGCCGGCTCTGTCTCGTCGAGATCGAGGGCCGCAACGGTACGCCGGCCTCCTGCACGACGCCGGTGGCGGCCAACATGGTCGTGCATACGCAGACAGGACGGCTGAAGGATATCCGCCGCGGCGTGATGGAGCTTTATATTTCCGACCACCCGCTCGACTGTCTGACCTGTGCAGCCAACGGCGATTGCGAATTGCAGGACATGGCGGGCGCCGTCGGCCTGCGCGACGTGCGCTACGGCTATGACGGCGACAATCATGTCAGGGCGCGCAACAATGGCGAGATCAATCTGAAATGGGCGCCGAAGGACGAGTCCAATCCCTATTTCACCTTTGATCCTTCCAAATGCATCGTCTGTTCGCGCTGCGTGCGCGCCTGCGAGGAGGTGCAGGGCACCTTCGCGTTGACGATCGAGGGGCGTGGTTTCGGCTCCAAGGTTTCATCGGGTGCGCATGAAGCCTTCATCGATTCCGAATGTGTCTCCTGCGGGGCCTGCGTCCAGGCCTGCCCGACGGCGACGCTGACGGAGAAGTCGGTGATAGAGATCGGCCAGCCCGAGCATTCGGCCGTCACCACCTGCGCCTATTGCGGCGTCGGCTGTTCCTTCAAGGCGGAAATGCGCGGCGAGGAGCTGGTGCGCATGGTGCCGTGGAAGGACGGCCAGGCCAATCGCGGCCATTCCTGCGTCAAGGGCCGCTTCGCTTACGGCTATTCCACCCACAAGGACCGCATCCTCAACCCGATGATCCGCGAAAAGGTCAGCGATCCCTGGCGGGAGGTGAGCTGGGACGAGGCCTTCGCGCATGTAGCGTCGGAGTTCCGCCGCATCCAGTATCAATATGGCCGCGAGGCGATCGGCGGCATCACCTCCTCGCGCTGCACCAATGAAGAAACCTACCTGGTGCAGAAGCTGATCCGCGCCGGCTTCGGCAACAACAATGTCGATACCTGCGCCCGCGTCTGCCATTCGCCGACCGGCTACGGTCTCGGCCAGACATTCGGCACCTCGGCCGGCACGCAGAATTTCGACAGCGTCGAACAGTCCGACGTCGTCGTTATCATCGGCGCCAATCCGACCGACGGCCATCCGGTGTTCGGCTCGCGGCTGAAGAAGCGGCTGCGCCAGGGCGCCAAGCTCATCGTCATCGATCCGCGCCGCACCGATATCGTCCGCTCGCCGCATGTCGAGGCCTCCTATCACCTACCGCTGCAGCCCGGCACCAATGTCGCTGTCATGACGGCGCTGGCGCATGTGATCGTCACCGAAGGGCTTTTTGACGAGAAATTCATCCGCGAGCGCTGCGACTGGTCGGAGTTCGAGGATTGGGCCGGCTTCGTCGCCGAGCCGCAGCACAGCCCCGAACAGACCGAGATTTTCACCGGCGTACCGGCGGCGGATTTGCGCGGCGCGGCAAGGCTCTATGCCAAGGGCGGCAACGGCGCGATCTATTACGGTCTCGGCGTCACCGAACACAGCCAGGGCTCGACTACGGTTATCGCGATCGCCAATCTGGCGATGGCGACCGGCAATATCGGCCGTCCCGGCGTCGGCGTGAACCCGCTGCGCGGCCAGAACAATGTGCAGGGCTCGTGCGACATGGGTTCCTTCCCGCACGAACTGCCGGGCTACCGGCACATTTCCGACGATGCGACGCGCGATATTTTCGAAAAGCTCTGGGGCGTGAAGCTCAACAACGAGCCGGGCCTGCGCATTCCCAACATGCTGGATGCGGCGGTCGACGGCTCCTTCAAGGGTCTGTATGTCCAGGGCGAGGACATTCTCCAGTCCGACCCCGATACGAAACATGTCGCGGCAGGCCTTGCGGCGATGGAATGCGTCGTCGTGCAGGACCTGTTCCTCAACGAGACCGCCAACTACGCCCATGTCTTCCTGCCGGGCTCGACCTTCCTCGAAAAAGACGGCACCTTCACCAACGCCGAGCGCCGCATCAACCGCGTGCGCAAGGTAATGTCGCCGCGCAACGGTTATGGCGACTGGGAGGTGACGCAGAAACTTGCCCAGGCGATGGGGCTCGACTGGAACTACAGGCATCCGTCGGAGATCATGGACGAGATCGCCGCGACGACCCCGAGTTTCGCGCTCGTAACCTACGATTATCTCGACAAGATCGGCTCGGTGCAGTGGCCCTGCAACGAACAGAGCCCGCTCGGCTCGCCGATCATGCATGTCGACGGTTTCGTGCGTGGCAAGGGCAAGTTCATCCGCACCGAATATGTGGCGACCGACGAGCGCACCGGCCCGCGCTTCCCGCTGCTGCTGACCACCGGCCGCACGCTCAGTCAGTACAATGTCGGGGCGCAGACGCGCCGCACCGAGAATGTCGTCTGGCACGCGGAAGACCGGCTGGAAATCCATCCGCACGATGCCGAACAGCGCGGCATTCGCGACGGCGACTGGGTGAAGCTCGGCAGCCGCTCCGGGGACACGACGCTGAGATCCCTGATTACCGATCGTGTTGCGCCGGGGGTCGTCTATACGACCTTCCATCACCCCAATACGCAGGCAAACGTCATCACCACCGACTTCTCCGACTGGGCGACGAACTGCCCTGAATACAAGGTGACAGCGGTGCAGGTGTCGCCCTCCAACGGACCGAGCGAATGGCAGCGTGAGTATGACGAGCAGGCACGGCAATCGCGCCGCATCGCCGGCAAGCTCGAGGCAGCGGAGTGAAAATGCGGGAGTGGTTTGGCAAGAAGAGATTTGCATCATGACCTTCCAGACCACCGCCCATGCTCCTGAAACCGCCCGCCGCAACGGCCTCATGCACTCCGGCTCTCGCATCGTGCCGGAGGAAGTGCCGATTGCCTTTTCCTATGGCGGCAGCTCGCATGCGGTGATGATGGCAACGCCCGATGATCTTGAGGATTTTGCCGTCGGATTCAGCCTGACCGAAGGAATCATCACAGCGCCGGCGGAGATATCCGGCGTCGAGGTCGTCGCGGCTGAGCAGGGGATCGATGTGCAGGTGAGCCTTGTCGACGACGTCGCCGACCGGCTGCGGGCCCGCCGCCGCAGCATGGCGGGGCCGGTCGGCTGCGGCCTGTGCGGCATCGAATCGATCGAGCAGGCGGTGCGGCCGGTGCCGGATGTCTCGGCATCGCCGCTGGCGCTGTCGCATGCCGACATCGTCCGGGCCGTTTCGCTGCTGAACGAGGCGCAGCCGCTGCATCGGGAGACGCGGGCGGTGCATGGCGCCGGCTTCTACGTTCCCGCCAAGGGATTGCTTGCCGTGCGTGAAGATGTCGGCCGGCACAATGCGCTGGATAAACTCTGCGGCGCCGTCATCCGTGCCGGCGAAAGCGGCGGGAGCGGGGCCCTCGCTGTCACCAGCCGGCTCTCGGTCGAGATGGTCCAGAAGGCGGCGATCCTTGGTTCTCCCGTGCTGATCGCCATTTCGGCGCCGACCGCTCTCGCCATCCGCACGGCCGAGGCGGCCGGCATGACGCTCGTCGCGCTGGTGCGCGGCGAGGATTTCGAGATTTTCACCCACCCGCACCGCATCTCGCCCGAAAGCATTGCCGATGTCGCATGATACCAAGGCCAAGCTCGTCTATATGGCAAACCAGATCGCCACCTTTTTCAAGAGCCAGCCGGCAGATGAAGCCGTGCAGGGCGTTGCTACCCATATCAACAAATTTTGGGAGCCGCGGATGCGGCGGCAATTGTTCGAAATTCTCGAAAAGGAGGAAAACGGCCTGGATGCCCTTGTGCTGCAGGCCGCTCCGATGATCCGTAAGCCCGAGCCGGAAGCAAATCAGGCCAGGTAGTATTGATCGGTTCATGCAGGAAGGGAGCAGGGGCAAGCTGTCTTGCGAATGGGCCTGCTTGGGCGCTCCTTACCGCGTATGCCGGGCAGTAAGATCAAGTGCCGCCGTGCGGCGGCAGCTTAAAATGGCAATGTGCCGGAAGGCTGGCATCAAAACTCTTCCCAGCTCTGTGCGGCTGCAGCAGTCGCGCCGTTGGCCTTGGCGACCCGCGAAATCAGATGCAGCGCCGGCGAGCCTGTCTGCCTTGCTTCCAGCCTGCCGGCGGTCTGCGGCCCGGCCTGAGTCAGGGTCTGACCGGGTAGGCGGAATCGTGTCAGCAGGACCCGCAGCGTTTCGGCTTCCTTTGCCAGGCTATGGCTGGCGGCGGTACTCTCCTCGACCATGGCGGCATTCTGCTGGGTTGCCTGATCCAGCGTATTGACCGCCTGGTTGATTTCCTTGAGGCCGGTTGCCTGTTCCCGAGAGGCTTCGACGATGGCGGAGACATTGCCGTCGATATCGCCGACTTGGGCGACGATCTCCTCGAGCGCCTTACCGGTCTGGCCGACGAGGCCGACGCCGTTTTTAACGAGATCACTCGACGTATTGATCAGTGCCTTGATCTCCTTGGCCGCCTTGGCGGAACGCTGGGCGAGTTCTCTGACCTCCTGGGCGACCACGGCGAAACCCTTGCCGGCTTCGCCGGCACGCGCCGCCTCGACGCCGGCATTCAGCGCCAGCAGATTGGTTTGGAAAGCGATTTCGTCGATGACGCCGATGATGTTGGTGATCTCGCGAGAGGACTGCTCGATCTGATCCATGGCGGCAACGGCGTTGCGGACCACGACGCCCGATTGCTCGGCGCCCTGCTTCGTCACGGCGACGAGGCGGCCCGCCTCATGGGCGCGGCGGCTGGAATCGTTGACGGTGGTGGTGATCTCCTCGAGCGCGGCTGCGGTTTCTTCGATGGATGCGGCTTGCTGTTCCGTCCGCGTGGAGAAGGAATCGGCCGATGCGCCGATTTCCCGCGAGCCGGCGGCGATTGCGCCGGTATTCTCACCGATCGTTTTCATCGTCTTGGCAAGACCGTTGATCGTGGTGTTGAAATCGTGGCGCAACTGCTCCATCGACGGAACGAAGGGCGTGTCCACCGTCCTTGTCAGATCGCCTTCGGAAAGATGGCGCAGCGCATCGCCAAGCTGGGAAATCGCGCTCATGCGCTGGGTGACATCGGTCGCGAACTTCACGACCTTGTAGACTTTGCCGTCGGCATCGACGATCGGGTTATAAGCCGCCTGGATCCAGATTTCACGGCCGCCCTTACCGAAACGGACGAATTCGTTGGCGATGAACTCGCCATTGGCAAGGCGCCGCCAGAAGCTGCCATACTCCTCGGTGCGGGTATAGGCCGGATCGCAGAAGATGCTGTGATGCTTGCCGGTGATCTCGGCCAGGGAATATCCCATGGCCTGGCAGAAGTTCTCGTTTGCCGTCAGGATCTCGCCGTTGGGTTTGAATTCGATCACCGCCTGCGAGCGCGAGATCGCTTCCAATTTGCCGGAATCCTCGATCGATTTCTTCTTGGTGGCGGTGATGTCGGACGCGAATTTCACGACCTTGAACGGCTTTCCACCTTTTGAAACAGGATTATAGGAAGCCCGGATCCATATCTCGCGATTGCCCTTGCCAAGACGCTTGTATGCGCCGGCATCATATTGCCCGCGTCCGAGCCGCGCCCAGAATTCGCGGTACTCCGCGGTTGCGGTATAGGCCGGCTCGCAGAAGATGCTGTGGTGCTTGCCGATGATTTCGCTCAGGCTGTATCCCAGCGCGTTGCAGAAATTCTCGTTCGCCGTCAGGATATTGCCGCTGAGGTCAAATTCGATGATCGCCTGCGATTTCGAGATGGCGTCAAGAATGTATTTCGAATCGGAAGCTAGACCAAACATTCCTGTCCCTTTGAGATGCACAGCTTTCGCTGTTTCGGCCGGAGAAGCGAGGGGCGGACGTGGTGTGCCGGTGCCGGGAAGGACCGATAGCCGGTTATCACTCCCATGTACCGAAAACTCACCATCCGTATGCTGGTCACCATATTGAGGGAGCGTGGTTAATATTACGTATAAAAGCTATCGCTAATAATAGGATGAGATAATGAACGCCGCGATTACCTGGGGCGCACAAAAAACCGCCCGGGACGGGCGGTTTTCAACTCTTCGAATTGTCTTGATGGCGATCAGGCCGCCAGTTCATCCGTCTCGTTTTCCTTGAACATCTTGGCGAGGTTCAGGAAGCAGATCATGCCATTTTCCGAGGCGATGATGCCTTCGCAATAGGCGCGGTCGAAGGAGGCGGTCACCTCAGGCACCGGCTGGACCTGGCTGGAGGAGATGGTGAGAATATCCGAGACACGGTCGACGAGCATGCCGATGACCATGCTGTGAACTTCGGCGACGACAATGGCGCTGCGTTCGTTGGCGACCGTGCTCTTCATGCCGAGCTTGTAGGCAAGATCGATAATCGGGATCACCGAGCCGCGCAGGTTCATGACGCCGATGACATCGGCCGGCGCATGCGGGATCGGCGTCGACGGCGCCCAGCCGCGAATTTCGCGGATGGTCGTGGTCTTGACGCAGAATTCCTGATCATGCAGGCGGAAGGCAATGATTTCGAGCGTATCGCCGCTGAAGCTCGTGGAATTGATCGTGGTCATAGAATTCTTCCCAACTGTCGTAAGCCAGGGCAGAAGCGGGCGCGCCACCATTGGCGCGGACGAGCTTTGCCTTCATACCACGCGATGGCTTTGCGCTCGGCCAAGCATCGTTACGGTTAATGACGACATTAGCGGAAGAGTGTTGCCCAAATCTAAATCGGGAACCGGATTTGCGACGGTTTTCAGCCCCGATTTGCTTTAGCCTATCGTTTTTTCGATCTGCGAGACCGCCCAATCCACCTGCTCCCTCGTGATGACCAGTGGCGGAGCGAGGCGAATCGTATGGTCGTGCGTATCTTTGGCGAGCAGGCCGCGTTCCTTCAGCGCATGGCAATATTGCCGCGCGCCGCCGGCTTCGGGTTCCAATTCGACGGCCATCATCAGGCCGCGGCCGCGCACGTCCCGGACGATGTTCGACCGGATCGACCTGAGGCCTTCGAGAAAATAGTCGCCCATATCGGCGGCGTTCTCGATCATGCCCTCTTCCGTCAGCACTTTCAACGCGGTGCGCGCCACTGCGCAGGCGAGCGGGTTGCCGCCGAAGGTGGAGCCGTGCTGGCCGGGCTTCAGCACCCCCAGTACCTCGGAATTCGATAGCACGGCCGAGACCGGATAGAAGCCGCCGGACAGTGCCTTGCCGATCAGCGTCACATCGGCCTCGATGCCTTCATGCTCTTCGGCCAGCAGCTTGCCGGTGCGGCCGAGACCGGTCTGGATCTCGTCGAGGATGAGGGTGACGTTGTTATCAGTGCAAAGCTCGCGGATGCGGGTGAAATAGCCGGCCGGCGGGATGATGACGCCGGCTTCGCCCTGGATCGGCTCGATCAGCGCGGCGACCGTATTGCTGTTGATGGCCGCCTCGAAGGCCTCGGCATCGCCGAAGGGAATGGTTCGAAAGCCCGGCGTGTAGGGGCCGAAGCCGGTGCGGGCGTCGGGATCGGTGGAGAAACTGATGATGCTCAGCGTCCGGCCATGGAAATTATCGGCGCAGACGATGATCTCCGCCTTGCCTTCCGGCACGCCCTTGACCTCGTATCCCCATTTGCGCACCGCCTTGATGGCGGTCTCCACCGCCTCGGCGCCTGAGTTCATCGGCAGGATCTTGTGCGAGCCGGTGAGAGCCGCGAGCTCCTCATAGAGGTAGGCGAGCTGGTCGTTGCGAAAGGCGCGGGAGGTAAGCGTCAGCCTGCCCGCCTGCTCGACCATGGCGGCAAGGATCTTCGGATGGCAATGGCCCTGGTTGACGGCGGAATAGGCCGACAGGCAATCGAGATAACGATTGCCGTCGGTATCCCAGACATGAACACCTTCGCCACGTGTCAGCACCACGTCGAGCGGCTTGTAGTTGTTGGCGCCGAGCCGCTGTTCGGTGGCGATCAGTTTTTCCGAAGTGTTCATGGTTCTTCCCCCTCTAGATCATGATGCCGACAAGTGAGTTCCAGGCGGCGCGTGCCGTCTATGCGGCGCGGGTTGGGCGATCGAAGATACGGCGGCCGAAGAGGCTTGCCGTCAGTTCCACCAGGACGCGGGCGCTCTTGCCGCGATCATCGAGAAACGGATTGAGTTCGACGAGATCGAGCGATGAAACGAGGCCGCTGTCGGACAGCATTTCCATCACCAGATGCGCCTCGCGGAAGGTCGCGCCGCCGGGCACCGTCGTGCCGACGCCCGGGGCAATGTCGGGATCGAGGAAATCGAGGTCGAGGCTGACATGCAGCAGGCCGTTGGCCCGGGCGACGGCTTCGAGGATCTCACGCATGATGGCGCCGATGCCCTGTTCGTCGATCGCCCGCATATCGAAGACGTTGACGCCATGCTCGTGGATTTCCTCGCGCTCACGCGCATCGACCGAACGGATGCCGACCTGAAAGACATGCTTCGGGTCGACGAAGGGACGGTCTTTCGGCAGGATTTCGGCGAACTCCGCCTCGCCGCAGAAGAAGGCGACCGGCATGCCGTGGATATTGCCGGAGGGCGAGGTGGCGGGAGAATTGAAATCGGCATGGGCATCGAGCCAGAGCACGAAAAGCGGCCGGCCCTTGCCGGCGGCATATCGGGCCATGCCGGAGACGCTGCCCATGGAAAGGCTGTGGTCACCGCCGAGTATCAGCGGGAAACGGCCGGAGGCGGCGACGTCGTAGACGCTGCTTTCGAGCGCACGGGTGAAGGCGCCGACGATTCTGAGATTATGAGCTTTCGGATGGTTCGGCAGGTCCATCGCCGGCACGATCCGGAGATCGCCGAGATCGGCAACGTCATGGCCGAGCTCGATCAGCGTCTGGTCGACGCCGGCGATGCGCAGCGCTGCCGGGCCCATGGCAGCGCCCCTGCGGCCGGAGCCTTCTTCCAGCGGCGCGCCGATGAGGGTGACAGATCGCGATTGGGCATTCATGCGAGGGCTCCGCGGTTAGGCCTGTTTTGGCCGATAGTGGGATAAAGGCCTGGCGGCAAAAAGATGGAAAAGTGTCAGAAATGGATTATGATTGCGCAAATTGATAAACCTATTTTGACAAAGTGATCATCGTGGACGATCTCGACACCGAGCTTCTGAGTGCACTTCGCCACAATGCCCGGATTTCCGTCTCCTCGCTCGCGGCGATGACGGGCGCCTCACGGGCCACGGTTGCCGCCCGAATCGACCGGCTGGTCGCCGGCGGCACCATCGTCGGTTTCACCATCCGCACCGGTCATGAGACGCGGTCGGCCGGCGTGCGCGCCATCGTCATGATCGAGGTGCTCGGCAAACTCGCCGACAGGGTGGCCGATCAGCTGCGCGGCCTGCCGCAAGTCCGCGCCCTTCACAGCACCAACGGCAAATGGGATTTCGTCGCCGAACTCGAGGATCGCGATCTTGCCGCCTTCGACGAAACGCTGCGCCGCATCCGGCTGATCAACGGCATCAATTCGACCGAGAGCAATATTCTGCTGAAGACGAGCAAGACTGGCTTTTAAAGGCCTGCATGAAGTCCCCTCCCCAACCCCTCCCCACAAGGGGGAGGGGCTAAGTTGGCGCACCGTGTATGGCGCTAAGCAGCAACCTTTTCGCGGATGACACAGTGAAGTGGAACAGGTCGGGCGCGGCATCTAAGCCCCTCCCCCTTGTGGGGAGGGGTTGGGAAGGGAACTCCTCCGTACCGGTCAGCCCTGGAAAACGCGTCTTTTTCTTGAATTAAGCCGGCTCAATATTCCCGTTCGTAGACGACGCCCGCTTCGCCGGCACCATTGCCACCGGCAGCACCGCGCAGCTTGACGCCGCGGCCGACGTCGAGGTTGATGATCGCCTTGGCGCCGGCTGCGCCGCCCTGCTGCAATTCGAAATAGGTGCGGTCGTTGAGATAGCGGCCGACGCTGACGCTCGTCTGGCCCTTGGAATCGGTGCTGATGTCGAGATCGTCGACGCCGAGCTGGTTGCGCAGGCCTTCGAAAAGCGAGGTCGAGCGGTTGCCGGCCAGCTGGCTGACGGCGTCTGCGAGCTGGGCGATCTGCACCGGCGAGAGCTTCGACATCGATTGGCCGAAGATCAACTGCGCCAGCACCTCGTCCTGCGGCAGCTGCGGCGAAGAGGAAAAGGTGATTGCCGGGTCGGTGGCGAGGCCCGCGACGTCGACGGTGAGCGTCGTCGAGCCGGAGGTTGAGGTGGCTTCCATATCGAGCGCCGGCGTCAGGTCGCCGGCAAAGGTGATCCGGCTCTTGTCGGTGAAATCCAGGCGGCGGTTGAGAATGGTCAGGCGGCCGCGGCGCATGGTGAAGCCGCCGGTGACGATCGGCGCTGCCGCGGTGCCGCGGATCGTCACCTTGCCGCCGAGCTCGGCATCGATGCCGCGGCCGCGTGCGAAGATATGCGACGGTGCGTCGATTTCGAGATCCAGCGTGATCGTGGAGGATTTCTCGGAGGGTTTCCGCTCGCCGTCGTCGCGCAGTTGCGCAAGCACGGCCCGCGGCGCGTTCTTGTGACGGATATCGATTTCCCTGAGGGAGGTCGGCAATTTTTCCGGGACGGTGATCGAGGTCTTGTCCAGCCGAAGCTTGCCGCTCAACGTCGAATTCATGATCGGCCCGCGCAGGACGACCGTGCCGTTGACGGTGGAGACGACAAGCGTTCCATCGACATAGACCGCCTTGTCGAGCTTGATCGAAATATCGGCCGGAAAACCGCCGGCCGGCTGAATGCCGATGGTGCCGCTAGCCGAAATCGTGCCGCCGCCGCCAAGGCTTCCGCTGAGGCGCGAGATCACCGCCTGATTGCCGTTGAAGCTGATCGTCGCCGCGAGATTGTTGACGGCGAGATTGCGCCGGACGTCGACGAGTTTCGCGCCATTGGTCGCGACGGTGCCGTTGATGACCGGTGCCGCGGCCGTCCCGCCGATCTCCAGGTTGACGGTGGCGACGCCGTCGGCGACGAGGCCCTGCTGCGCCAGCGGCGCGCCGAGCACGGCGAAGGGCAGATTGCCGTTGAAGCGCATGTCGAGGGCGCGGTTGCCTGTGATCACGACGCTGCCGCCGCCCTTCAGCGACATGCCGGCGTCGCCGGCAAGGTTGGTATCGATCGTCAGCCGGTTGCCGGCAAGTTTGCCCGATGCGCCGATGGTGAACGGCGAAAGGCCGGCGCCCTTTGTCTGGCTCGTCGCGGCGTTCTTCCAGTCGACCTTGAAATCGACCGACGGCGCCGATAGTGCGCCGGTCGCCTTTGCGGTCGCCGTGACAGCGCCTTCGGCGCCAAGACCGGGCACAAAGCCGTTGGCGATGCCGGCCGGGACATTGGTGGCATTCGCCGTCACGTCGACCGCGCGGATCGAGGTGCCGGCGATCGAAAGATTGCCGGCCGCCTTCAGCGCGATGCCGCCGCTGCCGCTGAGGTCGGCATCGAAATCGAGCCGGTCACCGGCATATTTTCCCGTCGCCGCCAGCGCCAGGCGGGAGAGGCCGGCAGCCTTGGTGTGGCTGGTCGCGGCATCCTTCCAGTCGAGTTTGAAATCGACGATCGGATTTTCAGGCGTTCCCGAGGTGATGGCGTTGGCCGAAAGTGTGCCTTCGGCCCCGAGACCGGGAACGAAGGCATTGGCGATATTGGCCGGCAGGGCGGGAATATCGGCATTGACCGACAGGTCGCGGATCGCCGTTCCGGCAATGGTGACGCCACCTGTGGCCTTGGCCAGAACGCCGTCCTTGCCGGCAAGGCTGGCATCGAAGTCGACCCTGTCATCGGCGTATTTTCCGGAGGCGGCGGCACTCAGGCCGGAAAGGCCGCTGCTCCTGGTCTGAGCGGTGGCGGCGTTCTTCCAGTCGAGCTTGAAATCGACGGCGGGTTTGGGCAGCGCGCCGGAGGCGGATGCCGTTCCCGACACTGTGCCCTCGGCGGCAAGGCCGGGGACGAAGCCGTTGGCAAGGGCTGCCGGCAGGTTGGCAAGATCGGCCTTGACGTCAAGCTTGCGGACCGAGGTGCCCGATGTGGCGACATTGCCCTTGGCCTTCAGCGAGAGGCCGTCCTTGCCGCCGAGATCGGCATCGAAATCGAGCCGGTTGTCGGCGAAATGGCCGGACGCGGCAAGCGCCAGTCCCGAGAGGCGAGCGCTTCTGGTATGGCTGGTCGCAGCATCGGTCCAGGCAAGCTTGAAGTCGGCATTCGGTGCTGCGGGTGTGCCGGCGGCCGACAGCATGCCCGATATCGTGCCGCCGGCCGCCAGATCCGGAACGAAGGCATTTGCAAGGCTCGCCGGAATCCTGGCGATCTCGGCATCGACCTTGATGGTTTCGACCGTCGTGCCGGCGAGGGCGACACTGCCGGTGCTCTTCAGCGACAGGCCGTCTTTGCCGCTGGCCGCCGCGTTGAAATCAAGCTTGTTGTCGGCAAATTTTCCGGATGCGGTCAGGCCGAGGGCGGCAAGGCCGGCACGCTTGGTGTGGCTGGTCGCGGCGTCTCTCCAAGCGAGGTCGAAATTGGCGGTCGGGGCGGCAAGCGAGCCTGCGGCCGAGACCGTGCCGGAGATTGCGCCTTCGGCGGCGAGATCGGCGACGAAGCTGTTTGCGATGCTTGCCGGGACATTGGTGAGCGTTGCGTCGACCTTGACGTTGCCGATGGCCGTGCCGGTGACGGCGACATTGCCGTTTGCCTTCAGCGAGAGGCGGTCGGCGCCTGATATCACCGTGTCGAAATTAAGTTTGCTGTCGGCGAATTTACCGGATGCCTTCACCGCGAGGTCGGTAAGGCCGGCGCGCTTGGTATAGCTCGTCGCAGCACCCTTCCAATCGAGATCGAAATCGGCGACCGGTGCGGAAAGCGGTCCGGCGGCCGAGAGCTTCCCGGTGATCACGCCCTTGGCGGCAAGATCGCGAACGAAACCATTGGCGATGCGGGCGGGCAGATTGAGAATATCGGCGTCGATATCGAGCACCGGCGCGGTGGGATTGGTAAGCGCGACATTGCCGGCGGCCTTGAGCGACAGGCCGTCAGCACCGGATATCGTCGTGTCGAAATCGAGCCTGTTGTCGGCGAATTTGCCGCCGGCGGCGATGCCGAGCGGCGCAATCCCCGCGCCCTTGGTCTGGCCTGTCGTCGCATCCTTCCAGTCGAGCTTGAAATCGGCGATCGGTGCGGCCGGCGTTCCGGTCACCGCGATCCTTCCGGAGATGGTGCCGCCGGCTGAAAGGTTCGGTACGAAACCATTGGCGAGTGCTGCCGGCAGCTCGCGGATATCGGCATCAAGTTTCAGCGTTTCGCCGGCTGAACCGGTGACGCTCACCGAGCCGGTGCCGGTTTTCAACGTCAGCCCGCTCAAGCTGGCGGCGCCGCCGACGATTTTGACCTGCGTCGGGGCGGCAAGTTCGACCGGGATATTGCGGGGGCTTGCCGAGAAACGTTCGAGGTTCACGCCGATCGTGCCGTCTGTCGTCTGGATATTGCCGGTCGCCAGCACCGGATTGCCGTCATAGGTGGCATTGAGATCGAAATCGGTCTGGTTCTGCTGCCTGGCAAAACCGAGCGAAAGTCCGGCAAGCCTGTTCGTTCCCGCATTCACCTCATCGGCCTTGACCGTGCCGTTTGCGGCAAGGGCGCTGAGATCGCTGACCGTGACGTCGATTTCCGGCTTGACGATGGCAAGCGTATCGCGGCGGATCGAGCCGCCGGTCGCAAGCAGCTTGAGCGCGATTTTGCCCTTGTCGCTGCTGACGCCGAGCGAACCCTTGAGATCGCCCTCTGCTTTTTGTCCGCCGAGGGCTGCGAGTCCGCCGATATTGGGGAAATCGAAGGTCAGCGCGCCGGTTGGTTCCAGCGAGGGCGAGAATGCCAGATTGCCGGTCAGCCGGTTGCCCCCGATATCGGCGGTCAGCGCCGGAAGGATAATCCTGCCGTCCTGCGAATTGATGTCGCCGTTGACGGCGATCGGCTGGCCGTCGATCGTGCCGGTAGCGGCGATCCTGCCTTGCGGCGCCTTGGGATCGGCGACACCCGAGAGATCAATATTGAGATTGCCAAGCGTGCGGCCGGCCATTTCAAGACTGGGGGCCTTGAGATTGGCCGTCACCGAGATCGCCGGCAGTTCGCCGCCCACTCTCAATGCATAACCCGCCCCGCCGCTGGCGCCGGTCATGAGTTTGCCGATGTCGGGCAGCCGGCCGGAGAGATCGGCACTCACCTTCGAGCCATCGAGTGCGACGTTGCCGGCGGCCTCAAGCGTGCCGGAGCTCAAGACGAGGTTGGACAGTGCGAATTTCGACGGGATGGTGCCGGCCAGCTGGCTTTCGAGTGAGATCGGTCCGTCGAACCTGCCTGAGACCGCAACAGGCAGGGCTGCCGGAGCGATGGTGAGCTTGACGTTGCCGGTCAGCGCCTGGTCTGCCAGCCGGTAGGAGCCGTTGAGGCCGCCGTTGATATTGGCGCTTTCGATGGTGGTGCCGTTGAAGCCGATGCTGCCAGGCGTGATCTGCAGCGGCGAGGCGATCGTGACCGGACCCTGGACGGCGCGATTGAGGTTCGGCTCCGCAAAACTCATGTCGCCGGCAACCAGGCGCAGCTGGACGCTGCCGGATCGAGCGGCGAGATTGAAGGCGTCGCTCTTTGCCGTCAGCTTGACATTGCCGATATCGGCCTGCGGCAGGGCTGCGGTATCGAGCGAGCCGCTGACATTCAGTCGGGCCGCCTGCGCATCGCCCGTCAGCGCCAGGTTGAGACCTGAAATCAGGAAGCGCGCTTCGCCCTCGGCGAGCGGCCAGCGGAAATCGACAGGCCCGGATGTGCCGAGCAGATTGGCATTCAGACTGTTGTTGCCGGCCGGATCGAGGGTGCCCGAGGCGGCGATGACGACGCTGCCGGTGGCGATATTGCCGGTCTGGATGTCGATCTTGCCGCGGTTGTCGAAGGTGGTGGCAAGGTCGATATTGGTCTGGCCTGAAAAAAGTGGCCGGAACGCTGCGGGAAGCAGCGAGCTCAGGTCGCCGCCGCCCTTGAGGTCGAGGTGGTGCAGTCCGTCCGCACTGATCTGATGCCGGGCCTCGATTGCGGCACGCTGCTGTCCGTCGAGAGCGGCCTGCACTTTGCCTCGCCAGTCGGATATCGGTCCCTGGCCGTCGAGATCGATGTTGACGGCGGGGCTGTCCGGCAGACCGAGAAAGCCCGCCAGCAGCCCACCTTTCGGTTCGGCAAGCTGCGCCTTCAGCTGCAGCCGGTTTTCGGCCGGCGCATAGGCGATGTCGGCGGTCAGCCGCGCATCCGGGACGGCGTGGCGGCTGACATTGACGATCGCCTCGCCGCCATCGCTGTTGGCCGACAGGCTGCCTTCGGCGGCGAGCGCGAAGGCGCGCCCGGCAAAGGCTTCGGCCAGTTTGATGTCGGGCAGCGCGACGTGGTCGATATCGACCTTGATCGGAAGGCTGAAGCCGCCGGAATTTTCCGCTCCGGGCCGTGATGGCAGGGTGCGCACCGGCTTGCGCAGCACGTCGATCGCTTCGATTTCGAAGCGTTGGGCGTGGAACGTTCCGGTCAGCAGCGCCAGCGGGTTCCAGTCGATGGCGATGCCGTGGATTTCGGCGAAGACGCCCCTGGTGTCGGAGATCGAGATTTCGGCGGCGCGAAGCCCGCCGGTCAAAAGACCCTGCGGTTCTCGCACCGTAATCGTCATGTCGCGGTTGGACAGCGTCGAGGCGATTTTTTCGGTGACGATGCGGGCGCCAAAGGCGGTGAAGCCGAAGATCGCCAGTGCCAGGACGGCAAGAATCAACGTGACGCCCACGCCATAGGCAGTGAGCCGCAGGAACCAGTTGACGATTTTTGCCAGCATTTGCATCGGCGCGGACACTACCCCGTTTTCACGATGGTTCAAAAATCGACATCGGCCATTCTAGAAGGATTGGCCGATGCCGGCGTAGATTCCATAATCTGTGCCACCTTCGTACTTGTTCAGCGGCATGGCAAAATCAAGCCGCAGCGGGCCGAAAGGTGTGGCATATCGTATTCCGGCACCCGCACCGGCGCGGATATCGGAAAAACCGGGAAGGGTGCTGTCCGATACGGTGCCGACATCGATGAAGGGCACGATGCCGATCGTGTCGGTGATCTTGATGCGGGCTTCCAGCGACGTCGTGACGTAGGAGCGGCCGCCGGTGGGGTCGCCATTGTCGTTATAGGGCGAGATTTCCTGATAGCTGTATCCGCGCACCGAGCCGCCGCCGCCGGCAAAGAAGCGCTGTGTGGCGGGAATATTCTCGATGCCGCCGCCGCCGATCAGCACGCCGGCGGCGACCTTGCCGGCCAGCACCAGGCGGTCCTCTGCCCCGAAGGGCAGATAGCCGGAAATCGAGCCCTGGAAGGCCGCATAGGGCGTGGCATTGAAGATCTCGTAGCCGGGCTTGGCCGAAAATGTCGCGCGATAGCCTTCCGTCGGGTTGAACTTGTCGTCGCGGGCGTCGCGGTCATATTGCAGCGGCAGGGTGAAGGTCAGATAGTCGTTGGTGCCGAAGGCATCGTCGTCACGCTCCCAGCTGACCTCGCCGCTCGCCGAGACGGTGTCCCGGTCGGTCAGTTCGTAGGAGAGGCCGAGCGAGGCGGTGACGAGCGTCGCATTATAGGCATCCGGATTTTCGGTCTTGGCGACGATGCCGGCCTTCAGCGTGGCGGCGGGGAAGAAGGCGCCGGGCTTGGTGAAGAGGATCCCGGCGGAATAGTCGAGGCTGCCGACATCGGTGGTTTCGCCAAGCCGCGACACCGATCCTTCGATCCGCAGCGTCTCGGCTTCGCCGAACAGATTACGGTGGCCCCAATAGCCTTGAACCCCGAAGCCGTCGGTTGTGGAATATTGGGCGCCGACGCCGAAATAGCGCTGCTTGCCTTCGGACACCTCGATCGTCATCGGCAAAGTGCCGTCCGGCGCCAGCGCATCGGCTTCGTGAATGGTGACGCTCGAAAAGACGCCGAGGGCACGAAGCCGCTCGCCGGCTTTCTTCAGCGCTTCCGGCGAATAGGCTTCGCCCTTGTCGAGCCGGGAATAACGCTGGATGAACCCCGGCTTGACGGTCTTTTCGCCGGTGACGCCGACATCGCCGATCGGGGCGACCGGGCCGCCCTCGGCCGCAAGGACGATATCGACGGTGTCGCTTCTGTGGTCGGCGACGACCTTGCGTTCGGTCAGCTTGGCAAACGGCCGGCCCTCGCTCTTCAGTTGCTCGACGATCTTATCACCGGCCTTGATGATGACAAGCGAGCCGGCCTCGGCGCCCGGGGCGAGATCGTAATCGGCCGGATTGTGGTTTGCGGCATCGCCGCCGAACTGGACCTCCCGGACCTTGAAGACCGGGCCGGGCGCAATGTCGACGGTGACGGGGACCGGCCCGGACCGGTCGAAGGTCGGATTGGGCGGCAGGTCGTCGATATTTTTGCCGTCGATGGTGATCGTCACCACGCCGCCGTAACGGGCCTTTTCATAAAGGGTGGCGATCAGCCGCTCGCGATCGTCGCGCGCCTTGACGACGACGCCGAGATCGCCGGAGACCGGCTGCTTCTGGTCGCCCACCAGCCGCGAGCTATTTTGCAGCGCTTCTTTCAGGTCGGGATCGGCGGTGTCGGCTTTGAGGTCGACGCTATAGCGCACCGGATCGGGCACCTGCTGCGTTTCGTCCTCGTCCTTGCCGAAAATGGTGATGCCGAAAAGCTTGAAGGCGTAAGCGTCGCCGATCAGGACCGGTGAGAACGCAGCTGCCGCCGCGACCACCATCATGGTGCCTGTTCGCCGATACGCAATACCTGTTTTCGGGCCTGTCCCTCTAATCCGCATACGCCGCTTTTGGTTCGGTCTACAATGAAGCTTCGTTGCCCAGCCGTGAACAGCTTAGCGGCAAAATCGCGCGGGGTGTACCATTTTAAATTGCCAGCGCACTATTTCAGCACAAAAAATCCCGGATGTGTGTCCGGGATTTCCTGATTTGGCCGGTGTGCAACCGCTCTCAGCGCGGGCAGGTGTCGATATAGCGGCGGCCATAGCGGTCGCGATAGTAGCACTGGCCGGGCTGTTCGGCGACGCTGCCGATGAGGGCGCCGGAGACACCGCCGATAGCGGCGCCAACCGCTGCGCCACGAACGTCACCGGTGACCGCGCCGCCAATGACGGCACCTGAGGCCGCGCCGATGCCGGCGCCCTGTTGGGTCGGCGTACAGCTTGCGACCGACAGGCCGATCAATGCGAGTATGACAGCTTTTTTCATTTCTTTTCTCCTGGGTTGTCGCCCAATGGGCATAGGCCGTCCCTAGTCTTTTTTTGCCACGCTAGTGCGAAAACTATGTCGGAAGAAAGGGTTGTCCACTCTTGTGCCGATTTTTTTGCGATATGGACATGGTCGCCGCCGGACGGTTTTCACGAATTTCACGCGTCTCTACCGCATCGATTCGTTGATCCGCGCTTGCGTATTTTTTTATCTGGAATCATTCAAAAAACTGGGCCTTTTGCCGCAGTTGATGTTAAAGCAAAGGGTAAGCATTGACGCGCGGACGTCCGGTCGGCAAGAACGGCCGCGCGATACTGGAGCAGATGATGGATTTCGAAGCGTTTTTCAAAAACGAGCTGGACGGGCTTCATGCCGAGGGCCGTTACCGCGTTTTTGCCGATCTCGAGCGCCACCGCGGCAATTTTCCACGCGCGACGCGCTATACGGCCGATGGCGAAAAGGAAGTCACGGTCTGGTGCTCCAACGACTATCTCGGCATGGGCCAGAACCCGAAGGTGATCGAGGCGATGAAAAACGCCATCGACCACTGTGGCGCGGGTGCGGGAGGCACCCGGAATATTTCTGGCACCAACCACCATCACGTCATGCTCGAGCGTGAACTGGCCGATCTGCACGCCAAGGAGGCGGCGCTGATCTTCACCTCCGGCTATGTCTCCAACTGGGCAGCCCTCGGCACGCTCGGCGCCAAGATCCCCGGCCTGATCATCTTCTCCGACGCGCTGAACCATGCCTCGATGATCGAGGGCATCCGTCATGCCAAATGCGGCAAGGTGATCTGGAAGCACAATGACGTCGCCGATCTCGAAGCCAAGCTTAAGGCCGCCGATCCGAAGGCGCCGAAGCTGATCGCCTTCGAGAGCGTCTATTCGATGGACGGCGACATCGCCCCGATCAAGGAAATCTGCGACCTCGCCGACAAATACGGCGCCATGACCTATCTCGACGAGGTGCATGCGGTCGGCATGTACGGCCCGCGCGGCGGCGGCATTGCCGAGCGCGAGGGGCTGATGGACCGGCTGACCGTCATCGAAGGCACGCTCGGCAAGGCCTTCGGGGTGATGGGCGGCTATATCGCCGCTTCGGCCGCGCTTTGCGATTTCATCCGTTCCTTTGCCTCCGGCTTCATCTTCACCACGGCGCTGCCGCCGGCGCTGGCCGCCGGCGCCGTCGCTTCGATCCAGCACCTGAAGGTCAGCCAGTTCGAGCGGGCCCGTCATCAGGACCGGGTGCGCAAGCTCAGGGCGCTGCTCGACCAGAACGGCATTCCGCATGTGCCCAATCCGAGCCATATCGTGCCGGTGCTGGTCGGTGATGCGGCCAAGTGCAAGTGGATCTCCGACCTGCTGCTCGACAATTGCGGCGTCTACGTCCAGCCGATCAACTATCCCACCGTGCCGAAGAAGACCGAGCGGCTGCGCATCACCCCGACGCCGCTGCATTCGGATGCCGATATCGCCCATCTGGTCGAGGCGCTGCATTCGCTCTGGTCGCGCTGCGCGCTGGCAAGGCACGTCGCCTGATTTTTCGATTGACCACGCCTTAGTTCAGGACCTCCATCGAGGTCCTGACGGTGATGAGCCGTGCCCTTATGGGGCCGTGCCAACCTCCCCCACATGAATCAGTTCTCCGCTCGGCGCCGGCCTCGATGCAGATGATGCATCGCGACCGCCCGGGCCTGTGCGGCCGACAAACGTGAGAAAACCTTTTCTCACTTGACATCGCAGTTGGTAAAAGCTTTTCTCAAGCCACTTCAGAAGGAGTGATGCTCTGAACTTCACGGGAGGAAAAAGAGGCAGGATCACCATCCATGAGGTGGCGGCGGCTGCCGCGGTGAGCATCTCGACCGCGTCGAAGGCGCTCAACGACACCGGCCGGATGGGCGCGGAAACGCGCGAGCGGGTGAAGCGGATCGCCGGCGAAATCGGTTATCGGCCGAATGCGCTGGCAAGAGGGCTTCTCAGCAAGCGCAGCTTCACCATCGGGCTGCTGACCAACGACACTTACGGCCGTTTCACCTTGCCTGTGATGGCGGGTATTTCGGACGCGCTGGTCGACCATGGGGTTTCGGTATTCCTGTGCGCCATCGAAGACGATCCGGCGCTCGCCCAGATCCATGTCGATGCGATGCTCGACAAGCAGGTCGACGGCATCATCGCCACGGGAAAGCGGCTGGACCGCCGCCTGCCGGTCGATCTGTCGAACTTGCATGTGCCTGTCGTCTACGCCTTCACCGAGGGGACGCAGAACAGCGTTACCTTCCGCTCGGACGACGAACAGGGCGCGCGGCTGGCGGTGGAATGGCTGACCAAGGTCGGGCGGCGGCGGATCGCCCATATCACCGGGCCGGAGGATTTCTTTTCGGTGCGGGAACGCGCCGGCGCCTATCACGAGGTGGCCGGCCACCGCGAGCCGGTGCTCTACGGCGTCTGGTCGGAAAGCTGGGGTCATGAGGCGGTGGAGCAGCTCTGGAAGAGGCCGGGAGAAAAGCCAGACGCGCTGTTCTGCGGCAATGACCAGATTGCCCGTGGTGCCGCCGATGCGTTGCGCGAGCGCGGCGTCAAGGTGCCGCAGGATGTCTCGGTGATCGGCTTCGACAATTGGGAGATTGTCGCGGCCCAGACCCGGCCGCCGCTGACGACGGTGGACATGGAACTGAAGGAGCTCGGGCGGCAGGCCGGATTGACGGTGCTGGCGCTTGCGGAAGGCCGGCCTGTCGAGCCGGGAGTGAGGAAATTGCCGTGCCGGCTTGTCGTCCGGCAGTCATGCGGGGGTAAGACCCCCAATGAGTGAGACTAAGGGAATGAGACCAAGGGAATGAGCAGAGGCGCAGGGAATGAGACCAAGGGAATGAGCAGAGGCGCAGGGAGATGCGCCATATCGGGAGGAGTGTCATGATCAAGCGTCTATTGGCGGCGACCAGCATCGCTACCTTGTGCCTGTTTTCGGCGGCGTCGGCGGCTGAAAATGTCGAAATGTGGGTTCGTTCGGGCATCGGCGACGCCTTCAAGAAGGTCGTCGAAGCCTATAATTCCGGCCATGAGACCAAGGTCGTGATGACCGAGGTGCCGTTCTCCGAGCTGGTGCAGAAATATGCAACGGCGATCGCCGGCGGACAGGCGCCCGACGCCCTGTCGATGGATCTGATCTATAACCCCGCCTTTGCCGCGGCCGGCCAGCTTGAGGATCTGACGGACTGGGCGAAATCGCTGCCCTATTTCAACTCGCTGTCGCCGTCGCATGTCCGCCTCGGCACCTATCAGGACAAGATTTACGGCCTGCCGCTGTCGGTGGAGACGTCGGTCTTTGCCTGGAACAAGGACCTCTACAAGAAGGCCGGCCTCGACCCGGAAAAGGCGCCGGCCAACTGGGATGAAATCACCGCCAATGCCGAGAAGATCCGGGCGCTGGGTGACGATACCTACGGCTTCTATTTCTCCGGCGGCGGCTGCGGCGGCTGCATGATCTTCACCTTCACGCCGCTCACCTGGGGTGCCGGCGCCGATATCCTGTCGGCCGACAGCAAGACGGCGACGCTCGATACGCCGCAGATGCGCAAGGCCGTCGATATCTACCGCAACATGGTCAAGAAGGACCTGGTGCCGGCGGGTGCGGCCAGCGATACCGGCGCCAACTTCCTGACCTTCACCAACGGCAAGATCGGTCAGCAAAGCCTCGGCGCCTTTGCCATCGGCACGCTGGTCACCGAGCATCCGGATATCAATTTCGGCGTGACCCTCATCCCGGGCGTCGACGGCAAGCCTTCGTCCTTTGCCGGCGGCGATAATTTCGTCATCACCAAGGGCACCAAGAAGATCGACGCGGTGAAGGGCTTCCTCGAATATGTCTATTCGGAGGACGGCCAGAAGATCATGGCGAAGTACGGCAGCCTGCCGACGCGCGGCGATATTGCCGACAAGGTGCTGGAAGGTCTCGACCCGCGCATGCAGGTCGGCCTCAAGGCGATCAGTGTGGCCAAGACGCCCTATACGCTGCAGTTCAACGACCTGATCAACAGCGCCAACGGCCCTTGGGCAAGCTTTACCAACGCCGCGATCTTCGGCGACGATGTCGACGGCGCGTTTTCGAGCGCCCAGTCGGAAATGCAATCGATCATCGATAGCGGCCAGTAACTCTCCCCCGGCCGCGGCCGGGGAGCGGTGGCAGCTTCCCGGCCAATCCCAACCGACAGATGCGGAGCGTTTCGATGACCGATTCCGGTTCAGAGATCCTATTGCCTCGGCGCAGGCGACGGCGCCAATCGAATTGGCGCGGCCTTGCCTATATCGCGCCGGCCATGGCGCTGGTCATCGTCTTCTTCATCATGCCGGTGCTGTTCACCGGGTGGATGAGCCTGCACAACTGGCCGCTGATGGGGGCATCGCGCTGGATCGGCTTCAACAATTATTACCGCATGGTCAACGACACGCGCTTCGTGACGGCGCTGAATTTCACCGCCTATTATACGGTGATCGTCACCATCGCGATCTTCGCCGTCGCCTTTCCGCTCGCCATCTTCGTCGAGAAGGAGCGGCAGTTCGTCAGCGCCTATCGCACCGTCATCTTTCTGCCCGTCGTCGTCGGGCTGGCCACCGCCTCGCTGCTCTGGGTCTGGCTTGCCAATGTCGATAGCGGCTTCATCGGCCCGGCCCTGAAAGCCCTCGGTCTTGTCGAAAAGAGCCCCAATCTGCTGGCGACTTTCGACACCGCCTTTCTGACTGTTGTGGTGATGGTCGTCTGGAAGATCGCCGGCTTCACCATGATCATTCTTCTGACGGGGCTGCAGGCCATTCCGTCCGAGCTGACGGAGGCCGCCCGCATCGACGGCGCCGGTCGCTGGCAGCGTTTCCGGCATCTGACGCTGCCGCTGATGCGCAAGACGATCGCGCTGGCACTGATCGTCTCCGTCACCGGCTCGATCCTTGCCTTCGACCAGTTCTACATCATGACCTCGGGCGGGCCGCAGAACAAGATGATCTCGGTGGTCTACTACATCTTCAACCAGTCCTTCGTGTCGTTCAATCTCGGTTATGGCGCGGCACTGTCGATCGTGCTGCTCGCCATCCTGGTGGCGATCAGCATCGTGCAGCTCTGGCTGCTGCGGGTCGGGGAGGAGCGTCCATGATCACCTCAAGAAAACGCCGTGCCCGCAAGGCCTTCCGCGTGAAATCGGCCTATCATCTCAGCGGCATCGCCATCTCGATCTTCTTCCTGGCGCCGTTTGCGATCACGCTGCTCGCCTCCTTCCGGCAAGGGACCGAAGCCAGCCTGCCGCCGCTGCCGCCGTGGCCGACATCGGGCGTCAGCTTCGATGCCTATGCGTTGCTCGATACGTTCGGCGCCGGCATCTGGCGGCACATGATCAATTCGCTGTTGGTCTCGGTCGCCACCGTGGTGCTGACCGTCGCCGTCAGCCTGCTCGCCGGCTACGGCTTCTCGCGCTATCGGTTCCCGATGAAGAATGCGCTCTTCGTGCTGATCATCGCCACGCTGATGATCCCGTTCCAGTCGATCCTGACGCCGCTCTTCATCATCCTGGCCAAGCTCGGCCTCAACAATTCGCTGATCGGGCTGACGCTCGTCTATGTGACGCTGCAGCTGCCCTTCTCGGTCTTCATGATGCGCAACGCCTTCGATGCGGTGCCGAAGGAAATCGAAGAGGCGGCCCGCATCGACGGCGCCCGCGATCTCAGGCTTCTCGCCCGCGTTCTGCTGCCGCTGGTGCTTCCCGGTGTGGCGACGGTGGCGATCTTTGCCTTCCTCAATGCCTGGAACGAGTTTCTCGCCGCACTGGTGCTGCTCTCCAGCAATGAGAAATACACCCTGCCGGTGCTGATGACGGCGGTTCGCGCCGGGCGGCTCGGCGCCATCAACTGGGGAGCGGTGCAGGCCGGCGTCGTCGTCATGACGATCCCTTGCCTGATCGTCTTCCTGCTCCTGCAACGCTACTACATGCGCGGGCTGATGGCCGGCGCGGTGAAATAACCCTAGGGAAAGTGGAACCCATGACCAAATCAAGCAACGACCGCCAGTTTCGTCCCGTCGCCGTGCCCGATGTCGAGCTCGGCGGCTTCTGGGGCAAATGGCAGGACGCCGTCTGCAATTCCACCGCCGAGACCCTGCTCGACCGCTGCGTCGAGGCCGGCATGCTGAAGGCGATCGATGTCTCCCAGCCGAGCCCCGGCGTCGTCATTCCCATTCAGCCCTGGGGCGGGACGACGCAGATGTTCTGGGATTCCGATCTCGGCAAATCGATCGAGACCATCGCCTATTCGCTCTATCGCCGGCCGAACCCGAAGCTGGAGGCGCGTGCCGATGAGATCATCGACATGTATGAGAGGCTGCAGGACAAGGACGGCTATCTCAACGCCTGGTTCCAGCGCGTCGAGCCCGCCCGCCGCTGGACCAATCTGCGCGACCATCACGAGCTTTATTGCGCCGGCCATCTGATGGAAGCCGCGGTCGCCTATTACCAGGCGACCGGCAAACGCAAGCTGCTCGATATCATGTGCCGCTTTGCCGATTACATGATCACGATCTTCGGCCATGGCGAAGGTCAGTTCCCCGGCTATTGCGGTCACGAGGAAGTCGAGCTGGCGCTGGTCAAGCTTTCCCGCGTCACCGGCGAGAAGAAATATCTGGAGCTGTCGAAATTCTTCATCGACGAGCGTGGCACCGAGCCGCATTTCTTCACGGCCGAAGCCGCTCGCGACGGCCGGAGCGCTGCTGACTTCCATCAGAAGACCTATGAGTATGGCCAGGCGCATCAGCCGGTGCGCGAGCAGACCAAGGTCGTCGGCCATGCGGTGCGCGCCATGTACCTCTATTCGGGGATGGCCGATATCGCCACCGAATATAGGGACGACAGCCTGACGGCGGCGCTGGAAACGCTCTGGGACGATCTGACCACCAAGCAGATGTATATCACCGGCGGCATCGGCCCGGCCGCCTCCAACGAAGGCTTCACCGACTATTACGACCTGCCCAATGATACGGCCTATGCGGAGACCTGCGCCTCCGTCGGCCTGGTCTTCTGGGCAAGCCGCATGCTCGGGCGCGGGCCTGACCGGCGCTACGCCGACATCATGGAACAGGCGCTTTATAACGGCGCGCTTCCCGGCCTTTCCACCGACGGCAAGACCTTCTTCTACGACAATCCGCTCGAAAGTGCGGGCAAGCACCACCGCTGGAAATGGCACCATTGCCCCTGCTGCCCGCCGAATATCGCCCGGCTGGTGACCTCGATCGGCTCCTATATGTATGCCGTTGCCGATGATGAGATCGCCGTGCATCTCTATGGCGAAAGCACCGCCCGGCTGAAGCTTGCCAACGGCGCCGAAGGCGAGCTGGAGCAGGCCACCAACTATCCCTGGGATGGGGCCGTCGTCTTTACCACCAGGCTGAAGACGCCCGCGAGATTCGCGCTGTCGCTGCGCATTCCCGATTGGGCTGAAGGGGCGACCCTCAGCGTCAATGGGGAAATGCTCGATCTCGCCGCCACTGTCCGGGATGGATATGCCAGGATCGATCGTCAATGGAACGATGGCGATCGTGTCGCCCTCCACCTGCCGCTGGCATTGCGCCCGCAATATGCCAATCCGAAGGTGCGCCAGGATGCCGGCCGCGTCGCACTGATGCGTGGGCCCCTGGTCTATTGCGTCGAAACCACCGACAATGGCGAGGATCTCAACGCCATCATCCTGCCGCGTGAGCTTCCGGCCGCCGAAACCATCGTGCTGAAGGATCTCAACGATGCCGTCGCCCTCGATCTCAAGGTCGAGCGCGAGGAGACGTCGAACTGGGGAACACCGCTCTACCGCAATGCGCCGGCCGAAAGGCAGGTCGCCACCGCGCGTTTCGTGCCCTATCATCTCTGGGACAACCGCGCGCCCGGAGAGATGCTCGTCTGGGTCCAGTCGGACAAGTAGGTCGTTTGGGGATGACGAACGGTATGGCTAACAAGAGCGTCGTGCTCCAGGACGTGCGAAAAAGCTATGGCAATCTGCAGGTGGTCCACGGGATCGACCTGACGATCGAAGAGGGCGAATTCGTCGTCTTCGTCGGCCCGTCCGGCTGCGGAAAATCGACGCTGCTTCGGATGATCGCCGGTCTCGAGGACGTGACCGACGGCGAGGTCGAGATCAAGGGACGCATGGTCACCGATCTCGATCCGTCCGAGCGCGGCATCGCCATGGTCTTCCAGTCCTATGCGCTCTATCCGCATATGAGCGTGCGCGACAATCTGGCCTTCGGGCTGAAGATGGCGCGCACCCAGCCGGCCGAGATCGAGACCCGGGTGAAGGCGGCCTCCGCCATCCTGAAGATCGATCATCTTCTCGACCGGCGGCCAGGACAGCTTTCCGGTGGCCAGCGCCAGCGTGTGGCGATCGGCCGGGCGATCGTGCGCAAGCCCGATGTCTTCCTGTTCGACGAGCCGCTGTCCAATCTCGATGCGGAACTCAGGGTGTCGATGCGCATCGAGATCGCCCGCCTGCACCGCGAGCTCGGCAACACGATGATCTACGTCACCCATGACCAGACCGAGGCGATGACGCTCGCCGACAAGATCGTCGTGCTGCGCGACGGCCGTGTCGAGCAGGCCGGAACGCCAAGGCAGATCTACGAAGATCCCGCCAATACCTTCGTGGCGGGCTTCATCGGCTCGCCGAGGATGAACCTCTTGAATGCCCGCTGGGGCGAGGGCGGAGTGGTCGAGGTCGCCGGCTCCCGCATCGAAACCGCCTTAATCAGCACGGGCCGGCCGGCCGGAGGCGCGGTGACGCTCGGTCTGCGGCCGGAGCATCTGAAGGTGGCGCCGGATCGGTCGGGCAAGCTGACGGCCACGGTCGATTTTTCGGAATATCTCGGGGGAACGCAATATCTCTATTGCCAGCTTGCCGACGGTCAGTCGCTGACCGTCGAGCACCGCTCACCGATCAGCATCGCGGCAGGCAAGCAGGTCGGCCTGCTGTTCGAACCGTCGGATTGCCGGTTGTTCGATGAGGCTGGCAACCGGCTGCGGTAAGCTTCAGCCGGCGATCTCCAGTTTCATCAGCTCCGCAGCCCTCTGCCGGGCCTGCCTGTCGGCGTCGAAGACTTCGTCCATCTCGGCGGCCGGCGGCAGGCCGGCCAGATCGTCCATGACCCTCTCGGTGATCTCGGCGATGGCGAGGAACGGCAGCCGTCCTTCGATGAAGGCTTCGAGCGCCACTTCCTTGGCCCCGTTCAACACGGCGCCCTGAACGCCGCCGCGCGTCATCGCCAGGCGCGCCAGCCGCAAGGCCGGAAACCGCAGCTCATCCGGCGCCTCGAAATCCAGCCGGGCGAGCCTGGCGAAATCCAGCCGCTCGATCGGCAGGTTCGGCCGGCGCGGAAAGGACAGGGCGTAACCGATCGCGGTGCGCATATCGGGGGCGCCGAGCTGGGCCAGCACCGATCCATCGCTATAGCCGACCATCGAATGGATGATCGATTGCGGATGGATGATGACTTCGATCTGCTCGGGCGTGAGGCTGAAAAGATGCCGGGCTTCGATTATCTCCAGCGCCTTGTTGAACATCGAAGCGCTGTCGATCGAGATCTTCAGGCCCATCGACCAGTTCGGGTGGGCGCGCGCGGTCTCCGCCGTCACACCGGCCATTTCCTTCAGCGAGGCGGTGCGGAAGGGCCCGCCCGAGGCCGTCAGCACCACACGCTCGATGGCATGGCGCTGGTTTTCCTCCAGCACCTGGAAAATCGCATTGTGCTCGCTGTCGACGGGAAGCAGCTTGCCGCCGCCTTTGCGGATGGCGCTGATGAACAGATCGCCGGCCGAAACCAGGCATTCCTTGTTGGCAAGGGCGATATCGGCGCCGCGCCTTGCTGCTGCCAGCGTCGGCGCCAGGCCCGCGGTGCCAACGATTGCCGCCATCACCCAGTCGGCCTCGCGATCGGCCGCTTCCATCAGGCCGGATTTTCCGGATGCGACCGCGATGCCGCTGCCGGAAAGCGCGCTTTTCAGCGCTTCGTAATGCCGGTCGCTTGCCGTCACCGCCATCCCAGCGCCTGACAACTTCGCCTGCCGGGCCAGCAATTCGACGTTGCCGTTGCCGGTCAGCACGGAGATTTCGAAGTTCTCCCGCCCGCCCAGGTGATCGACGACATTGAGGGTGTTCTGGCCGATCGAGCCTGTCGAGCCGAAGATGCTGAGGCGCCGCGGCGCGGTTTTGCCGGTCATTATCTGCAATTTCGCGAAGGTTTTTCTCGTAGGCTCAGGCTCTACTAGGCTTTGACGGGGGCGGCAAGTGTGCGGTGCAGCAGATTTCGGGCGTCGTGGGGTTTACAGAGCGGCGGCTGGATGTGATCCTTGTGACCTTGCTGGCGGATTCGAAATTCGTCGCGCCGTTCACGGTTGCATGGCAATTCGGGGCGCTACGGCGTCCTTCGGAAACAGGCATTAAGGTGCCGCCGGCCTTCCGGCCAAAACATTAAAACCGAGGAAGAACCGGGACGGGCGGCTTGGCCGCAATCCCTCATCGCGTTCGCTGCGAGCGCATTCATGTGCGCTGCAGTCCTGTGTCCGTGGAAATGTTGGATTTCATGACGATATTCAAAACAGCCAGCCTTCTCTTCGCCGTCCTGCTCTCGCTCGCCTCGGCGGCAAGGGCGGATGATCTGCTGATCTGGTCGCCGGCCAAACTCTCCGACCGATCCTACAAGGCGACGATGGGTTTTCGCCTGGCGGCCGAATGGGAAACCAGCGCCGGTGCCGATATCGCGCTCGCCTCGACCAAGGGCGGGGCGCCGCTGCCCGATTCCGAACAGGCGATGCTCTGGGGCAGGATCGTCAGAACGAGTGTCACGCCATCAGGCCAATCGCAGCGGGGCGCAAGGATCAGCGTCGATACGCTGCGCGGCAGCGGCGCGCTGACGCTCAGCCGCTCCCGCAGCTGGATCCTGTCGGATTCGCTCGACATGCAGTCGAGCCGGTCGATCAGCGTGCAATATGATGCGGTTGATATCAAACAGGCCTCGGTGACGGCGTCGCAGGCGCTGAAGCTGATCCATCCCTGGACGGGCACCTCGCTTTCGGCCGGTGCCGGTATCAGCAACGCCAGCGGCGATTTTTCCAGTTCGGTTGCCGTCAACCAGGCGATCCTGCCGAACCTTAATCTCGATGCCTCGGTCAGCAATCCGTTTTCGGCGGATGAGGCCGGCAGCGTCAATCTGCGTTTTCGCCTCAACTGGTAAAGCATGTCGCGCAAAAGTGTGCCGCGGTTTTCCCAGGCAAAGCGCGAAGCGCTTTTGCGGCAACGATATGCGAGAAAATAAAAAGCTAAAGCACAAGGCGCGAATCTGAAAGATCGCGACGCGCTTTAGCGGCCCTGAAACCAAATCCCGCCGACGGGCGTTTCCTTCGCAGGTTTGACGCCCGGATATTGAGGAGAAACGGATCATGGTTTTCAAGGAACAGACATTCCACGGGCTCGAGCCCGAGATGGAAGCGGAAATCTCCAATCGCGCATCCGTCGAAGCGGCCGTCGCCAATGCGCTGGCAATTGCCGGCGGCATCGATGCATCGGATGTCGAAGTGACGATGGAGAACGATCAGATCGTGCTGACCGGTACGGTCGGCACCGTCGGCGAGATCGAACGGGCGACCGCGGTTGCCAGGGCTGTCGAAGGCGTGCATGCGGTGCAGAACCGGATCCTGCTCGGCGGGCCTCCGATCAATGAGCGACATTGATGCATCGTCATCTCTCACTCAACCGCTCATCCGGTCAACCGGCGAAGCGCTCGACCAGGAAGGACGAACCGGCCAGCCGATCGGTCTTCTGCAGGGCACCCGTCACCTGCGGCTGATAGGCGATGGCAAGCAGCACGGCGCCTGATGGCGACATAGGCGATTGCCAAAAGAGTCATCTTGATACGCATGACGCTTACTCCTTTCGCGAATAACGCGGCCGTTATGGCGAAGTTCCGCGTGACGAAATCAGATGAAAAGCCCGGCCGATCAGCCGGGCTTCGTGCGTGGATCGCCTATCGGCAGACCCTGGTTTCCTTGATGACCGTATGGCCATGGCGGCGGATCTTTTCCGTCTTGGTAAAGCAGTCGCGGGACACGTAACGCCGACGCATGTCGTGGCGGTAGTAGGGGCTGTGATGGCGGTAATAGGGACGTTCCGAATCACGGTAGTAGGGGCGCTCATCACCCGTGGTGATCGTCACACTGGCCGCCTGCGATGGCATTGCGGAAAAGATGGATGCGGCAGCGAGTGTGCAGGCAAGGATAATCTGTTTCATGACAAGCCTCTCTTTCTCAGTTGCTCACGGGAGCAACTTGTTGGTCAGGGGAGGAACTCGCCGGAAGCGCTGTCGGTTCAATCACATAGCGTTACCGATTGTGTCGAACAGAAACCTTTGCGGCCGCGGATCGTTACCGCTGATGACCAGCCGGAGGCATCGAGAATGGGACCGATTGCAAGGATCATCGCCATCGTCGCCGGACTTGCCGGCGGCACGGTGTTTTCACAGGCGCCGGAATTTGCCCAGCAATACCGCCAGCGGATCGGCGGCGCGATCGACGAACTCAGCGTCATCGTCGAAGATTTTAACAGACAGGCCGCCGAGCACCACCTCGATCGCCAGCAGGCGCTGAACACCTATGCGCAATCCTCCGACGATTTCCTGCGCGACCGCGGCGTCTCTATGCAAAGCACGATCTCGCGCTACGAAACGCTGCTGTCGCAGCAGCTGAAACTTGGCACCGCCGCCCCGGTCGCCAAACCCTTCGTGCTGCTCCGCGAGCCGGACGATGTCGTATTCGCCAACACCTGGCGGGACTTTGTGCCGGGTGTGCCGGTCAGCTTCGCAGGTCTTGTCTGGGGTGCGATTGGTTTTGTCGGTGGGTGGGTTGCGGCGGCGCTGTTGGGATTGGGGGCGTGACGCGCGGTGAGGACACGGCGAGCCGACGGCTCCGCAATGTGATGATGAGACTAGCCAAGCTTTGGAAGACGATTTAGCTGCCGACGGCCGCCAGTTTTTGGAGAGGATCTGCGAAGGGCGCTATAAGCCAGCCGCCTTTCGCAATGCATCGTTCATCCTTGACTGCCAACCTTTGCCAGTGGCCTTGTAAAACTGGATGATATCGGCATCGAGACGAATGTTCAGGGGTTGCTTCGGGTTGTCCAGCTTGGGTCGACCGCGGGCTGCAATGGCCCTTTCCATCTTTTCGGCAACCTCAGGAAATGCCTCCTTGAAGGGCTTGGCGTTTGCCATCTCTGTCTTGGACAGAGGGGGATTGTCGGAGACGGCATCCCAATCCTCCTTGGAGTAGCCGCGGCCAGGCTGGAACTGCGTCGTTTTCCGGGCTTTGATAATCATCGGATCATGCTCCTTTCGTCCTTGCGGGCGGGGCGCATTGAAATGATCGAAAGCGCCTCAGAGCCCAGATTTACGAAGATTGCGACGATCGTTCCGTCAGCGAGGCGGCCTATGGCCTTGGATCGCCCATCTTTGGCGGGAACGACAACGGAAGACAGGAAGAACTCGAAAGTCAGATCGGCGAAATCGAGGCCATGTTTCTCGATATTGGCAATCCGCTTCGGTTCGTCCCATACGATCTCCATTAAGTGTATCTACAATAATTCAATGCCACGGACAACAATTAATGTGGATACAGCGAGACGCGTCTGCAGATCGTATGCGAACATGACCTTGAAGGCATCATCGCGAAAGACCGCAACAGCCCGTATCTCAGCGGGCCGCCTCGGCGACTGGGTGACGATCAAATGCGTCCAGAGCGATAGCTTTTTGATCGTTGGGTATTAGAAGGCGGACAGCATCATTCGGCGGCATTGGGCGGCTGCTACTCGCCGCGGGCAAGGGAAACGAGCTCATCTATGTCGGAGGAGTGGGGACCGGCATCAATGAGCGTTCCACAGGTAAGCTCCGGCAGCAGTTGGACAAGCTGATCATTGGCAAACTCGCTGTCGGTACCGGATGGAATCGAAACGCAGTCTTTATCGATCCGAAGCTTGTTGCGGAGATTGAATATCGGGCGTGGACGCATGACGGCAAGCTGCGGCATGCCTCATACAAGGGGCTGCGGGAGGTGCAGGATAACGCTGCGGTTTGTCAGCTGGAATGCGAAGCCGCGTTCAGCCACACACAATCGAGGCGGCATAGGCATCGCTGTGAGAAAGGAAACAACCATGCAACGAGCGATTCCGAACACAGTTATGCACCTCTGCTTTGAGGCCATTTTGCTCCTGGCAGTTATTGGCCTCAAGCCAGCAGCCGCTACCCCTAAATGTCCTCCCCAAAGTGAACTGCTGGCCCAGGCGGAGGTCGTGGTTCAGGCTCGTGTGAAGTCGCTGTCGATGGGAGAATCAGGTTTGCTAGCGGCGGATCCCAACGTTCCGACCCGGATGATACGGATCGATTTGGAAATCACGCGGGTTATCAAAGGCAAATACCCACGCAAGGAAGCGACCGTGTACGGGGCAGCCTTTCCCCCAGGCCCTTTCATGGAACTGGCCAAAATGGCGTTGATTACCGGCCTCGGTGGTGACGACACGTTCGAATGGGAACTTTCACGGAACGAACTAGGTTCTGGATTGGAGTTCTATTCGATGAACAACTGCAGCTATTACAAGTTCCGGGATGATTTATTTCCCCGCTAATCGTCGGCTTCACACCATATCAAAATTCATGCCGACCCGCCCACGTTGCCGTCTTCATCAAGACTGTGCACCGGGAAATAGGTGTTCTTCTGTATAGGTGTCGACCAAACCAGCTCGTGCAGCTCTTGTCGCGTCAAAATGCGCTTCAGTTCCTCCGGAGTCGGCTCATCCATCATCTTGCTCGCTCGTTATGACCATTCTCCCGGCATTTGCCACGATACCCAGAAGATCAGCTTGGATACTTGGCTTGTTTGGGTCGATGCTTACTCCGTTCCATTCGGGATTGAATGTCTTGCGACTGTATTCGGCCTATTGTCTTGGCCGCGCATCTCCATGGCACTCTGCAAGCTTTGCGCTGGCCTTAAGCAATTGAAAAAATGGTGATCCCGACGCGATTCGAACGCGTGACCCCCAGATTAGGAATCTGGTGCTCTATCCTGCTGAGCTACGGGACCACTGAAGCCATGCATACAAAAGGCTTGGCGCGAAGCCAAGCCTTAATTGTTGTCAGGCGCCCAGGCGTTGTTCGGCCAGGCGGACCCAGTAGGAGATGCCGTGGGCGATGGCGTCGTCGTTGAAGTCGTAGGCCGGATTGTGCAGGCCGGCGCTGTCGCCGTTGCCGATGAAGATGAAGGCGCCGGGGCGGGCGTTCAGCATGTAGGAGAAATCCTCGCCGCCCATCATCGGGTCGATCTCGGCGTTGACGTTGCCCTCGCCGGCAATGGCGCTGGCGGTGGCGACCGCATGCTCGGTTTCATCGGGATGGTTGATGGTGACGGGGTAATTGCGGTTGAAGCCGATCTCGGCCTCGGCGCCGTGGGCGGCGGAGATGCCCTCGACGATCTGGCGGAACCGCGTCTCGGCAAGCGTGCGCACCTCCGGGTCGAGGGTGCGCACCGTGCCGGCGAAGGTCGCATCGTTCGGGATGACATTATGGGCGAAACCGGCATTGAACTTGGTCACCGAGACGACGACCGAGCTGATCGGATCGGCGGTGCGCGAGGCGATCATCTGCAGGTTGGCGACGATCTGGGCGCCGATGGCGATCGGGTCGATCGTCCGGTGCGGCTGGGCGGCGTGGCCGCCGCGGCCCTTGATGGTGACGGTGAATTCGTCGGTCGCCGCCATGATCGCGCCCTTGCGGGTGGCGAACTGTCCCACCGGCAGGCCCGGCAGATTGTGCATGCCGTAGACCTCTTCGATGCCGAAGCGCTCCATCATGCCGTCCTTGACCATCAGGTTGCCGCCGCCGCCGCCTTCTTCGGCGGGCTGGAAGATGACGGCGATGTTGCCGTTGAAGTTGCGCGTCTCGGCCAGGTATTTCGCGGCGCCGAGCAGCATGGCGGTGTGGCCGTCATGGCCGCAGGCATGCATCTTGCCCGGCGTCTTCGAGGCCCAGGGCTTGCCTGATATTTCGGTCAGCGGCAGGGCGTCCATGTCGGCGCGCAGGCCGACAGTGCGGCGGCCCTCGCCCTTGCCTCTGATCAGGCCGACGACGCCGGTGCGGCCAATGCCGGTGACGATCTCGTCGACGCCGAATTCCTTGAGTTTTTCAGCGACGAAGGCGGCCGTGTTCTCAACCGCGAAGAGGAGCTCGGGCCGGGCGTGAATATGGCGGCGCCACTCGGCGACTTCGTCCTGCAATTCGGCGGCTCTGTTCAAAATCGGCATGTTGGCGTTCCTGTTATGAAATCCCGGCAGTCTTTCATCGCATCACAAGGGCGTGAGGCGGGGGGTGAGGAGGCTGGGGCGTGAGCCTGTGGAAATTACTTAGTCAATGACCTTTGCCATGTCATAGCCATATAGGCTAAATAGGGGAAGGTTTCGAGATTTTCCTGATATCCGAAGGACGAACTGTGTCGACGAGCCACTTCCGTTTGTTTGCCGTTTTGCGGCCGTTGCGTTTCGTGGTCGCTGCGACTGCCGGTTTTCTTGCCGCGATTCCCCTTGCCCAGGCCAATCCGCATATTCTCGTCGATGTGCAGACCGGCCGCGTGCTCGAGCATGAAGAAGCCTTCCGCAAGTGGTATCCGGCCTCGCTTACCAAGCTGATGACCGTCTACACCGTGTTCGACGCCATCCGCGCCGGCCAGATCAGCCTCGATACGCCTGTCGTCATGAGCAAGCGCGCCGCCGCGCAGCCGGCCGCCAAGATGTATTTCAAGCCGGGCCAGAAGCTGACGCTCGATAGCGCGCTGAAGATCCTGATGGTGAAATCGGCCAACGACATTGCCGTCGCGGTCGCCGAAGCCATCGGCGGCACGCAGGAAGGCTTCGTGACGCGGATGAACGGCGAGGCGCTGAAGCTCGGCATGACGGATTCGCATTTCGTCAATCCGAACGGCCTGCCGGGCAAGGGGCAGTATACGACGGCGCGCGATCTTGCCGTGCTGACCGTGGCGCTGCGCCGCGATTTTCCGCAATATGCCTCTTATTTCGCGCTTGAGGGTTTCACCAACGGCCAGCAGAACGTGCCGAGCCTCAACATGCTGATCGGCCGCTTCGCCGGCGCCGACGGCATGAAGACCGGCTTCATCTGTGCCTCGGGCTTCAACCAGATCGGTTCGGCGACCCGCAACGGCCGCACCATCGTCTCGGTCGTGCTCGGCACCGACAGCCTGGCGGCGCGCGCCGATGCGACGGCGAACCTTCTGCAGAAAGGTTTCACCGCGCAGTTTCCCGGCAATGAGACGCTCGGTTCGCTGCGGCCCTACGGGCAGGGACAGGACCAGGTGACCGACATCTCCGCCGACATCTGCAGCGCCAAGGGCGCCAAGATACGCAGCGAAACGCGCGACGAAGTCGGCCGCATGAAGGTGCAGTCGCCCTATATCCTGGAAATGGACCACGATCCGCGGTTCGTCTTTGCCGGCCTCATTCCCGGTCAGGATCCGCAGCCGGCGCAGCAGCCGGAAAAAGTGGCGACCGGCGATACGGCCGGAGGCATCGCCAACGTGCCGGTGCCGATGCCGCGCCCGACATCTTTCTAAGATCATATTTCAAGGTCGAACGACATGAGCGCGCTCAACGACAGGATTCCGGTCACTATCCTGACCGGCTTTCTCGGTGCCGGCAAATCGACGCTGCTCAACCGCATCCTCAAAGATCCCGCAATGAAGGATGCGGCCGTCATCATCAATGAATTCGGCGATGTCGGCATCGATCATCTCCTGGTCGAAAGCTCCGGCGATTCGATTATCGAGCTGTCAGACGGCTGCCTCTGCTGCACCGTGCGCGGCGAGCTGGTGGATACGCTGGCAAATCTGATGGATGCCGTGCAGACGGGCCGCGTCAAGCCAGTGAAGCGCGTCGTTATCGAAACGACCGGCCTTGCCGATCCCGCCCCGGTCATGCAGGCGATCATGGGCAATCCGGTCATCGCCCAAAATTTCGAACTCGATGGTGTCGTGACCGTTGTCGATGCGGTGAACGGGCTGCAAACCCTCGACAATCACGAGGAAGCACGCAAGCAGGCGGCGGTCGCCGACCGGCTGATCGTCTCGAAGAAGGCGATGGCCGAGGCAACCGACGAGCTGGAAAAGCGCCTGCGGGCGCTCAATCCGCGGGCCGCGATGATGGATGCCGACAGCACTGAGGCCGGCAGCGCCGCGGTGCTGGTCAACGGGCTCTACGATCCGGCGACGAAGATTGCCGATGTCGGCCGCTGGCTGCAGGACGAGGATGCGCACGAGGCACATCACGATCACAACCACGGTCGTGATGGAGATCACGACCACGGCCACGCCCATAACCAGGGTGGGGATCACCACGGCCACCACCATCATGATCATCACCACCATGATCATGATGGCGATCATGCGCATCAGGACCCGCACGACGTCAACCGTCACGATGCCTCGATCCGCTCCTTCTCGATTATCGAGGAGAAGCCGATCGATCCGATGGCGCTCGACATGTTCATCGATCTCCTGCGCTCGGCCCATGGCGAGAAGCTGCTCCGGATGAAGGCGATCGTGTCCGTCTCCGATCGGCCGGACCGGCCGCTGGTGCTGCATGGGGTGCAAAGCATCTTCCATCCGCCGGTGCGGCTTGCCGCCTGGCCGGACCCGAAAGACCGGCGCACGCGCATGGTGCTGATCACCAAGGATCTGCCGGAAGCCTTCGTCAAGGATTTGTTCGACGCCTTCCTCGGCAAGCCGCGCATCGACATGCCGGATCGGGCGGCGCTATCCGACAATCCGCTCGCCATTCCAGGTATGCGGATTTAGAGCAAGAACTGCTTCGCACCTTTTGCGGAATTGCTCAGCGCTTGCGGATCAGGAAGCGGTGGCCGGTTTCGGTCTTTTCGGTCTCGACCAGTTCGTGGCCGTCCTCATTGCAGAAATGCGGCATGTCGATCACCGCCAGCGGATCGGTGGTGTCGACGCGGATGAACGTGCCGCTTGCCATGGCGGCAAGCTTTTTGCGTGTCTTGATCACGGGGAAGGGGCATTTCAGGCCGCGAAGATCGTAGAGAACGGGGTCCAAGCCGTTCAGTTCCGCGCCCAGAATTTCCAGAACGGCTTCTTTGCCGCGGCCTCAGCGGTTTCCTGCGGTTCGGGCGCCATATAGGCCAGCGGATTCGGCATCGGCACCGGCACGGCCACGGGCGTCGCGGCGGCGACTGCCATTGGCTGGGCCTGCGCCTGCGGCTGGGCAGCGGCTGCAGGCGTGGCGCCCGGCGCTGATTTGGCGGTAAGGCCCTGGGCGGTGCGCTTGGCCATCAGGTCTTCGAGTTCGGCGACCTTGACCATGCGGCCGGCTTCGAGCGAGGTGCCAGTCGGGGCATAAGCGAGTTCGCGGCCCTTGCGCGTTTTGGCGACCACGGCCTTGCGCTCGGCTTCGGACGGATCGTACCAGGCCATGCCGTCGAATTTGCTCATCGCCTTGGCGTAGTCGGCATCATAGGTCTTGCCGTAGGAGGCAAGGGCGGCCGTCAGCGCCGGCGGCGTCGACATGGCAGGGCATTTGCCGGCGGCATTGAAGGCGCCGCCATCGGTTACCTGCTGGTTGAAGACGTATTTCTTCTCGCAGACGGCCACCTCGGGCGGGCGCTTCGTCACTTCGAAATTGTCGTAGCCGACCTTCAGCATCTTCCAGAAGTCGTAATTGCTGTCGAGGCGATGCTTGACCATGTTTTCCGCCGTCATGCGGAAGGGGAAGGCCTGCAGTTGCACGGTCGCCTGGCCGCCCTTGAAGGCGTCGCGGGCAAAGGCGTAAATTTCAAGCACCTGCTGGTCGGTCATCGAATAGCAGCCGGAGGACGAGCAGGCGCCATGGATCATCAGATCGGAGCCGGTGCGGCCGTTCGCCGCGTCGTAGCGGTTCGGGAAGCCGGTGTTGATCGCCAGATAATATTTGGAATTGGGGTTCAGGTTGGCGCGCGTCAGGTCGTAGAAACCTTCCGGCGCCTGCCGGTCGCCGGTCTTGACCTTCGGGCCGAGACGGCCGGACCAGGCGCAGATCTTGTAGTCGGCGATCTTGTCGAAACGGTTGTCGGTCTTCGCCTTCCAGATCTCCATGGCACCTTCCTCCTTGAAGATGCGGATCATGATCGGCGAGTTGCGGTCCATGCCCTTGGCGGACATGGCGGTAAGGATATGGGCAGGAAGCGGCTGCTCGACCTTGTTCTTGACCTTGGAGAGATCGACCTGCGCGGTTTCCAACGCGTCATTGCAGCCGGTCAGAGCCAGCGCCATGAGGGAAACATAGGCAAAATAACGTATGCGCATCCAAATAGCCCATAAAGATAATGCGACCCGGTCCGCCTATGGAGTTCGGGCATCAGACGGAATCATAGGCGGCTTATACTTTATAAATCCTTACCAGCCTATGACGTGCCCTGAACATCCCCGCAAGCGCGAATGCTACAGATAATATCAATGTGGCCAAGATTTGGCCCCAATCGGTGAAAGCCGAATTTGTCTCGGACATGATGCCGAAAAGTATCAGCGCTTTTCCGCGGCTTTAGAGCATGATGCCGAAAAGTGTGCGCGGTTTTCGGACGACATCATGCTCCAACTCTTTAATGTAGAACAGGATTCAGATTTTAGGCCAACCGGGCCTAAAATCATCCTGTTCTAAAGATTGCGGCCCATATTGAGGAACTTCTGGCGCCGCTCGTTGCGCAGCTGTTCGCCCGAACGCGAGGCCATTTCGCCGAGCGCATTGGCGATCATGTCGCCGGTCGCGGCGATGACGCTGTCGGGATCGCGATGCGCGCCGCCGAGCGGCTCGGAAATGATGCCGTCGATGACGCCGAGCGCTTTCAGGTCTTCGGCGGTGATCTTCATATTGGTCGCCGCCTCCCGGGCGCGGGTGGAATCGCGCCAGAGGATGGAGGCGGCGCCTTCCGGCGAGATCACGCTGTAGATCGAATGCTCGAGCATATAGACCTTGTTGCCGGTGGCAATCGCGATCGCGCCACCGGAGCCGCCCTCGCCGATGACGACGGAAACCAGCGGAACCTTGACGCCGAGGCACATTTCCGTCGAGCGGGCGATCGCCTCGGCCTGGCCGCGCTCTTCGGCGCCGACGCCGGGATAGGCGCCCGCCGTATCCACCAGCGAAATCACCGGCAGGCCGAAACGATCGGCCATTTCGAGAATGCGGATCGCCTTGCGGTAGCCTTCCGGCCGGGGGCTGCCGAAATTGTGCTTCAGGCGGGTCTTGGTGTCGTTGCCCTTTTCCTGGCCGACGACGGCCACGGGCTGGCCGCGGAAGCGGGCAAGGCCGGCCTGGATCGCCGCATCCTCGGAAAATTTGCGGTCGCCGGCGAGCGGCGTGAATTCCTGGAACAGCGTCTTGGCGTAGTCGACGAAATGCGGGCGCTGCGGATGGCGGGCGACCTGGGTCTTCTGCCAGGGATTGAGCTTGGAATAGATTTCGAGGATCGCCTCACGGACGCGAACCTCCAGCCTGCCGATTTCATCGGTGGTGTCGATGCTCTCGTCTTCCGATGCGAGCTTCTTCAGCTCGATGATCTTGCCTTCGAGGTCGGAGATCGGCTTTTCGAAGTCGAGATAATTGTGCATGAGGTGCGTTTCCGTTCCTTGTGCCCGGGGCGTTTTCCTGGCTCCGCCCTTTGTCGCCGGTCCTATTCGTGCTTTTTCGCCTGTTTGGCAAGGGGGTGATGCGTCTGGACAAGCTGCTGCAGCCTCTCTTCGAGCACATGCGTGTAGATCTGTGTGGTCGAAATGTCCGAATGGCCGAGGAGTTCCTGCACGACGCGCAGATCGGCGCCATTGGCCAGCAGGTGGCTGGCAAAGGCGTGGCGCATCACATGCGGCGAGATCATCGACGGCGTCAGGCCGGCGCGGATCGCCAGGTTCTTGAGGTCGCGGGCGAAAACCTGGCGCGGCAGATAGCCCTCCTTCGAGGCGGCCGGAAACAGCCATGGGCTTTCCTGCGGGGCCTTGGCCGCAGCATTTTCCGCTGCCAGCAGGCGCCCATAGGCTTTCAGCGCCGCTATCGCCGATTGCGACAGCGGCACCAGCCGCTCCTTGTTGCCCTTGCCGCGGATCATCAGGAAGCGGCCTTCCTGATCGAGCACGCGGGCGGGAAGCGAAACCAGTTCGCTGACGCGCATGCCGGTGGCATAGAGCAGTTCCAGCAGCGCCAGCATGCGCAGCCGCTGCAACTGGCCGGGCGCTGCATCTCCCGCCTCGGCTTCGGCTTGTGAAAGCAGCTTGCCGACTTCCTCGACGCCCATCGTCTTCGGCAGCGGACGGCCTTTTTTCGGGGCGTCGAGAATGCCGGTGGGATCGTCGGTCCTCAGGCCCTCGGCATAGAGGAACTTGTAGAATTGCCGCATGGCGGCAAGCCGGCGCGCCTGGGAAGAGGGTTTGAAACCTTTTTGGGCGAGCGAGGCGAGATAGGCGGAAAGATCGGCGGAGGCGGCTTCGGTCAGCCGCACGCTGCGCCCGGTCAGGAACGAATGGACATCGTCGAGATCGCGTTCGTAGGATTGCAGCGTGTTGGCGGCCGCACCGCGCTCGGCGCTCATCATCTCCAGGAAGGATTCCACATGGACGCGGCTCAGATCCACCATGCCGGTCACTTCCTGGTCGTGCTGATCGCGCCCGTCGCCGGCGGATTGACCCGCTCGGACGGAATGCGGATCGTCACGTCGCGCGGCTCGGGCTCGACGAAGGTCACAAGCGCCCACATCGCTCCGTAGACCGTCCCGGCGAGGATCGCGCAGACGAACAGAAAACGGAACAGGGTCGGCATCCGGCAACTCCTTCATGCTCTGCTTCTGTTATAAGAAGCGTATCTGCAAGTGCAAGAAGCGCTATTCAAGCCATGATTCCCTTGTCCGCGACTTGACGCTCCACCTGCATTTGTCGATACGGTTTGCAAACAAAGTGTGAATGGACCGATGAGTGAACCACTGCTGACCGTTGCTGACAGCCTGAGAGACAGAGCTCGCGCCGCGCTCGGTTCACGCAATCTGATCCTCGTCGGCCTGATGGGTGCGGGAAAATCCGCCGTCGGACGCATCGTCGCCAGCCAGCTCGGCATTCCCTTCATCGACAGCGACCACGAAATAGAGCGGGTGTCGCGCATGACGATCCCCGAACTTTTCGCCGCCTATGGCGAGGAAGAGTTCCGGGCGCTGGAAACGCGGGTGATGAAGCGGCTCGTGAGGAGCGGGCCGCGGGTCGTGTCCACAGGCGGCGGTGCCTTCATCAACGAGCGGACGCGCAGGCATATCAAGAAGGGTGGTCTTTCCGTCTGGCTGAAGGCGGATCTCGACGTGCTCTGGGAGCGGGTCAACAAGCGCGACAACCGCCCCTTGCTCAAGACCGAAAATCCGAAGCAGACGCTCGAGGGCCTGATGAAGGCGCGCTACCCGATCTATGCGCAGGCCGACCTCACCGTGCTGTCGCGCGACGTGCGCAAGGAAATCATGGCCGACGAAGTGCTGCAGGCGCTGATCGAAGCCCAGAAGGAAAATGCAGCCTCATGAATGCGATAGCCTCCGCCGCCGCCGTCCAGACCGTGCATGTGCCGCTCGGCGAGCGCGCCTACGATATCCTGATCGGCCCGGGGCTGATCGCGCGGGCCGGCGCCGAGATTGCCTCCCGCCTCAAGGGCCGCAAGGCGGCCGTCGTCACCGATGAAAATGTCGCGCCGCTCTATCTCAAGGCGTTCGTCGCGAGCCTTGAAGAAGCGGGCATCGCCTCGGCCGCGGTCGTGCTGCCGGCCGGCGAGAAGACCAAGAGCTTCGAGCATCTGATGACCGCCTGCGACAAGGTGCTCGAAGCCCGCGTCGAGCGCAATGATTGCGTCATCGCCCTCGGCGGCGGCGTCATCGGCGACCTCTCGGGATTTGCGGCCGGCATCGTTCGGCGCGGCGTGCGCTTCGTGCAGGTCCCGACCTCATTGCTGGCGCAGGTCGATTCCTCCGTCGGCGGCAAGACCGGCATCAATTCCCGCCACGGCAAGAATCTGATCGGCGTCTTCCACCAGCCGGATCTGGTTCTGGCCGATACCGACGTGCTGAATACGCTGAGCGATCGCGAATTCCGCGCCGGCTACGCCGAGGTGGCCAAATACGGGCTGATCGACAAACCGGATTTCTTCGCCTGGCTGGAAGCCAACTGGCAGGCGGTTTTTGCAGGCGGCTCCGCCCGCATCGAGGCGATTGCCGCCAGCTGCCAGGCGAAGGCCGATGTCGTCGTTGCCGACGAGCGCGAGAACGGTCAGCGGGCGCTACTCAATCTCGGCCATACGTTCGGCCATGCGCTGGAGGCGGCCACGGTCTATGACAGCGCTCGCCTCGTGCATGGCGAGGGCGTCTCGATCGGCATGGTGCTGGCGCACGAATTTTCCGCACGGATGAACCTTGCAAGCCCCGATGACGCGCGGCGCGTCGAGCGGCACCTCAAGGAGGTCGGCCTGCCGACCCGCATGTCCGATATTCCGGGCGAGCTGCCGCCGGCCGAAATGCTGATGGATGCGATCGCCCAGGACAAGAAGGTCAAGAGCGGCAAGCTTACCTTCATCCTGACGCGCGGCATCGGCCAGTCCTTCGTCGCCGACGACGTTCCCGCCGCCGAGGTCACCAGCTTTCTCCGGGAAAAACACCCCTGATGACCGTCGAAGGCGCTCTGGCATTTCTTGCGACATATTGGCCGGAGATCCTTTCGATCACGGCGCTCGTGCTGATGTCCGCCTTCTTTTCCGGCTCGGAAACCGCGCTGACCGCGGTTTCGCGCAGCCGTATCCATACGCTTGAAGTCAACGGTGACGAACGCGCCGGCCTCGTCCGGCAGCTGATCGAGCGGCGCGACCGGCTGATCGGCGCGCTGCTGATCGGCAACAATCTCGCCAATATCCTGTCGTCGTCGATCGCCACCAGCCTGTTCCTCGGGCTGTTCGGCAGTTCCGGCGTGGCGCTGGCGACGCTCGCCATGACCGTCATCCTGGTCATCTTCGCCGAAGTGCTGCCGAAGAGCTGGGCGATTTCGACACCCGACCGCTTCGCGCTTGCCATCGCCATGCCGGCCAGGCTCTTCGTTCTCGTCGTCGGCCCGATCTCCTCCTTCGTCAATGCGATCGTCCGGCGGATCCTGGCCCTGTTTGGCATCAATCTCTCGCGGGAGGTATCGATGCTGACGGCGCATGAGGAGCTGCGCGGCGCCGTCGACCTCCTGCACCGCGAGGGATCGGTGGTGAAGGCCGACCGCGACCGGCTCGGCGGCGTGCTCGATCTCGGCGAGCTCGAACTCTCCGACATCATGGTCCACCGCACTGCGATGCGGGCGATCAACGCCGACGATCCGCCCGAGGCGGTGGTGCGCGCCATTCTCGAAAGTCCCTATACGCGCATGCCCTTGTGGCGCGGCACGATCGACAACATCATCGGCGTCGTCCATGCCAAGGACCTGTTGCGCGCGCTTGCCGAGCCGAACATGGAGCCGCAGAACCTCGACATCGTCAAAATCGCGCAGAAGCCGTGGTTCGTGCCCGACAGCACCAATCTGGAAGATCAGCTCAACGCCTTCCTGCGCCGCAAGCAGCATTTCGCCGTCGTCGTCGACGAATATGGCGAGGTGCAGGGCATCGTCACGCTGGAGGATATTCTTGAGGAAATCGTCGGCGATATTTCCGACGAGCACGATATCGAGATCCAGGGCGTGCGCCAGGAGGCCGACGGTTCGGTCGTCGTCGACGGCGGCGTGCCGATCCGCGACTTGAACCGCGCGCTCGACTGGCACCTGCCCGACGAGGAGGCGACGACGATTGCCGGCCTGGTCATCCATGAATCGATGACCATCCCGGAAGAGCGCCAGGCCTTCACCTTTTACGGCAAGCGCTTCATCGTCATGAAGCGGGAGAAGAACCGCATCACCAAGCTGCGCATCCGCCCCGCCGGAGAAGACGGCGCAAAACCGGCCTGACCGACTTGGATTGCGGGTGATCGATCTCCATATAGGCGCTGCTACCAGCGCGTCGGCTCGCCAGGTGCTGCCGGTTCGACGGCCAGCGCATGCAGGCCGGCATCGAGTTCCGGTTTCAACAGCTCGGTGATCGCCCGGTGGCGCGCCAGCCGCGACAGGCCGGCGAACTTGGCCGAGACGATTCTCACCCGCATATGGGTTTCGCCGGTTCCCGTGATATCGGGCTGATGGCCGGCATGCAGATGGCTTTCGTCGATGACGCTCAGGCGCTCCGGCGCGAAGGCTTCGACGAGTTTTTCTTCGATGCGGGTTCGCAGGGTCATCATCCGGTCTTGCTGCTTCGCGAAAAGGGTTCCCACCAAGCCAGCAACAAACCCATTTGTCAATTCTTGTTGTCGCGTCGCGACAGCCTCATAATTAGCGCCGTCATGACACTTGATTCAAAATACTTCGATAGCATCCGAACACGCCGCAAACGCCAGCCGGAGGCAGAACAGGCGCCGCCTACCTGTCAGTGGGACGGCTGCGACAAGAAAGGCTTGCATCGCGCTCCTGTCGGACGCAATGCGGAAGGCCAGTTCTTTTTGTTCTGCTTCGAGCACGTCAAGGACTACAACAAGGGCTATAATTATTTCTCCGGTCTGTCGGACGGCGAGATCGCCCGCTACCAGAAAGAGGCGATCACCGGCCACCGGCCGACCTGGACGGTCGGCGTCAACAAGTCGGCGAAGGATAGCCCGCTGCATTCGGAGGTGCGCTCGGGCGCCTATAGCCGCGTTCGCGATCCCTTCGGCTTCGTCAAGGAAGGCGGCAAGGGCAGCGGGCCGCGTTTTCCGCAGGCGCGCAAGCTGAAGTCGCTGGAAAGCAAGGCCTTCGATACGATGGGTCTCGACGCCAATGCGACGTCGGCCGAGATCAAGAGCCGGTACAAGGAACTGGTCAAGAAGCACCACCCGGATGCCAATGGCGGCGACCGCGGCTCGGAAGAGCGTTTCCGCGCCGTCATCCAGGCCTATCAATTGTTGAAGCAGAACGGTTTTTGTTAATTCCCGTCCTTGCTCTTGGGCTTCAATCGGGTATGGTCCAAATCGGCTGAGGCCGCAGGCAAACGCGGCTCATATTTGTGCGTTTTCCCGACATCGCCTCCGCCGACCTTCCGGACGCGGCGTTTCTTGTCCGGGACTCTTTCAAGAATGCTCGCACGCGGACATCATCCCGCCGAGGTTTCGTTTCAGTCCCGGAGAAGTATCGCCGACGTTCCGACCTGGACGGGCGCGGAATTAGATCGCGGCGTCACGGTTGCGACATGGCCTGAGACAGTATGGCTGGGTGGCATCACCCGCCTTGGAGACATGATGAGCAAGATCGACCTTGATATAGCAGAACTGCCCGATACCACCGTTTCGGTCCGCGAGACCTTCGGTATCGATTCCGACATCCGCGTTCCCGCCTACAGCAAGGGCGACGCCTATGTGCCGGATCTCGACCCCGATTACCTGTTCGACCGCGAGACGACGCTCGCCATTCTGGCCGGCTTCGCCCATAACCGCCGCGTGATGATCTCCGGCTATCACGGCACGGGCAAGTCCTCGCATATCGAGCAGGTGGCGGCGCGCCTCAACTGGCCCTGCGTGCGCATCAACCTCGACAGCCATGTCAGCCGTATCGATCTGGTCGGCAAGGACGCGATCGTCATCAAGGACGGGCTGCAGATCACCGAATTCAAGGACGGCATCCTGCCCTGGGCCTATCAGCACAATGTCGCGCTCGTCTTCGACGAGTATGACGCCGGCCGTCCCGATGTGATGTTCGTCATCCAGCGCGTGCTGGAATCCTCCGGCCGCCTGACGCTGCTCGACCAGAGCCGCGTCATCCGGCCGCACCCGGCCTTCCGCCTGTTTGCGACCGCCAATACGATCGGCCTCGGTGACACGACCGGCCTTTATCACGGCACGCAGCAGATCAACCAGGCGCAGATGGACCGCTGGTCGATCGTGACGACGCTGAATTATCTGCCGCATGATCACGAAGTGGGCATCGTCGCCGCCAAGGTGAAGAGCTTCGGCAAGGACAGGGAAGGCCGCGAGACCGTGTCGAAGATGGTCCGTGTCGCCGACCTGACGCGCGCCGCCTTCATGAACGGCGATCTCTCCACCGTCATGAGCCCGCGTACCGTCATCACCTGGGCCGAGAATGCCGAGATCTTCGGCGATCTCGCCTTCGCCTTCCGCGTCACCTTCCTCAACAAGTGCGACGAACTGGAGCGCCCGCTGGTCGCCGAGCACTATCAGCGCGCCTTCGGGGTCGAGCTGAAGGAAAGTGCCGCCAATATCGTTCTCGGAGCTTAAGACCGACCGATCATGGCAGCTCGCGGTGACAATTCGAAAGCTAAGCCCGGCGCGCCCGTCGACGTCGAGCCATTGCGCCGGGCGATAACCGGCTGCGTGCGCTCGGTCGCCGGCGACGGCGATGTCGAGGTGACCTTCGCCAACGAACGGCCCGGGATGACCGGCGAGCGCATCCGGCTGCCGGAGCTTTCCAAGCGGCCGACGGCGCATGAGCTGGCGGTCACCCGCGGGCTCGGCGATTCCATGGCGCTGCGCCTTGCCTGCCATGACGAGAAGATGCACGCGACGATGGCGCCGCAGGGCTCGGACGCCCGGGCGATCTTCGATGTCGTCGAGCAGGCGCGCGTCGAATCGATCGGCGCGCTGCGCATGGAGGGCATGGCGTCGAACCTGCGCTCCATGACCGACGAGAAATATTCCAAGGCGAATTTCACCGGCATCGAGCGCCAGGAAGACGCACCGGTCGGCGAAGCCGTCGCGATGATGGTGCGCGAGAAGTTGACCGGCCAGCGCCCGCCGGCCTCCGCCGGCAAGGTGCTCGACCTCTGGCGCAACTTTATTGAGGACAAGGCGGGAGCCGAACTCGACAATCTGTCGGGCGCGATCAACGATCAGCAGGCCTTCGCCAAGGTCGTCCGCAACATGCTGTCGGCCATGGAAATGGCCGAGGAATACGGCGACGATGACAGCGACGCCGACAATGATGACCAGTCGGATCAGGAAGACCAGCCGAGCGGCGACGAGCAGGATCAGGACGAGGTCGACGAGGATGCCGGCACCGATGCCGCCCCCGTCGAGGATAGCGAAGTCGCCGACGAGCAGATGGAGGACGGCGAGACCGAAGGCGCCGAAATCTCCGACGACGACATGATGGAAGAGGGCGAGGACGATTCGGAAACGCCGGGCGAGACCCGCCGTCCGAACACGCCTTTCTCGGATTTCAATGAGAAGGTCGATTATCACGTCTTTACCGAAGAATTCGACGAGATCATCACCGCCGAGGAACTCTGCGACGCCGCCGAACTGGAGCGCCTGCGCGCCTTCCTCGACAAGCAGCTGGCGCATCTGCAGGGCGCGGTCGGCCGCCTCGCCAACCGGCTGCAGCGCCGCCTGATGGCACAGCAGAACCGCTCCTGGGATTTCGACCTGGAAGAGGGCTATCTCGATCCGGCCCGGCTGCAGCGCATCATCATCGATCCGATGCAGGCGCTTTCCTTCAAGATGGAGCGCGATACGCAGTTCCGCGACACCGTCGTCACCCTGCTCATCGACAATTCCGGCTCGATGCGCGGCCGGCCGATCACGGTTGCGGCCACCTGCGCCGATATTCTCGCCCGCACGCTGGAGCGCTGCGGCGTCAAGGTCGAGATTCTCGGCTTCACCACGAAGGCCTGGAAGGGCGGGCAGGCGCGGGAAAGCTGGCTTGCCGGCGGCAAGCCGCAGACGCCGGGACGCCTCAATGATCTCCGCCACATCATCTACAAATCGGCCGATGCGCCGTGGCGGCGGGCACGCGCCAATCTCGGGCTGATGATGCGCGAGGGGCTGCTCAAGGAAAATATAGACGGCGAGGCGCTGATCTGGGCGCATAATCGCCTGCTCGCCCGTCGCGAGCAGCGCCGCATCCTGATGATGATCTCGGACGGTGCGCCGGTCGACGATTCGACGCTGTCGGTCAATCCGGGCAATTATCTCGAACGGCACCTGCGCGCCGTCATCGAGCAGATCGAGACCCGTTCGCCTGTGGAATTGCTGGCGATCGGCATCGGGCACGACGTGACGCGCTATTATCGCCGCGCCGTGACGATTGTCGACGCCGACGAGCTCGCCGGCGCGATGACCGAACAGCTCGCCTCTCTGTTCGAAGATCAATCGACCCAGCCGCGCGGCGGCCGGCTCCGTCGTGCCGGCTGACGCCGCTGAAGGAAACTTGGCTGGTAAGCGCCTTTGCAGTGCGGCGTTGATCGCTTTCTGTATCGCCGCCGGCGCTTGCCCCGCATGGGCGAGCGACGTGCCGATCATTAGCCGGCAAATCTCCGATTTCAAGATCGGCTCTTCGCAGACGACATTCGGCTCGCTGGAATTTCTCGGCGGCCTGGAGATGGTTTCCAGCAAAGCGCTGTTCGGCTCGCTCTCCTCCATCCGCTTCCGGCAGGATCAAAAACATTTCGTTGTGGTGCTCGACACCGGCCAATGGCTGACCGGCAGTATCGAGCGCGACGTCAAGGGCAGGCTTTCCGGCCTTGCCGATGTCGAGATCACCCCGATGAAGAACAGTGCCGGGCGCAGCTTCGAGGGCAAGGGCCATATGGATGCCGAGGGCCTGGCGTTCGACGGCGACCGGATCCTGGTCTCCTTCGAGCAGGATCACCGCGTCGATGTCTACCCCGATCCGGGTTTTGCCGAATCGAGCGCGATCGCTACTTTGCCGATCCTCATTCCTCGCAAGATGCTGAGCGAGAACCGCGGCATCGAGACCATCGCCGTGGCGCCCGCATCGAGCCCGCTCAAGGGCGGCGTGGTCATCGTCTCCGAACGTGGTCTCGACAGCGACGGCAACCGGCTGGCGGCCATTTTGAGCGGGCCGCTGAAAGGGCGCTTCGCGGTCGCCCGCGACGGCAGCTTCGACGTCACCGACGGCGCCTTCCTGCCGAACGGCGACTTGCTGCTCCTGGAGCGCCGCTTCAACATGGCCGAAGGCATCGGCATGCGCCTTCGGCGCGTCAGGGGCGCCGATATCAAGCCCGGGGCTGTCGTCGACGGCGACTTGCTGCTCGAAGGCAACTTCAACTCTCAGATCGACAATATGGAAGGGCTCGACGCCTTCCAGGCCGCCGACGGCACCACCCATATCATCCTGGTGTCGGACGACAATCATTCGCTCCTGCAGCGCAACCTGATGCTGGAATTCCGGCTCTCTGAGCGACCGGCGTCAAATTGACGTCATATGCCTCGGCTATCCCGCCTGCTGCACGGGGAAGCTGCTTCGGAGACGATCATGGTGCGCATTCATGTCATGGGCGCGTCCGGTTCCGGCACGACATCGCTCGGTCTTGCGCTCGCCGACAGGCTCGATATCGCCCATCTCGACACCGACGACTTCTTCTGGCTGCCGACCGATCCGCCGTTCACGATGCCGCGGGATGCCGATCAGCGCATCCAGCTGCTGCTCGAGGAGACGGGCCGGCCCGGCGGCTGGGTTCTATCAGGATCGGCGCTGAAATGGGGCGGGCCGCTCGAGCCGCTTTACGATCTGATCGTCTTCCTCAGGATCGAGCCGGAGCTCCGGATGGCGCGCATCCGGGCGCGGGAGACCGCCCGATACGGCGACAGGATCGGGCCGGGCGGCGACATGGAAGTCAAAAGCGGGCAATTCCTGGAATGGGCGGCAAGTTACGACACGGCCGGGCCCGAACGCCGCAGTCTTTCCGCGCATGAGCAGTGGCTGGAAACGCAGACGGCGCCGGTGCTGCGCCTCGATTCATCGCTTGAGATCGACGAACTGGCCGCGCAGGTCCTTCTGCATCCCGCCATCGCCGCCGGAGCGGCTCGGCGGCGTCCTTAAGTTAACTTAGCTGGCGCGGGCGGCCTGCATCGGCCGCAGCACGTTCATCAACGCGCCATAGGGCAAGAGCATGACGAGGCCGACGATCATCTTGACGGCGAAATCGCCGAGCGCCCAGGAGATCCAGCGCGGCGCCTCAGCCGCGAAGACGCCGAGGATGGGAGCCGCCTCAAGCGCGAAGGGTTCGTTCGGGCCGAGGAAGACGAAAAATGCGGCGAAGGACAGCGAGAAGAACATCACCGTATCGAGCGCCGAGCCGATCAGCGAGCCGACGAGCGGGGCGCGCCACCAGGCCTGGCGGCGAAGGCGGTTGAAGACGGCGATATCGAGCAGCTGGCCGGCGAGATAGGCCGAGCCGGAGGCAATGGCGATGCGCGGCACCGAGGTGAAGAAGGACAGCGTCACGCCGACGACGAAGCCAGCAAGGACGACCTTGCGGGCGGCCTGCGGGCCGAACTGGCGGTTGGTCAGATCGGTGATCAGGAAGGCGACCGGATAGGAAAAGGCGCCCCAGGTCAGGATGTCGGCGAGGTTGATGCCGGCGACTTCGGCGTTCAGCGGAAACTGGACGAGGAAGTTGGAGGCGACGACGACGAGCGTCATCAGTGCGACATAGGCAATGGTATAGCGGGTCTTCAGCATTTTTTTATCCTGGGTGATGCCACCAGTTGGAGTGCTCAGGCAAAACAAAAGGCTTGACCGGAGGTCATCCGTGCAAGCCTTTCGAAGCCGTGTGAAAGAAGAGCAGAAGCTTAGGCAGCAACAGCCGCTTCGGCGGTCTTCTTGACGATCTGGCGGCGCAGCAGGCGCGCGCGCATCGACAGCTCGGTTTCGCTGGCCTTGAGCAGGAAGGCATCGAGGCCACCGCGATGCTCGACCGAGCGAAGGGCGGCAGCCGAAACGCGAAGACGGTAACGCTGGTTGAGAGCGTCGGAAATCAGCGTGACCTGGCACAGGTTCGGCAGGAACCGGCGCTTGGTCTTGTTGTTGGCATGGCTGACATTGTTACCAGTCAGGACGGCCTTGCCGGTCAATTCGCACACGCGGGACATGGAACACCTATTCTTGTTTTTGTCGGCCATCGAATTGCCATCCCCGGTCAAAACCAGGCGCGCAATCCAACGGGCATGATTGGAAAGTTGCGGTTCTATAGTCAGGCAGGCCGCGCGCGTCAAGCCAAACCTTGGACTTTCCCGCAATTCCGTCAAAAAGCTGCTGTTTTCTTCGCTTCACGGCAGGAGTATAGAGCGCCCTAGCAAAGGCTGCCGGCGCGCGGCAAGACAAGGCTTCACTCATGGCTCATTCGGGCAGACGGATTTTCATTTCGGCCATCGCAGCGCTGCTAGCCTTACCGGCATCGGCGGCCGAAATCCAGCATCGGACGGAATACCGGGTGACGCTCGCCGGCTTGCCGATCGCGCGCGCCGCGTTCCTGACCAAGATCGAGGACGATCACAGCTATAACATCGCCGGCAGCATCAACTCGGCCGGGCTTGCCGATCTGGTCACGACGATTTCGGCCAAAACCAGCGTCACCGGCGTCGTTCGCAACGACAGGCTGCAGGCGCAGAATTATTCGCTCTACTACAAAACCGGCAAGAAGGCCCGCGTCTACGAGGTCAGCTACCGCAACGGCAATATCATCTCGGCGACGACGACGCCGCCGCCGAAGCGTCCGAAGAACTGGATCGACGTGACGCCGCGCGACATGCGCTCGGTGCTCGATCCGATCTCCGGCCTGGTTTTTACCGGTGACACCAAGGTCTGCTCGCAGACGCTGCCGATCTTCGACGGCGAGACGCGTATGGATCTGGTGCTGTCGCCGAAGGGCGACGAGGATTTTTCGACCAACGGCTTCAAGGGCAAGGCGACGGTCTGCGGCGTGCGCTTCGTGCCGCGCTCGGGCTACAAGAAGGGCCGCAAGGATATCGACTATCTGAGCAAGAGCGACCGGATGGAAATCTGGTTTGCCAAGTCGGACGCGGCAAATGTATACGCTCCGGTTTATGTGCGCATTCCCACAGAATATGGAATGGTGACGATCACTGCGGTCAAATACGGCAGCAACAGCTGACGGAGTTCGTCCTCCGTCGAAGGGGGACGGGTGAAGCTTCGCGCGACATTGATCGGTTTTACCGCCATCCTGATGTGGTCGTTCCTGGCGCTGTTCACCGCCGCCTCCGGCAAGATGCCGCCGTTCCAGCTGTCGGCCATCTGCTTTGCGATCGGCAGCCTTCCCGGTCTCGCCGCGCTGATCCTCAAGCCCTCACGCTTGGCGCTGCTGAAGCAGCCGGCCAGGGTCTGGATCACCGGCATCTCAGGGTTGTTCGGCTATCATTTCCTCTATTTCACCGCGCTCCGGAACGCGCCGGCGGTGGAGGCGGGGCTGATCGCCTATCTCTGGCCGCTGCTGATCGTCGTCGGCTCGGCGCTGCTGCCGGGCGAACGGCTGCGCTGGTATCACGTGGCCGGCGCCCTTGCCGGGCTTTGCGGCACCTTCCTGATCGTCGGCCGCAACGGCATCGATTTCAACGGCGCCTATGCCGTCGGCTACGGCGCCGCTTTCCTCTGCGCCTTCACCTGGTCCGGTTACTCGCTGCTGACCCGGCGCTTCGACGCCGTCTCCACCGATGTCGTCACCGGCTTCTGCCTGGCGACCTCGATCCTGTCGCTCTTCTGCCATCTCGGCCTGGAGACCACCGTCTGGCCGGCAACGGCTTTCGAATGGCTCGCCGTCACCGGGCTCGGGCTCCTGCCGGTCGGTGCGGCCTTCTATGCCTGGGATCACGGTGTCAAGAACGGCGATATCCAGATCCTCGGCGCGGCCAGTTATGCCGCACCGCTGCTGTCGACGCTGATTCTGACGCTGTTCGGTTTTGCCGAGCCGAGCTGGCGCATCGCGCTTGCCTGCCTGCTCGTCACCGGCGGCGCGGTGCTGGCCGCCCGGGACATGTTCCGCCGCAAGATCCAGCCGGCCGTTGCGGCGGAATGATTTCAGCCGCCGGGCGTCCAGCCCGGCGAGGCCATCTCGAAACTCGAAAATTCGAAGCCGGGCGAGACGGTGCAGCCCACAAGGGTGAAATCGCCGCGGCTTTCGGCCGCCTGCCACCAATTGGCGGGAACGATCGCCTGCGGCCGCTCGCCGGCGGCGAGATCGGTTCCGAGCGTCAAGGTCTCGCTTGCCGTTCCGTCTTCAGAGCGATGCAGCGAAAGCGGCGCGCCGGCGTAATAATGCCAGACCTCCACCGCGTCATGGACGCGATGCCAGTGCGAGCGCTGCCCTCTGGTGAGGAGGTAATAGATCGCCGTCGAATGGCCGCGTTCTCCGCCCGCCGTATCGCGGAACGTCTCGGCGTACCAGCCTCCTTCCGGATGCGGCTGCATGGCGAGTGCGCGGATGATGTCCTCAGGCGACATCAGAAATTGTCCTTGCGCTTGCGGATCTCGGCAAACACCTCCTCATTGGTCTTGCCTTCCATCAGCAGATTGCGGCGGATCGCCGGGTCGGCGGCGCGCAGGAACGGGTTGGTTTCCTTTTCCAGCCCCAGCGTCGTCGGAATGGTGAATTTGCCGTCGGCGCGCAAAGCCTCGATCTCGGCGGCGCGGCCCTTCAGCCGTTCGTTGCCGGGATCGACCGTCAGTGCGAAGCGGACGTTGGACAAAGTGTATTCGTGGCCAAAATAGACGGCGGTCTCATCGGGCAGCACGGCAAGCTTCTGCAGCGAATGCCACATGTCGGCGGCCGGGCGTTCGAACAGCCGGCCGCAGCCGAGCGCAAACAGCGTGTCGGCGGCAAAGAGCAGCTTGTCGTCGACGAAGTGATAGCAGATATGGCCGGCGGTGTGGCCGGGTGTCTCGATGACGTTGATCGTGTGATCGCCGAAAAGGAAGCTGTCGCCATCGGCCATCGTCCGGTCGAGGCCGGGAATGGCAACCGCCTCGTTGATCGGGCCGATGATCTCGCAGCCGAACTGCTCCTTCAGCGCCAGGTTGGCGGCGACATGATCGGTGTGGTGATGGGTGGTGAAGATATGGGTGATCTTCCAGCCGCGGCGTGCCGCCGCCTGCAGAATCGGCGCCTCCTCCGGCGCGTCGATCGCCGCGGTAAATCCTGTTTCCGGGTCGTGGACGAGCACGCCGAAATTGTCGGTGCGGCAGAGAAAAACGTCCAATTCCAAAGGTTTCATCGTGCAATTATCCCTTGTCATGCGAGTCTCGCGGAAATGTAGAGAGTCCGGCCTTGAAGTCCAACCGCCCGCTGATAACATTTATCGCAATGCACGCCGATATCGTCGACCTACGCCAGTTCTACCACTCCGAGCTCGGGCGTCTTGCCGAGCAGTCGATCGCCATGGCGCTGTCGTCGCTCTGGGTCCGGCTGCCGCAGGAGCGGCTGGTCGGCCTCGGTTATGCCGTCCCCTTCCTCGACCGCTTCCAGGCCGACACCGAACGCACCTTCGCCTTCATGCCGGCCGGACAGGGCGCGGTGAACTGGCCGATGGGCTCGCTGTCGTCGACGACACTGGTCTTCGACGAGGAATTGCCGCTGCCGGATTCCTCGATCGACCGGGTGCTGATGGTGCACTCGCTGGAATTCGCCGAAAGCCCGCGCGAGACGCTGAAAGAGCTCTGGCGGGTGTTGGCCCCGGGCGGACGGCTTGTCATCGTCGTGCCGAACCGGCGCGGCGTCTGGGCGCGGATGGAGCATACGCCGTTCGGCTCGGGCCGGCCCTATTCCCGCGGTCAGCTGACGCATCTGCTGCGCGAGACGAATTTCACACCCGGCGCGACGGCCGAAGCGCTGTTCTTCCCACCCTCGAAGCTCAGGACCATCCTGCGGCTTCGCCGCGCCTTCGAGCGGATCGGCCGGACGCTGTGGCCGGCTTTTTCAGGCGTCATCATCGTCGAGGCGCAGAAGCGGCTCTATCAGGGGCTGCCGGTCGCCGCACGCGCCTCGCGCCGCGTTTTCGTGCCGGTTCTGGCGCCCCATGGCGTGCCGACCACGCGCAACCGGTGACGCCGTCCCGGCTCTCGACAAGAACCCCATTCCGCTTTAATGCCACGTGGTCATTTCCGGCAATTCCAAGGTCGACCCATGAGCGTTGAGATGAGCAAGCCCGTTCCGCGTCCCGGTATTCTCGATATCGCATCCTATGTGCCGGGCAAGGAACATGCGCCGGGGGTTGCCCGCGTCTACAAGCTTTCGTCCAACGAAACGCCGCTCGGCGCCAGCCCAAAGGCGGTCGAAGCCTTCAAGACGGCTGCCGACAATCTCGCCCGTTACCCGGACGGGCAGGCGATCGACCTGCGCGAGGCGATCGCCGCCGTGCACGGCCTCAACCCGGCCAACATCCTCTGCGGCAACGGTTCCGACGAGCTGCTCGGCCTGCTCTGCCATGTCTATCTCGGCGCCGGTGACGAGGGCATCATCACCGAGCACGGGTTCCTGGTCTACAAGATCCAGATCCAGGGCGCCGGCGCCACGCCCGTCGTCGTCAGGGAAAAGGATCACACCGTCGATGTCGATGCGATCCTTGCCGCGGTGACGGAGAAAACCAAGATCGTCTTCATCGCCAATCCCGGCAATCCGACGGGCACCTATGTCCCGGTCAGCGAGATCCGCCGCCTGCAGGCAGGGCTGCCGAAACATGTCGTCCTGGTGCTCGATGCCGCCTACGCCGAATATGTGCGCCGCAACGATTATGAAGCTGGCATCGAGGTCGTGTCTTCAAACGCCAATGTGGTGATGACCCGCACTTTCTCGAAGGCCTACGGACTGGCGGCGCTGCGCGTGGGCTGGATGTATGCGCCGGCCGAGATCGTCGACGCGGTGAACCGCGTGCGCGGGCCGTTCAATTTGAATGCGCCGGCAATCGCCGCCGGTGCGGCGGCCATCCGCGACCAGGTCTTTGTTCAGCAGGCCATCTCCTTCAACCAGATGTGGGTGGAGACGCTGACCCAGGCGTTGGAAGCGATCGGCTTGAAAGTGACGCCATCCGTCGCCAATTTCGTTCTCATCCATTTCCCCGATATCGACGGCAAGCGCGCCGCCGATGCCGACGATCTGCTGACGAGCCGCGGCTACATCCTGCGCGCGGTGCGCAGCTACGGTTTTTCCAATGCGCTGCGCATGAGCATCGGCCCCGAAGAGGCCAATCGCGGCGTTATCGCCGCCCTCAGCGAATTTATGGGACACAAGGCATGAACGTGCAGTTCGATCGTATCGCGCTGATCGGCATCGGTCTGATCGGCTCTTCGCTGGCCCACGACATCCGCCGGCTCGGCCTCGCCAGGGAGACCGTCGTCGCCACACGCAGCCCCGATACGCTGAAGCGGGCCGAAGAGCTCGGTCTCGGCGACCGCTACACGACCTCTTCGGCCGATGCCGTCAAGGATGCCGATCTGGTGATCGTCTCGGTGCCGGTCGGCGCTTCGGAAAGCGTGGCGAAAGAGATCGCGGCAAGGCTGAAGCCCGGGGCAATCGTGACGGATGTCGGCTCCACCAAGGCTTCTGTCATCGCGCAGATGCAGCCGCATATCCCGGCCGGCGTGCATTTCATTCCCGGCCATCCGCTGGCTGGCACGGAAAAATCCGGCCCGGATGCCGGCTTTCCCGGTCTCTTCGAAAGCCGCTGGTGCATCTTCACGCCGGTCGCCGACACCGACGAGACGGCGCTGAAGCGGCTGCGCAGCTTCTGGGAAGCGCTCGGCTCGAAGGTCGACGAGATGGATGCCGAGCATCACGACAAGGTGCTGGCGATCGTCTCGCATCTGCCGCATATCATCGCCTATAATATCGTCGGCACCGCCGACGATCTGGAGACGGTGACCGAGTCTGAGGTTATCAAATATTCAGCCTCCGGCTTTCGCGATTTCACCCGCCTCGCCGCCTCCGACCCGACCATGTGGCGCGACGTCTGCCTGCACAATCGCGATGCGATCCTCGAAATGCTGGCGCGGTTCTCGGAAGATCTCGCCTATCTGCAGCGGGCGATCCGCTGGGGCGAGGGCGACAAGATCTTCGAACTCTTCACCCGCACGCGCGCCATTCGCCGCTCGATCGTCCAGGCCGGCCAGGATGTCGACGCGCCGGATTTCGGCCGCCCCCACGCGCTGGAAAAGAAGTAGCCGCGCCCGATGGCGGAGGTGGCGAGCGCGAGCCGAGCCGATATCGACTGGCTGGTTCGCGAAGACGCCAGTGCCGGAAAGGCATGGGTATCGCGATGCGTGGGGCTCGGCGAATATCTCGTCGCCCGGGAGGCCGGCGAGATCGTTGGCTTCCTGCGCTTCTCCCGCTTCTGGGGAAGGGTTCCCTATATGGAAATGATTCGCGTCCTGCCCGGCCACCGCCGGTCGGGCGTCGGCACAGCGCTGTTTCTCGCCTGGGAAGAGGCGATGCGCGCCGACGGCGCCCGCCTGCTGATGACCTCGAGCGAATGCGACGAGAGCCGGCCGCAGGACTGGCATCGCCGCAACGGATTTGTCGAAACCGGCGCAATCGAGCTGCCCGGTCTGCAATCGGTGCCTGAGGTTTTCTTCATCAAGCACATAGGCTGAGAAACGCGCCGGTCAGATCGGCGGAATCCGGCCGAGCGGGATGAAACCGCTGACGGTGGCGTTGCCACGATCGACGACGAGATCGACCGAGACCTTGTCCTTGCCGCCGGCCAGCGATTTCAAGAGCTTCGTCGCCGTGTTGACGGTCGAGGCGATATCCGGGAACGCCTGTTTCAGGCTGTCGCCCCAAGGGCCGAGCTGTTCGATCTCCAGCTTGAATTTTCCCGAGAGCAGACCGTGCTCGTCGAAGGAGAAGGGGCCGGTCAGCGTCATCACCTTGCCGTCGCCGATGTCGGCGACGATGCGGCGCAGTTCGCCGGTAGAACCGTTGAGGCCGTTCGGGTCACTGCCGTCGATCAGGCCGGCTTTGCCGGCAACGGTCAGATCGATGCTGGCAGACAATTTCGGGAAGATCTGCGGCCAATCCTTGATCGCCGTATTCGCATCCTGGACGGAGATCGCGCCGTCCAGATCGGCTCCGTTCTGGCGCAGATGGATTTCGGTGTGGGCGGCATCGAAGCTGATGGTCTGGCCGGTGTAGGAGGAGACCGCCGTCGCCTTCAGGCCCTTGATGACGGTCGAGCTGCGGTCGATGCCCCTGAGCCTCGTCGCCAGGCTCGATTGCAGGTCCGCCCATTGGGCCGAGATCGAAAGGCCGTTGCTGGTGCGGATCTCGGCCGGCGAATCAAGCTCCCAGACGATATTGCCGGGCGCATAGACTTGGGCTGCCGAACGCAACGCGCCGAAGGTGGCCGAGACGCCGTTGACGGTGTCGTCGACATCGATCTTGGAGCAGAACAGGCCGATCCGGAAAGGATAGCCGCGGAATTCGATATCCGAGCATTCGCCGCTGACGCCCGCCTGGTCGCGCGGCGCGATCGCCTTCAGCACCGTGGTCTTCAGCGTCGATGCCGCATAGAACCAGCCGCCGGTATAAAGCGCGATCACCAGCAGGATGCCGCCGCCCAGCAGCCAGAATTTCTTACCGCTGCCGGATTGGCTGCTGCCGGATTGGCTTGACGCTGCCATGATGTTCTCCAATGGTGAATCGCAAATGTGATTCCGGTCTGGCGTGCGATATGGACGAATTTTGGGTATTTGGCTACGGTTCGCTGATGTGGAATCCGGGCTTCGAATTCATGGAGCGGGCAGAGGCTCTGATCTACGGCTACAGGCGCTCGCTCTGCGTCCGCTCCTTCGTCCATCGCGGTACGCGCGACAATCCCGGTCTGGTTCTCGGCCTCGACAGGGGCGGCGCCTGCCGCGGCATGGCGTTTCGCATTTCCCCGGAAAAGTGGGACGAGGTGATCGATTATCTCCGCGCCCGCGAGCTGGTGACCAATGTCTATCTGGAGCGCCGGGTGCAGCTGCAGCTTGCCGGCCGGCGCCGGACGGAGGCGGTGACCTACATCGCCGATCGCGACCACGAGCAATATGCCGGCACTCTCGACGCGCTGGCGGCAGCGCGGGTGGTGAACGAGGCCAGGGGCCAGTCGGGCCCCAACGATGCCTATGTCTTCAATACGCTGGCGCATCTGCAGCAGATGGGCATTCGCGACCATTGGCTGGAGCAGGTGGTCGGTGAAGTGGAGCGGCTGCGCGCCGCGTGACTTCAGGCGGTCGCCGCCTTCAGCTTACGAAGCTCCGCCAGCCTTTCGACCGCCGTCGGCGGCAGCGGCACATGCGGGTTTGCCTCGACGGTTTCGAGCAGAAGCTCGTCGCTTGCCCGCTCCGATACCTCGATCAGATGGGCGAAGAACGCGTCCGGATCCATTCCCGGCATGATCGGTGGCAGGATCTTCACCTTGAAATGGCCGGGATAACGGCGAATGCTCCGCCGCGGCCAGAACAGACCGGGATGCATGACGATCGGCACCACTGGGATGGCGAGATCGCGGTACATGCGGGCGATGCCGTATTTATAGACCGGCTCGGCGCCCGGCGGACGGCGGGTGCCCTCGGGATAGATGATCAGCTGACGGCCGGTCGAAAGCTCTTCCTTCGTGCGCTTCAGCACCTCCACCATCACCTTGCCGCGGGCGCCGCGATCGACCGGGATCACCCGCTGCTTCTTGGCATACCAGCCGAACAGCGGAATCCACATTAGTTCGCGCTTCAGAATGTAGACCGGGTCCTTCAGCCAGGGCAGCAGCGCATAGGTATCCCAGAAGGACTGATGCTTCGGCGCCAGAATGTAGCTGCCATCCGGCAGGTTCTCCAAGCCTTCGATCTCGAAGGTAGTGCCGACGATCACCCGCATCAGCCAATGGTTGGAGCGCGCCCAGTTTTTCGGGATCGCATAGGCGGTCAGGCGCGGCGCCAGGAAATAATAGGGCGAGAGCACGATCATCCGGATGATGAGGTTGGCGTAGAAGATCGTGTTGAAGAGGACGGAACGCAGGGCGATCATGAAACTTTCCCGAGGCATGCTCACGCGACCGGCCTACACGATATTTCCCGTCATACAAAGCGATTGATTCCGCCTCGATGCAAAAGCCCGAAGCGCATCGGACGCGGCGCTCTATTGCTGGGCGGTGGCGCTGGCCGAGCGCAGCCCGGTGTGGCGGCCGAAGCCGGTGATGTTGCGGGCGCCGGTCAGCAGCACTTTGGCATATTCGGCCAGCATGACGCGCATCGCATTCGGGTCGGTGAACCAGTTGCGGCTCTTCAAATCCGAATTGACCACGGGGTAAGCGATGAACTCGATGTCGGGATCGACATAGGAGAGTTCGGCGAGGCTTCGCGGCATGTGGTAGTTGTTGGTGACGATCAGAACGCTGCGATAGCCCTTGGCGTGGATCCAGTTTGACGCTTCCTCGGCATTGCCGATCGTGTCGATCGCATCGTAGCCGATGTCGACACAGCAGGAGAAGAGATCGGCCGAGCCCTGCGTCATCCTGCGGATCTGCGCCGGCGTCGTCGTCGGATGGACGCCTGAGATGAGCAAGCGCTTGCCGGCGCCTTTCTGCAGCAGTTCCACGGCCTGGTCGATGCGCTGATACCCCCCCGTCAACACCACGATCGCATCGGCCTTCGGCTCGGCCGGCGGCTTCAGCGTCGTAACCGAATCGGCGAACCGCAGGAAACCGCCGAACACCAGTGCGATCGCCAGTACGCAGGCAAAACCGCCCCAGCGCAACAGGCGGCGCAGCGGCCCACGCCGCGGCGGCAGAGCCGCCGGGCGGTCAAGCCCCGGATCCTGATGAATCGGGTTGGGTGTCGTGTCTCCCATCGTCATGAATCGTGACTATACGCTGATTGCGGCGCGGAACAGACGCTTTCATGACAAAACGGCATGGTCACGATCAACTCGCAATGCCGTCGGTGCGTGTCGGGTCCGAGCGCAATGTATCGATTTCATAGATCGTCCGCATGACGGTCAGGCGCGCCGTAAACGTCGTCAGAAGGGCAATGACGATCATCGTCGCGAAGATGCCGGCATAACCGAGCACGCCGACGGAGAAGGTGCCGAAGAGCGCGGTCGCCTGGTCCGTTTCCGGAGTGGCCAGCGTGCGGCTCTGCCAGAATCCGGCGGTGGCGAAGAATAGAGCCGCAAGGGCGCTGCCGATCGCCGAGCCCTTGAGGCTGATCTTCAGGAAATGCTTCTGGAATTCGGTGGCGACGAAGGAGCTTTCGGCGCCGACGAAATGCAGCACCTCGACGATGTGGCGGTTGCCCGACAGCGCGCCGCGCGTGGCGAAGACGACGGTCAGCACCATCGCCGAGAAGACCAGCAGCAGGATGCCGGTGCCGATCATGACGGTGGTGTGCGCCATGGACACCAGCCGGTCGACCCAGGTGCGGTGATCGTCGAGGGTGGCCTGCGGGATGCTGTCTTTCAGCAGCGCCCGCATGGAATCGAAATCCGGTGGATTGCTCTCGTCGATGGTGATGATGACGAGGCGGGGAACGGGCAGATCCTTGAGATCGAGACCGGGGCCGAGCCAGGGTTCGAGCAGACGGGCGGTGGCGGCCTCATCGACGATCTGGCCGCTCTTGGTGCCGACGAAGGTCAGCGCCAGGTCGCGCGCCTGGGTCAGCGCCTTTTCCATGTCGAGATTGTCGTCCGGCTTGATCTGGATGGTGATCTCGCGGGAGATCTGGCTCTCCCAGCTTGCCGCCGTCGAGCGCACCATGCTGACGCCGCCGAGCGTCAGGCAGGCGAGAAAGGCCATGATCGATATCACCACCATCAAGGCGTTGCCCTGGATGTTGGACGGCGGCAGGATCGGCGCGGTCGGGCGCACGCGCATTTCCGGCCGCTTCTGCTCCGCCTTGCCAGGCGCCTTGTCCGGGTTTCTGGATGAGGGCTCAGTCATAGATATCGAGATGCCCCCCCGAGAGGATCATGCGGCGGGCTTCGACCTGTTCCATCAGCGCCAGGTCATGCGTGGCGATCACAACGGCGGTGCCGAGGCGGTTCAGCTCGAGGAAAAGATTGAGCAGGCGCTTGGCCATCGGCGGGTCGACATTGCCTGTCGGTTCGTCGGCAAGCAGCACCTCCGGCCGGTCCATCAGCGCCCGGGCGATGGCGGCGCGCTGTTTCTCGCCGCCGGAGAGCACCGGCGGCAGCACGTTGATACGTTCGCCGAGGCCGACCCATTTCAACAGTTCCAGGACGTCGGTCTTGTAGGAGCTCTCGTCCTTGCCGCGCACGCGTAAGGGCAAAGCGACATTCTCATAGGTCGTCAGATGATCGAGAAGGCGGAAATCCTGGAAGACGATGCCGACGCGGCGGCGCAGCAGCGGCAGTTCGGGGCGCGGGATTTCGGAAATATCGCGCCCGAACATGCGGATCAGGCCGCGTGTCGGCTGCAGCGACATAAACAGCAGCCGCAGAAGCGAGGTCTTGCCGGCGCCCGATGGGCCCGTCAGGAACTGAAAGGATTTCTTCGGAATGTCGAAGGTCAGGTCCCGGAGGATTTCCGGGCCCATGCCATAACGCAAACCGACATTCTCGAAGTGGATCAACGGGCAGCTCAGTCTGTTGTGGGTTTCACCGCGTGACTTGTTAACCAACACTGTTAACAGCCGGTAAATTTTGCCGGAAAGACGCCCGATTGATGGCGATCTTTGCGAAGCATTAACCATTAAAATTTACGACTGAGCAGGATTCGTTTCAATGCCAGATTTCCTCTGGCGGCGAAACCATGTGGACATCTGCGAGGCAGCCACCATGGAAGCATCCTCCTTCAGCCGGACGCCGGGCCAGGCCTATGATTTCCTGCCGCCGGAACCTGCCGCCCGCCAATACCGTGCGGCGCGTCCCGCCGATATTTCCGACGCCGAATTCGTGACGCTCGGCAAAGTCCGACCGAAGGAATTTACGGCAAGGACCTATAACGACAACCGCAGGCGCGCGGCTGGCGCTCACGCGGCACAGGCGCTGCCGACACCCATGATGACAACCGTTCTGCGCGAGCTGGAATCCTTCCTGCAGCGCGCTTCGATGCGGAGCTTCGCAGGCTTGGTGCTGGCGCTCGCCGTGCTCGTCTTCGGGCTTGCGGGCGGCTTTTCCGGCCTTTCCGCCGCGCCGGCCTATTCCGGAGCGCCGCTGCATTTTACCCATGTGACGGTGGCGCCGCGCGACGCGAACGGCATGCGCGTGCTTGATATCAACGGCATCATCGAAAACGACAGCGGCACGACGCAGACGGTGCAACCGATCCGCGCCGATCTCGTCACCGACGAGCGCCTGACCGCCAGCATCGTCATCAATCCGCCCTCCGACGTCATCTATGGCGGCCAGAGCCGGGGCTTCTCGGCGCGTGTGCAACATGCTGGCGGAAAACTGCCGGAGGTGCGGCTCTCGTTCCTGCCGTAGAGAGTGATTTGAAACGGAATGGCTGACTTTCCTGCCGCAGGTCGCGCCAATCCGGTTAATTTCATGGCCGCGAGGCTGTTTCAAGCGCGCATATGTGCTAACGGCTTACCCTTCTTTTCATGGAGCAAGCCCTTATGCCTGTCGTGCGCGGAAAAAATATCGAGCCGCTCTTCACTGCCGAGCAGATCGCCGAGCGCAATCATGCGATGGCGCGGGAGATCGCCAACGGCCCGACCAAGGACCTGCTCGTCATTGCCGTGCTCAAGGGGTCGTTCATCTTCGCCGCCGACCTGATCCGCGCCCTGCACGATAGCGGCCTTGCGCCGGAGGTCGAGTTCATCACGCTGTCGAGCTATGGCATCGGCACGGTTTCGCAGGGCGTGCGCATCGTCAAGGATATCGATAGCGACGTGCACGGCCGCGACGTCCTGTTGATCGACGATATCCTCGAATCCGGCCGGACGCTGCTCTTTGCCAAGGAATTGCTGTTCGAGCGCGGCGCGCGCAACGTCACCATCGCGGTGCTGCTCGACAAGCGCGTCAAGCGCAAGGAAAAGCTGGAGGCCGATTATGTCGGCTTCGAATGCCCCGACTATTTCGTCGTCGGCTATGGCATGGACGTCGCCTATGCCTTCCGCGAACTGCCCTTCGTCGGCGTGGTGACCGGCGACGCCTGAGCTGCTGCATCATTGCAGAGGCCGCCTCGCCATTCGAGACGGCTTGTTAACCATCCCATCCATCGCTTCTCCATCTTTACCGATCGAAAAGGAAAGTCTGGTGATTTCCGTCGCGGGGCTGAAGACGGAGCAATGCACATATGGCAAGAATTCTGATTACGGAAGACGAGGACTCCCTGCGGTCTTTCGTAGCCCGGGCGCTCAGGCTCGACGGTCACGAGACCGATGAAGCGGCCGATGGCGCCGAGGGACTGGAGAAGCTCAAGGACGGGGCCTACGACCTGCTGCTTTCGGATATCCGTATGCCCGTGATGGATGGGATCGAACTCGCCCATCAGGCAAAAGACGCCTTTCCCGGCCTGAAGATCCTGCTGATGACCGGCTATGCCGAACAGCGCGAACGGGCCGACGATCTTGCCGAAAAGATCATCGACGTCGTCGCCAAACCTTTTGCACTTCCCGATATCCGCAAGGCGGTCGCCAGAGCGCTCGTCGCTTGAAGCATGACGAGGAACGCCTGAGCCGGTCTCGGGCGACGTCATGCACAGTTTTGCGTGACACTGGCTTAGCGCGCCGCCGCTCCACTCTACGGCGGCGTAAGGCCTACTGAATATCCAGCAACCGTTCGAGATACCGCCGCTCCATTTCCTGCGGCGGATTGTTGCCGAGCTTTTCGCGGATCGCGTCGAGGATTTCCCGGGCGCGCTGAACGTCGATCTCGTCGGGAACCTTCACGCTGTTGTCGCCGAAATCCGGCCCCTGGGTCCGGCGTAGCCGGCCGAGCGGGTCGCGGCCGGTCTGATCGCCCTGGCCCACCTGGCCGTTCGGACCTTGACCCTGCTGGCCTTGTTGGGCCTGCATCATCTGGTTCATCATGTCGCGGGCGCCCTGACGAAGCGCTTCGAGCGCCCGGCCCTGCCCCTCGACGGCCTGCTGGCCGCGGCCCTGGCCGAGTTCGCGGCCGGCACCTTCCATCTCGCGTTGCGCCTGGCCGAAGCCGGGACCAGGCTTCATGCCCAACTCGCCGAGGCTCTTCTGCAATTCGCCGAGCTGTTTGCCGAGCGCATCCTGCTGGGCGCGCAGCTGTTTCAATGCCTCGCGCAGCTGCTCGGCGGTCATCTGGTCGGAGGGCTGCTGGCCGTCCTTGCCTTGCTGGCCCTGCTGCTGATCCTGCGGCTCGCCGTTTTCTCCGGGATTCATCTCGTCGAGCAGCGGATCGTTCTCGCCCATGTCGGGTTCGCCGCGCTGCATGCGGTCCCTGAGCTGCTGGTCGAGACGGAAGGTCTGTTCCATCAGCTTCTGCTGGTCGCGCAGGATCTCGCCGAGTTTGTCGATCTGCTTGCGGGCCTCGCTGTTTTCCTGGTTCTGCTGGCCGCGCTGTGGCCTGCCGGCCTGCAGGTTGTTCATCATGCGCTGCAATTCCGACAGCATCTGCTGGGCTGCGTCGCGATTGCCGGAGCGGGCGAGATTCTCGATCTGGTCCATCATCCGTTCCAGATCCTGCTGGCGCAGAATGTTCTGGGCGTTCTGGTTCGGCTGCATCGGCGCGTTCTGCATGCGTTGGGCAAGCTCGGTCATATAGTCCTGCATCGCCTTGCGCAGCTCATCCATCAGCTTCTTGATTTCCTCGTCCGGCGCGTTGCGGTCCAAGGCGTCGGCAAGTTTCTGCTGGGCCTCACGCAGCTTGCGCTCGGCAAGCGAAAGATCGCCGTCCTCCATGCCGAGAGCGATCTCCCACAGATATTGAGCCGTATCCTTCAGCGCTTCGTCGCCTTTTGCGAGCTTCATACGCGTCAAGGCGGATTCCAGCAGCAGATAGTTGGTGAGCTTGGGGATGGTCTCCTCGGGACGGATGGTCAGCGCCTCGTTCAGCGCGATCGCCTGCGGCATCTTGCGGGTGTCGAGCGCGAAAACCTGCCGTTCCTCGGCGACGGCCGCGGCGAGCGGTTCGTTGAAGGGCCGCGATGGCAGGATCATGTCGTGCGGCGGGCTGCGGCCGGTCTGGCCGGCGGCATCCTTGGCGACGAGCGTCACGCGCACGCGCTTGCCGGCAAGCGGATGTTCGGTCAGGTTGCGGCTGGTGACGCCCTTGGCGTCGCGGGCGTTGCGGCGGGGAATATCCAGCCGGTATTCCGGCAAGGGATAGAGCGGCGTCGCCGCCGGATCGTTTTCCAGGGGAACGATCTCCGCATGCGCCTCCTGGACGCCGTAATCGTCCTTGACGGTGAAGCCGATTTCAAGCGCGCCGTTGACGCTGGGCTTCGGCAATCCGTCGAAGGCGATCTCCGGCGCCTTGTCCGGGAGGATGTTAAAGCTCCAGCGGCGGCCGTTGACTTCGAGGGCGCCACTCTCTTCGAGCTTCATCACATGCGTCTGCGCGACAAGTGCCTGGCTGGCGGGCGCCTGGCCGGTGGGCGCCTCGCCGGCCGGGGCCGTCTTCGGCTGCTCGCCGCCTGCTGCTGCCGCCTGCTGCGGCTTGGAGTCCGTCTGCACGGCAATATCCTGCGCCTGGCCGTTCGCCTTGCGGAACACGACCTTTTCGGCGGTCTTGCCGCCGTTGACACGAACGGTGAGGCCCGAAAACTGCGGAATGCCGATCGGCGCCTGCTCGCTGCCGTCGGCGGTCAGGTAGACCGGGGCGCGGCCGGTATAGGCGGGCGGCGTCACCCAGGCGTCGATGCGCACCGCGGGATCGACCGTCACCTGCTCGGGCGCCGCCTGAAACGCGTCACCGAGCGAGCCGCCGTTGATGGACAGCGAATAGGCAAAGGCGGTGACCAGCAGCAGCGCCGGCACGGCGCGCAGCGCAAAACGGTCATGCGCGGCGATATCCGGCCGCGGCAGCCCGGCATCGAGGGCTGCGATCTTTTCGGCCATGCGGGTCTGGTGCTCGCGCCAGAGCGCCTGGGCGAAAGGCGTATCGAAGGCCGGCTCGTCTTCCTGGACGGTGACCGGCTGGTGCGACAGGCCGTTGCGCTCTTCCAGCATGCGGTCGGCTTCGGCGACCCCGGGCCAGCGCAGGCCGCGCAAGGGCAGGAGCGAGACGAGAACAGCGGCGGCAAAGGCGATCAGCAGCAGGATGCGCAGCCAGTCCGGCACGCTGCGGAAGACCCCGAACCAGGAGGCTGAGAGATAAAGGGCGATGACGGCCAGGACCGGCATCAAGGACGGAAGCACCTGCTCGAAAAACAGCACCACACGCGCTAGCAGACGTTTTGTCGTCACCAGCCGGGCAAGCGAGGGGCGGAGCGCAAACGCACCTTTCCTCTGCCTTGAGGGGCTTGTCATCGATCCGGTCTCCGCGATCTGGCGTTTTGGAACAGAGGGCGCTTCCGGCGATTGCAGGGCAATACGCTCATCATTGACAAGGATAACACTCTTTGTGGCGAAGGCGAGGGCGAGCGGCCGGCAATACCGGCTTTTCACATTAATTCGCCAAAAAGTGATGGCTGCTTAGTCGAGCCAGGCGGGAACCGAGTCGAGGCCGATCAGCTCCGCATAGGTTCTGCGCGGGCGAATCGTATGGAAATCGCTGCCTTTGACCAGGACCTCGGGCACCAACAGCCGGCTGTTATAGGTGCCGGCCTGCACCGCGCCATAGGCGCCGGCCGTGCTGACGGCCATCAGGTCGCCGGGCTTCGGCATCGCCATCTCGCGGTCGAGTGCCAGGTAATCGCCGGTCTCGCACACGGGGCCGACCACGTCGGCGCGGATGCGCGGGGCGTTCGCCGCCGAAATCGTCACCGGCCGGATCTCGTGATAGGCCTCATAAAGGGTCGGGCGGATCAGATCGTTCATCGCGCCGTCGACGATGACGAAGGTCTTCTCGCCGCCATCCTTCACATAGAGGACTTCGGTCACCAGGATACCGGCATTGCCGACGATCAGGCGGCCGGGCTCGGTGATGATTTTGCAGTTGAGGCCGCGCAGCTGGTTCTTGACGATCGCCGCATAGGCGTCGGGCAGCGGCGGCGGATTGTTGTCGTCCTTATAGGGGATGCCGAGGCCGCCGCCGATATCGACGTGATCGATGGTGTGGCCGTCGGCACGCAGCGTCGCGACAAGATCGTGCAGCAGCTTGAAGGCGTCGTCGAAGGGCTGCAATTCGGTGATCTGGCTGCCGATATGCATGTCGATGCCGGTGACCTCGATGCCCGGCAGCCTGGCGGCATGGGCATAGATGGCGCGGGCACGCTCCCAGGAGATGCCGAACTTGTTTTCCTTCTTGCCGGTCGAGATCTTCGAATGGGTCTTTGCATCGACATCGGGGTTGATGCGGAAGGAGACCGGCGCTTTCTTGCCCGCGCTGACGGCTCGCTGGTTGAGGATTTCAAGCTCGGGCTCGGATTCGACATTGAAGCAGTAGATGCCGGCCTCGAGAGCGAAATCCATCTCCTGAGGCGTCTTGCCGACACCTGAAAACATGATGCGGCTGGCCGGAATGCCGGCGGCGAGCGCGCGGCGCAGTTCGCCTTCTGAGACGACGTCGATGCCGGCGCCGAGGCGGCCGAGCGTCTTCAGCACCGCCTGGTTCGAATTCGCCTTCATCGCATAGCAGACCATGGAGTCCATATCGGCGAAGGCTTCGGAGAAGACCCGGTAATGGCGCTCCAGCGTTGCAGTGGAATAGACATAGAAGGGCGTTCCGACCGCCTTGGCGATCTCGGGAACGGGGACGTTTTCGGCATGCAGGACGCCGTCGCGGTACTCGAAATGGTTCACGGGCTTATGCCTTAAAGAAGGGGATCGAGAAGGAAGGGCTTGTCGACGGTTCCCGGCTGTTTCGTCGGTTTGGAAACGTCACCTTCCTTGGTTGCCGCAGCACTCGGCGGATCGAGATCGCCCTTGCGCCCGCATCCGGCAACGGCAAGGCCGATGACGGCGAGCACCGCCGTCAGGCGGATGAGGTGCGGCAAGCTCTTCTGCATGGATATCCTCTTCGGCGGCATTGCGATGGACATTGTCATAGCGAAGTTTATCCGCCTTGTGCACCCTGATTGTTGGACGGTCTTGCCGCCTATGCGGCAAGGCCGCGGCGGCTTATGCCGCCTGATATCTCTCAGTTTCGGGCGCGCCAGAAGGCGATCTGCCGGCGTACTTCGGAGGGTGCGGTGCCGCCGAAGCTCTTGCGGCTGGCGACCGAGGCTTCGACCGTCAGCACGTCATAGACCTTGTCGGTGATATCAGGATGGATCGCCTGCAGGTCGGCGAGCGGCAGTTCGGCAAGATCGCAGCCCTTGCTTTCGGCAAGCGCCACGGCCCGGCCGGTGACGTGATGGGCATCGCGGAAGGGCAGGCCGGCTTCGCGCACCAGCCAGTCGGCAAGGTCGGTCGCCGTCGAGAAGCCGGAGCCGGCCGCCGCCTTCATGCGCGCGGTGTTGACGGTCAGGTCGCGCACCATGCCGGTCATGGCGGCGATCGCCAGTTCCAGGCTCTCGGCCGCGTCGAAGACCTGTTCCTTGTCTTCCTGCATGTCCTTGGAATAGGCGAGCGGCAGACCCTTCATGATCGTCAAAAGGGCTACCAGCGAACCGTTGATGCGGCCGGTCTTGGCGCGCACCAGCTCGGCGGCATCCGGGTTCTTCTTCTGCGGCATGATCGACGAGCCGGTCGAGAAGGCGTCGGAGAGGCGCACGAAGCCGAATTGCGGGGTCGACCAGATGACGATCTCTTCGGCCAGGCGCGACAGGTGCATGCCGGTGATTGCGGCGATCGACAGAAATTCGATAGCGAAGTCGCGGTCGGAGACGGTGTCGATGGAGTTGCGGGTCGGCTCGCGGAAACCGAGCGCCTTGGCGGTCATATGGCGGTCGATCGGATAACCGGTGCCGGCAAGGGCAGCCGCGCCGATCGGGCTTTCGTCCAGATGTTCGATGGCGTGGCGCACGCGCGAGCGGTCGCGGCCGAACATTTCGACATAGGCCATGCAGTGATGGCCGAAGGTGACGGGTTGGGCGGTCTGCAGATGGGTGAAGCCCGGCATGACGCTTTCGGCATGTTCTTCGGCGCGGTCGAGGAAGGCGGCGATCAGGCCGGTCAGCATCTTCTCGGTCTTCTCAAGCTCTTCCTTCACCCAGAGGCGGAAGTCGAGCGCCACCTGGTCGTTGCGCGAGCGAGCGGTGTGCAGCCGGCCGGCCGCCGGTCCGATCAGCGTCGCCAGCCGTGCCTCGATGTTCATATGGATGTCTTCGAGCCGACGCGAGAATTCGAAATTGCCACTTTCGATTTCTGACAGGATCGTGTTTAGCCCGTGAACGATCTTGTCCTTATCCTCGGATGAAATGATCCCTTGGTGGGCGAGCATCGTCGCATGGGCGATGGACCCACGGATATCCTGCGCGAATAGCTTCTTGTCGAAACCGATCGAGGCATTTATCTCCTCCATGATCGCGTCCGGGCCGGAGGCGAAACGCCCGCCCCACATCTGATTGGAGGATTTGGTGTCCGTGTTGCTCTCGGCCATGGATGCCCGTCCTGGAGAATGAAATGACGACAAAAAAACTCTTCGGTCTGCCGTCCGTAAAACTGATCGCAATTGCCGCCGTTGCAGGCGTTGTTGCCGGTGCGGCAGCGGTATACGTGAAGGAGACGGGGATTGGCAATGGCATCGGCGATACGGCGTCAGTCGAATGCCCGCTGGCCAGGGAACGCGCCGCCAATCTGACGCCGCTGATGAAGGGGCAGGTTGCCGCGATGGTCGCCGCCAACGAGCCGCGCAAGCTGACCGCGGTGTCCTTCAACGGCCCTGACGGCAAACCGCTGACGCTCGACCATTTCGCCGGCAAGACCGTGCTGCTCAATCTCTGGGCGACGTGGTGCGTGCCTTGCCGCGAGGAGATGCCGGCGCTGAACGCACTGGAAAAGCAGATGGGCAGCGACAAGTTCCAGGTCGTGCCGGTCAATATCGATACGGGGGACGACGAGAAGCCGAAGACTTTCCTCGCCGAGACCGGCGTCGATGCGCTGCAGCTTTATCGCGACAATACGATCGGCGTCTTCAATAGCCTGAAGAAGGAAGGTCTCGCCTTCGGCCTACCGGTGACGCTGCTGCTCGACGACAAGGGCTGCCTGATCTCCGCCATGAACGGACCCGCCGCCTGGGACAGCGAGGACGCCAAGAGTTTGATCAAGGGTGCGATCGGATCGTAAGAATATCAGTCAGGAGTCGCCATCTCCTCTCATCAGGAAAACGCCGGCAATTCCGATAAGGACGCAGCATTGCAGCAGGAACATCGGGGTTTCGGTCGACATGGCGTTTCCTCCCATTCACGGCAAGGAAAGCATTTCACCGGCGTCCGGTCTATTCGCCCGTTCTGATGAGACCTGCTTACTTACCGGGTCGGGACCGGCACTTCGCCGCGATAGTCGTAGAAGCCGCGGCCGGATTTGCGTCCGAGCCAGCCGGCTTCGACATATTTCACCAGCAGCGGGCAGGGTCGATATTTCGAGTCCGCCAGGCCGTCATGCAGCACCTGCATGATCGACAGGCAGGTGTCGAGGCCGATGAAATCGGCAAGCTGCAGCGGTCCCATCGGATGGTTGGCGCCGAGCTTCATCGCCGTATCGATGGCGTCGACCGTGCCGACGCCTTCATAGAGCGTGTAGATCGCTTCGTTGATCATCGGCAGCAGGATGCGATTGACGATGAAGGCCGGGAAGTCCTCGGCGACGGTAATGGTCTTTTCCAGCGTGCCGACGAATTCCTTGGCGGCGGAGAAGGTTTTCTCGTCGGTGGCGATGCCGCGCACCAGTTCGACCAGCTTCATCACCGGCACCGGGTTCATGAAATGAATGCCCATGAAGCGTTCGGGGCGGTCGGTGGCGGCAGCAAGCCGGGTGATGGAAAGGGAAGAGGTGTTGGTGGCAAGCAGCGCTTCCGGCTTCAGGACCGGACAGACCTGCGCATAGATCTTGCGCTTGACGCTCTCATCCTCGGTGGCAGCCTCGATAACGAGATCGGACGGGGCGAGATCATTGACATCGGACGAGCCTGTGATGAGCGACAAGGTCGACTTGCGTTCCTCTTCGGTCATCTTGCCGTTCGTCACCAGACGGGCCAGGTTGCCGTTGATGGTGGCAAGGCCGGACTCGATGCGATCCTGCGAGAGATCGTAGATGTGAACCCTGTAACCTGCGGCGGCCGAAACATGCGCGATGCCGCAGCCCATCTGGCCGGCACCGATAATACCAATATTCTTCAACACCGCATTCATCTCCAAACCCCCGCACGGCATTCGCCCCCGCGCCGCCGCATTTTTTAGCAATACTGCCGGACGAATGATCGCCCGGCAGCAGTAGTAGACCGATAAAAGATAATTTTCCAGTCATTCGCAAGTGCGAAAGAAAAGCATTTGACGCGTTTGAAGCGCGCTGCGCGCTTTCAGATTCGCATCTCGCGCTTTCGGTCTTTGCGCGACGTGCTTAGAGCGCCTTTTCCAGTTCCGGCAGAGCCTCGAACAGATCGGCGACCAGACCGTAGTCGGCAACCTGGAAGATCGGCGCCTCCTCGTCCTTGTTGATGGCGACGATCAGCTTCGAATCCTTCATGCCGGCCAGATGCTGGATCGCCCCGGAGATGCCGGCGGCGATATAAAGCTGCGGCGCGACGACCTTGCCGGTCTGACCGACCTGCCAGTCGTTCGGCGCATAACCGGCGTCGACGGCCGCACGGCTGGCGCCGACGGCAGCCCCGAGCTTGTCGGCAAGCGGCAGGATGACTTCCCGGAACTTCTCCGCCGAGCCGAGTGCCCGGCCGCCGGAAAGGATGATTTTCGCCGAGGTCAGTTCCGGACGATCGGAAGCCGACAGCGCATCGTCGACGAAACGCGACAGGCCCGGATTGGAGATTGCCGCGATCGCCTCCACCGTTGCCGAGCCGCCTTCCGTGGCTGAGGCAAACGAGGCGGTGCGCACGGTGATCACTTTCTTGGCATCACTTGCCTGCACCGTCTGGATGGCATTGCCGGCATAGATCGGCCGCTTGAAGGTGTCGGGGCTGACGACCTCGATGATCTCCGAGACCTGGGCGACATCGAGCAGGGCGGCGACCCGCGGCAGCACGTTCTTGCCGACCGAGGTGGCGGCCGAGAGGATGGTGTCGTAGGCGCCGGCGAGCGAGACGATCAGGTCGGCGAGCGGCTCGGCCAGATTGTTAGCCAGTTCGTCGCTTTCGGCGAGCAGCACCTTGGAGACACCGGCGAGTTTGGCCGTGGCATCGGCCGCAGCCCTGGCGCCCTTGCCGGCGACGAGAATATGAATATCGGAGCCGATCTGGCTTGCGGCCGTCAGCGCCTTGGCGGTCTGGTCGGAAAGGCTGACATTGTCGTGGTCGGCCAGAAGAAGAATGGTCATGATGGTGTTCTCTCTTTCCTGCCTTAAAGCACGCCGGCTTCGTTCTTCAGCTTGTCGACGAGTTCGGCGACCGACTTGACCTTGACGCCGGCCTTGCGGCCCGAGGGCTCCTCGGTCTTCAGCACCTTCAGCCGCGGCGTGGTGGAGACGCCGAAATCAGCCGGGCTCTTCTTGTCGAGCGGCTTCTTCTTCGCCTTCATGATGTTCGGCAGCGAGGCATAACGCGGTTCGTTGAGACGCAGATCCGAGGTGATCACCGCCGGCAGCTTGATCTCGATCGTCTGCAGGCCGCCATCGACCTCGCGGGTGACCGTTGCCTTGCCGTCACCGATCTCGATCTTCGAGGCGAAGGTCGCCTGCGCCGAACCGAGCAGGGCGGCCAGCATCTGGCCGGTCTGGTTGCTGTCGTCGTCGATCGCCTGCTTGCCGACGATGACCAATCCCGGCTGCTCGGCATCGGCCACGCCCTTGAGGATCTTGGCGACAGCCAGCGGCTCGACGGCATCATCGGTCTCGACCAGGATCGCCCGGTCGGCACCCATGGCCAGCGCGGTGCGCAGCGTCTCCTCGGCCTTGGCCGGACCGATCGACACCACCACCACTTCCTCAGCCTTGCCGGCTTCCTTCAGCCGCAGCGCCTCTTCCACCGAGATCTCGTCGAACGGGTTCATCGACATCTTCACATTGGCAAGCTCGACACCGGAACCATCCGGCTTCACCCGGATCTTCACGTTGTAGTCGACGACGCGCTTGACGGGCACGAGAATCTTCATGGTGGTCCTTCCTTCAGGAGAAACTAGCTGGAGCGAAAATGCGCGTTCGCGCGCCATTTCGATTGTCGAATGGCGACATGGATACGCGCTTTTCCTCCAAATTCAACGCTTCCATGTCGCTGGCGGCAATTTGCCGGGCAATATATGGACGTTGACGTTCACGTCAATATTCTTGTCTGCGCCGGCCCCAGGGAAGGCGTTGGATCTTTCGCCCGGCGGCATCGACAGTGATGGCCGGACCGGCGCCGGGATCGTCTTTCACAGCCCGGGGCGTGACGATCTCCCGGTCGAAAAGCGGCACGCCTTCCCGGCGCAGCACCAGGATCAGAAGCGCCCCGGCAAGGATGCCGCCGACATGGGCGCCCCAGGACACGTCGCCGTCGGGTGCCATCGCCAGCATGAAGAATTGCTGGCCGATCCATAAAAGCAGCGGCACGAAGGCCGGCAGCGGCAGCGGCAGACGGAAGAAGACCAGAACCCAGACCCTGACGCGCGGATGCAGCATGACATAGGCGGCAACCACGCCGGAGATCGCCCCCGAGGCGCCGACCAGCGGCGCTTGCGACGTCATGGTCAGCAGGCCGTGGCAGAGTGCGCCGGCGGCCGCGCAGAGCAGATAGAAAATCAGGAAGCGCAGATGTCCCATCGCGTCCTCGACATTGTCGCCGAAGACCCAGAGGAAGATCATGTTGGATGCCAGATGCCAGAAGCCGGAATGGACGAAGGCATAGGTGAGGTAAGTCAGCGGCGCCGGCACGATTTCCAGCCCCTGGGCCAGCACTGCGTCGCCAAAGGCGATCGCCGGGATATAGCCGAGCCCGACCGTCGTTGCCTGCGCTGCCTGCTCGCTCTCCAGGCTGGTGAAAAGCCAGACGGCGACATTCAATGCGATCAGTGAGAGCGTCACCCACTGGGCCTTGATATGTTTCAGCGTATTGGCGTCGTGAAATGGTATGAACATCAAGCCCCCCGGCGATCGTAATCGCGGCAAGCCTATCTGTTTTTTCCCGGAACCCAAAGCACATCCGCATGGCCTCGGTCATTTGCATGACGTGCGGCGACGAAGAGGAAATCGGAGAGCCGGTTGACGTATTTCCTGGCCGGCTCGCTGAGGATCTCGCCGTCGGTGCGGGCAAGCGCCACCATCAAACGTTCGGCGCGCCGCGCGATCGTGCGGGCCAGATGCAACTGGGCGGCGGCCGGACTGCCGCCCGGCAGAATGAAGGATTTCAGCGGTTCGAGGCCGGCGTTCAACTGGTCGATGTCGCGCTCCACGCGGGCGACCTGCGCCTCGACGATCCGCAGCGGCTCATAGGCCGGCGGCCCGCCGGTATCGGGCGTGGCAAGATCGGCGCCGAGATCGAAGAGATCGTTCTGGATCGACATCAGCATGGCGTCGAGTTCGGGCAGGCCTGCTGTATGCAGCCGCGCCAGGCCGATCGCGGAATTGGCCTCGTCGATCGTGCCATAGGCATCGACGCGCAGATCGTCCTTTGTCCGGCGCGGGCCGGCAACCAGCCCGGTCGTGCCGTCGTCGCCGGTTTTGGTGTAGATTTTGTTGAGTTTCACCATGCTGCACCGCCTGACGGGGGGAGGGTTGAACCACCCCATCCTCCGTCATGCTCGGGCTTGACCCGAACATCGACACCGCATTCACCAGCGGTCGTGGCATGGATCCTCGGCTCAAGGCCGAGGATGACGGAGGGTGGGGTTGGCATTGTCGCCAAATTTGCCCGTGCGTAGGGAGCAACCGCGTCGGGCGGCGTCTCACCACGCCCCTCATCCGGCTGCCGCCACCTTCTCCCCGTTTTGACGGGGAGAAGGGAATATGCCGCACCCTCTCCGCTCCTCACCCACGTCTCGCAGGGCACGTCCCCTCTCCCCGTCAGAACGGGGAGAGGGTTAGGGTGAGGGGCAGCCATTGGTACGAACCGGACAGCCGTGGGCCTGACCCGAGCATCCACACCGCATTCACCAGCGGCTACGGGGATGGATCCTCGGGTCAAGCCCGAGGATGACGGAGGTTGGGGTTGGCCCTTTCGCCAAACTCGCCCCGGCATACTGATGCACACCGTTTCGAGGTGCTTCCTCAAACCGGCGCTCGCCTCTCCTCCGTTATTTCTGTCCGTGTCCGTCATTTAAAAATACCCCTCCCACGGTCTTCTCACGTCGGCCGGCCGCCGCCGGTGATCCAGAGTGTCAGCATGATCAGGATGACGGCGATTGCCTGTAACAGCACGCGAAGCTGCATCAGCTTGTTGGAACGGTTGGCGTCGCCGCCTTTCATCATGTTGAAGAGGCCGCGGATCAGGACGAGGGCGACGAGGCCCATGACGATGATCGCAAGGATATAGGTGACGGTGGACATGGCATTCAGCTTTCTCAGTCCGTCCAGCGCATCAGGCGGTAGAAGAGGTCTGCCGGAAGCAGCCGCTTCAGGAACATGCCCTGTTTAGCCGGTGTCGTTACAGGATAATGTGGCCTTGGGTTTTTCGAGTTCAATGCGTGTTTCAATACGGAATAGACCGCTTCCGGGCCGAGCTTATGGCGGCTGACCGGGCCGGATCCATCGAGTCTCGCCAGTTGCCTGACATAGTCGGCCGCGTGCGGCGAATTCTCAAGGTCGATATGCTCCTTGATCTTTGCGAGCGCGTTGGCGGTGAAACGTGTGGCGATCGGTCCCGGCTCGATCAGGCTCACATGGATGCCGCTGCCCTGCAGCTCCATGCGCAGCGTGATGCTGAGGCCTTCGAGCGCGAATTTGGAAGCGGTGTAGGCGCCGCGATAGCGATAGGGCACGACGCCGAGAATCGACGAGCACTGCACGATCCGGCCCTCCTTGCGTTTGCGCATCGCCGGGATCACCTGCCGCGTCAATTCATGCCAGCCGAAGAAATTCGCCTCGAACTGGGCGCGCAGCGCTGCCGTCGAAAGATCCTCGACGGCGCCCGGCTGGCCGTAGGCGCCATTGTTGAAGAGCGCATCGATGCGGCCGCCGCTGCGTTCCAGAACCGCGCCGACCAGATCCGAGATCGTTTCGCTCCTGGCATAGTCCATCAGGAAGGCTTCGATGCCATCGGCCTCCAGGCCCGGCAGGTCTTCCGGTTTGCGCACCGTCGCGAAGACGCGCCAGCCATCGGCTTTCAGCGCCCGGGCGCAATGAGCGCCGATACCGGACGAGCATCCAGTCACGACGATGCTGCGCTCTCCCGCCATGGAATGATTCCTGTACAAAATGGGACTCGTTTCCCATATTCGGCCAGAGGATACAATCTGGAAAGCCGGAGACGGAATGCCGAAGCCACTGCGCACGATATACGACGTGGTCTATGACGCGATCTGTCACATGGTCGAGGATGACGGCTTCGCCATGGCGAGCCATGTGGCGCTGTCGAGCCTGCTTGCGGTTTTCCCCTTCCTGATCTTCGGCACGGCGCTGGCAAGCTTCCTCGGCGCCGATCAGTTTTCCTCGACCGCCATTCATCTGATCTTCGACACCTGGCCCGAGGCGATCGCCAAGCCGCTCGCCGACCAGGTGCTGCAGGTGCTGACCATTCCGCGCGGCGGGCTGCTGACGATCTCGGTGCTGGCGGCCGCCTATTTCGCTTCGAACGGCGTCGAGGCGCTGCGCATTTCGCTCAACCGCGCCTACCGGGTGCAGGAAACGCGGCCGTGGTATTTCACCCGCCTCGCCAGCCTCGGCTATGTGCTGATCGCAGTGATCATCTTTGCGGCGATCAGCATCCTGCTGGTCGCCGTGCCGCTGGCGCTCGACTATGCCAGGAACTGGTTTCCGCTGTTTGCCGATACGCTCGAGATCGTCTTCAGCTGGCGTATCTATGGCACGCTTGTGGTGCTGACCGTCGGGCTGCTGGTCATGCATCTCTGGCTGCCGGCCGGCAAACGGCGGGTCTTCGACGTCATTCCGGGCGTGCTGCTCACCCTGCTGCTCTGGCTCGCCGGGGCGCTGATCTTTGCCTATTATCTCGCGACCTTCGCCAATTATACCGCAACCTATGCCGGTCTCGCCTCCGTCATGATCGTGCTGATCTTCCTCTACATGGTCGGCGTCATCTTCATCATCGGCGCCGAGATCAACGCGGCGCTGATCAAATTCCGGGTCTTCCGGATGTTTTCCCACACGCTTTCGATTGTCGGCAGGCAGCGGGTCGAAAGGCCATCAGAGCCCGACAAGGCGGCGAATATCGGCCCCTGACAGGCCGCGGGCGCGCAATTCGCCGATGCCGCTGTCGCCCTGGCTTTTCGAAAGCTTGCGGCCGGCAGCGTCGAGAACAAGGCGATGATGATGATAGACCGGCTGCGGCAGGCCGAGCAGCACCTGCAGCAGCCGGTGCACCGATGTCGCGTGGAACAGATCGAGCCCGCGCACCACATGGGTGATGCCCTGGATCGCGTCGTCGACCACCACCGAAAGATGATAGCTCGACGGGGCGTCGGAGCGCGACAGGATGACGTCGCCCCAGACGTCCGGCTCGGCGGCGATCTCGCCCGATCTGCCGTCGCCGGTTTCCGTCCAGAACAGCAGCTCGCCGATCAGGTCGAGCGCCTTGCGCATATCGAGCCGCCAGGCGTGTTTTTTTCCCGAGGTCAGCATCTCCCGCCATTCGTCTTCCGGGCGTTCGCGATCGATTGCGGGATAATGCGGGGTGCCGTCGGGATCGCGCGGCCAGGTTTTACCCGCCGCCTCATAGGCCGTGACGCGCGTCTTCACCTCGCCGCGCGTCAGGAAGGCCGGATAGACCACCCCACGCTCGATCAGCGCGTGAAGTGCCGCCTGATATTCGGGAAAATGTTCCGACTGGCGCCGCACCGGGCTTTCCCAGCCAATCCCCAGCCAGTCGAGATCGCTGAGGATGCCGGCCTCGAATTCCGGCGTGCAGCGGGTCTGGTCGATATCCTCGATGCGCAGCAGCAGGCGGCCCTGCTCGGCCTCCGCCATGTCGCGGTTCAAGAAGGCCGAGAGCGCATGGCCGAGATGCAGCTCACCGTTGGGGCTCGGCGCAAAACGAAAGACAGGTTTTTGACGCTCGCTCGTGGTCATGCTTTCTTCTGCCATGGATTTGGGTTTCGAACCACTGCGAGGCGATGTGCAGATCATCCGCAACGAAGACGACGTCAGGTTGGGGCTCGAAGCGCTGCTCCGTCTCGATCCGCGCCTTGTGCCGATCGCGGCGCAGGCCGGCCCTCTCCCGCTGCGGCTGCGCGAACCGGGTTTTGCCGGCCTTGCCCATATCATCGTCTCGCAGATGGTGTCGCGCGCCAGTGCCGAGGCGATCTGGCGGCGCATGCTGCCGGCCGACGGCCTCCTGACCGCCGAAGGCTACGTGCTGCTTCACGCCGAAGCCTGGCGCGACTTCGGCCTGTCGCGCGCCAAGGCCGAGACGCTGTCGCGGATCGCCGAAACCGTTGCCTCCGGCCAACTCGATCTTGCCGGGCTCTGCCTGAAGCCGCCTGAAGAAGCGCTTGGCGAACTCATCGCGCTGAAGGGCGTCGGTCCGTGGACGGCAGAGGTCTATCTGATGTTCTGCGGCGGCCATGCCGATGTCTTCCCGGCCGGCGACGTCGCGCTGCAGAGTGCCGTCGGTGCGGCATTCGGTCTCGCGGCCCGGCCGCAGATAAAGGCGCTGACTGCCCTGGCGCAAACCTGGTCGCCATGGCGCTCGGTGGCGGCCCGGCTTTTCTGGGCCTATTACGCCACGAAAACGCGCCGCGACATGGTGCCGACCGGCTGATCGGCAATACTCTTCAAATTGCCTTTATCCTCTGAATTTATTGGACTTCACAATCCTGTAACAACCGGCCTAATATACAGGTGCAGATGCCGAATCGATCAGGAGAGTCCCTTGACGATTGCAGTCTCCCCCCAGGCCCTGCCAGCGCTCGTTCTGAACGCTGACTACCGGCCGCTGAGTTATTACCCCTTGTCGCTGTGGTCCTGGCAGGACGCGATCAAGGCGGTATTTCTCGACCGTGTGAACATCATCGCCGAGTATGAACATTCGGTTTCCTCGCCGAGTTTTTCGATGCGGCTTCCGAGCGTCGTGTGCCTCAAGACTTACGTTCAGCCGTCCCGCAATCCGGCCTTCACCCGGTTCAACGTCTTCCTGCGCGACCGGTTCGAGTGCCAGTATTGCGGCGCCCATGACGATCTGACCTTCGATCACGTCATCCCGCGCGCCCATGGCGGCGAAACCACCTGGGAGAATGTCGTGGCCGCCTGTTCGCCCTGCAATCTGCGCAAGGGCAGCAAGCTTCCCAAGCAGGCGAGCATGTTCCCGGCGCAGAAGCCCTATCAGCCGACGGTGCAGGATCTACACAATAACGGCCGGCTGTTTCCGCCGAACTATCTGCACGACAGCTGGCTCGACTATCTCTACTGGGATACCGAACTGCAGCCCTGATCAGGCCGCCTTGCGAACGCCGACGAAAGCGAAGGCTGCGAGCAGAATTCCGGCAATCACGTTCCAGCCGGCAAAGGACAGGCCGAGCACCCGGAGCGCCGCATCGGTGCAGGACGGGCCCTTGATCGTGTTGAGTTCGCCGAGCAGATCGCCGGCATTGGTCGTCATGCTGCTTGCCGTCGTCGAGCAGGTCGCCGGGCCGGCCCAGAAATGCCATTCGACGCCGGCGTGATAGACGCCCATGCCGGCCGTCACCAGCATCAGCATGCCGGCGGCGAGAATGAGCGCGCGGGTGATCCAGTTCGGCAGGCCGACAAGTTCCGAAATTGCCGCGAGGATGGCGATCGGGATGGCGTAGTAATAGGGCTGGCGCTGCAGCAGGCAGAGCGCACAGGGAATATAGCCGCCGATATATTGGAAACCAAGCGCCGTGCCGACCGCCGCCGCCATGCCGATGGCGAGCAATATGGAATAGACGAGGCCGGGGCGGGCGAGCGGCGAGGCGTTGGCAGTCATGGCGGAGCTCCGCGAGAGTTTGGATTGGTGCAATTCCAGCAAAAATGTGAAGCGGTTTTGCGTCTGGAATTGCGGAACAGTAAAGATGCTTTAGTGGGCGAAAGAGCGGTAGCCGACATACAGCACGATCACCGCCGTGGCGCCGATGCCGACGATCTGGCCGAGGCGCTTCTCGATGAAGTCACGGATCGGTTCGCCGTAGCGGCGCAGCAGCCAGGCGAGGAAGAGGAAACGCGCGCCGCGGGCAATAATCGCCGAAACAATGAAAAGGCCCAGATTGACGTGAATGACGCCGGAGAGGATCGTGACGATCTTGATCGGCGGCAGATGCGCAAGACCTGATGTGACAAGCAGCAGCAGGATCCACTCGTAGGTGACATAGGCCTTCATCTGCTCGAAGGCGTCGAGCTTGCCGTAGAATTCGAGAACCGGCCGCGCCACCGTCTCAAAGGCGTAAAAGCCGAGCGCCCAGCCGGCTATGCCGCCGAGCACGGAAGCGACTGTGGCAATCACGGCGTAGCGATAGGAGCGTTCCGGCTTGGCAAGCGCCATCGGCAGGAACAGCACATCGGCGGGGACGAGAAAGACGGAGCTTTCGACGAAGGCGATGACGGCGAGCCAGACTTCGGCCGATTTGCGCGCGGCCAGAGACATGGTCCAGTCGTAAAGTCTGCGAAGCATTCCATTCCCTTCCTGTTGCGGTGCAAAAAGCTTTAGGGGCCATGCGCGGCGCTGTAAATGCTCGCCCGTGTCCTTCGTGCCACCCGCCGCCTAAAAATTTCGTGATGCGGGCTCCTGCCGCCTCTCCCAAGATTTCACGGGATGGCGAATCGGCCATTCTGCCGCAAGCTGTCTCAGAGCATGATGCCGAAAATGTGGGCGGACGACATCATGCTCGAGCTGATGTGAGGCGACGTGCAGGGTGGCATGGGAATGTTCAAAGTGATCGAAGGCGGCCGCGGGCTGGCCGCGCAGATGGTTGAGCGGCCCGAAGAGGGCGGCAGGCCGAGCCGGGACGATGTACGCCGGGAGGCGGCGCGGCGGCTGAACGAAAGCGGCTATCATCCGTCGCGCATCCGGGAATTTGTGACCGGAGTGCCGATGCGGGCCTCGCTTAAATATCTGTCGCTGCAGATCGATTTCGCCGCCGAGAGCTTATCCCGGCTCGATCCGATCCCGGAGGATTTCCGCGCCGACGGCTATTGGCCGGCGGGCTGAGGCGATCGTGCTGCCGCAATGCCGCGGCATGTATCGGCCTTTGCGTCAGGAGAGGTCCATCGACTTTTCCCACTGCTGACGCAGGTCGTTCATCTCGGTGCGCTTCTGGGCCATTTCGCTGACAGCGGCGCGCAGATTGGGATGACGTGACATGAACATGTTGAAGTCGCGCCGTTCGAGCACCTCGAACTGGCAGAAGTCGACGGCGATGACGTCGGCGGTGCGCCGCCCGCCGCTCAAGAGCGCCATCTCGCCGAAGAAGGCGCCGGGCTCCAGGCGGATCGCGCCGCTGGCGAGCCGGACTTCCACTGCGCCCGAAGAAATGAAATACATGCCGTCGCCGCGGTCGCCGCGGCGGATGACGCGTTCGCCGGGGGGCGCGGATTTCGCCTTGAAGAGCAGCAGCAGCTCCTCCTGCGCGTCCTCGTCGACCTCGGAGAACAACGGGAACGTCTCGATCAGCTGCTGCATTTTCAGCTGATGCTCGCGTTCGCGCTCCTCGCCGAGCGCCCTGATTTTTTCCAGCTCCCTGCCCAGCACCTTCTGCCGCTTTCTGCCGTAGCTCTCCCAGAGGGTGGGCCATGTCGCATGGGCATATGTCTTCAACCCGTCGGTCGCCAGGATCACGATCGGGTTGAGCGTGATCGACAGGATCGCGGCGGCGAGGATCAGATCCTGACCCTCACGCGGCAGCAGCCCGAGCGTGACGCCGAGGCCGGCGAGAATGAAGGAAAATTCGCCGATCTGGGCAAGGCCGCCGGCCAATGTCAACCCGAGGCCGATCGGATAGCGCAGCAATATGACGATCGCAAAGGTGATGATGCCCTTACCCAGGATGACGAGCGCCAGCGCGCCGATCACCGCCAGCGGCTGGCGCACCAGGATCGAAGGGTCGAAGAGCATGCCGACGGAGACGAAGAACAGCACCGAGAAGGCATTCTGCAGCGGCAGCGAATCGGCTGCCGCCCTGTGGCTGAGCTGGGATTCGCTCATGACGACGCCGGCGAAGAAGGCGCCGAGCGCAAAGGAGACGCCGAAGATCGCCGCCGAGCCGAAGGCGATGCCGAGTGCGATCGCCAAGACCGTCAGCGTGAACAGTTCACGCGAGCCGGTGCGGGCGATCATCGTCAGCAGCCAGGGCACGATGCGCGGCCCGAGGAAGATCGCCATGGCGGCGAAGCCGGCCACCTTCAACAGCGTCAGGCCGAGCGTCAGCACCAGCGGCAGCTCGCCGAGACCGTGATTGGTGGTCGTGGCGGCATTGCCGCCGAGAAGCTCCGCCAGCGCCGGCAGCAGCACCAGCGCCAGCACCATCACCAGATCCTCGACGATCAGCCAGCCGACCGCGACGCGCCCGCTCGGCGCGTTGACGAGATTGCGCTCCTCCAGCGCCTTCAGCAGAACGACGGTGCTGGCCACCGACAGGCTGAGGCCGAGGACGATGCCGGCGCCGAGGCTCCAGCCCCAGAGTTTGCAAAGGCCGATGCCGAGAAGGGTGGCGAGGATGATCCGCCCGATCGCGCCCGGCACAGCGATCCCCCGCACGGCGAGCAGATCGGAGGCGGAAAAATGCAGGCCGACCCCGAACATCAAAAGGATGACGCCCATTTCGGCGAGCTGGCCGGCAAGGGCGGAATCGGCGACGAAGCCCGGCGTGAACGGCCCCATCAGAATGCCGGCCATCAGGTATCCGACGAGCGGCGGCAGCCGCAGCCGGTCGGCGCCATAACCCAGGATCGCCGCGAAAACGAAACTGACGGCAACCGTCGCGATGAGCCCTACTTCCTGATGCACGTCCGAACCTTCCTGTAATAGCGGCGGCCACTCTGTACGAAGTGCAGGCAAAATTAAACAGTCGATTTAGCGGATGGCGCTGCCTTGTTCTCAATCCGTGCGATGAAGCGCGGAACTTATCTGCTGTCGTCTGCGGCTCGGCCGGGCGGCCGGCAATGTTGGAACCAGTTGCGTCTTGTCTCGTTGCCCTTTCATCAAGAAAGGAGAAACGACATGCGGAAGATCATCCTGAATTGTACTGTGGCGGCCCTTGCCGCCTGCTCGTTTGCAGCGCCTGTTCTCGCCGACAGCGTCTATGTCAGGGAACGTTCCTATGATGACGGTTATCGTCATGAGCGGGTCAGACCCGGCATTACCATCAGCGAGCGCGGCGTCACTTTCGGTGCGGTGCGCGAACGCGAACACCGCCGCTATCGCGACAATGGCTGCGAAACCAGAAGCGTTACCCGCCAGACCGACGACGGCGAAGTGACCAAAACGGTCCGGCGTTGCAACTAACGAAACATTCTCGACAAGGACGAAGCCCGGTTCACAGAGCCGGGTTTTCGCCTTTCATGGCGCTGATATCGCAATGCAGTGGTGAAACTCGTCCGTCGGTGTTATGAGCACGCCTTTGGTAGAAGCGCATTCCCAGCGCAAACACCGCCTGCACAGGATTTTTGAGTATGATTGAACTTACGCCGTCCCAGATCGCCGCATTGAAACTCGCCCGGGATGGAGACCTTTACCCTCAGCCGGCCAATAAATGGACGCATCAGAACGCGACGGTGACCTACGCGAAAAACGACCGTTGGAAAGAGCGGCCGCAGAAAATCAAATCGGTCACCGCCAAGACGCTGGGCGAGCTGAAGGAACCGGGTTTCCTCGAGCGGCGGCACCTCGATGACGATGTCACGAAAGACGTCTACGGCATCACCATGGCCGGCAAGATGTGGCTGCTGAAGAACAAGTAGGTTCGGATGTGAATTCGGTCCGCGCTTCCGCGTCAGCTTGTCGATGCGGAGGCGCGAGATGGTTATATTCGGGAGCATGGTTCTGCTTATCGCAGCATAATCGAACCCGTCCGCCATCGTTCCTGCGGAACTGCAGCGACAGCTTACGCTCTGTGAGCTTCGGCTATTATCGAACCGGTGCAGTATGGGGAAATTCACCTTTAACTTCAATTCGTTACACATGAAGCTGTAACGCCTACTGAATATCTCAAGCAATTAGGGGCCTCGCAACGCTTGAGATCGCGGCCGCGTCTCCAGATTGCCTTTCCCAGCGTCGGGTCGAGTTCATGAAAGCTCTAATTATTGCGTTGGATGATCGCGCCGCTAGATAGAAGTCACGAAGGTCTCGGAGGGTAGATGGGGCTCGTCGCCGAAATACTACGAAGGCGTGATGATCGTTATCGGCTCGCGCAGTTGCGATTTGATCTAGAGGACGCGGAAAACGAATTCCGGAGCAAAGTCCAGGAGCAGAAGCTGGGGCGCGGGACCGACGCTTGGGACAGGGCCTATTTCGATTATGACACTCGCAGAGAGTTCGTTTACGCTCAAATCGATGAAATCGAGACGCGGAACGCTATCGAGCGGGCAAGGGCTTGGAGAGTGCCAATTCCGCAGAGGCCTATCTCGGAAGAGCCTGTGTATGATGATCAATACTGGTCGTGGAGCAATCCTCACGGCAGGTATTATCTCACTGACGAGGGTAAACTCCTTCTTCGCCGCGAAGCGAATATCGAGATGGAGATGCTCTTTAAGCCCTGGCTGAGTTGGGGGGCCTTAGCAATAAGCGTGATCAGCTTAACAATATCAGCCCTGAAATTGTAGACGCACGGGTGGGACTGGGGCTTGCTCGAAGTGCGCGGTCGCCGTGAGTTGTACGAATCGGTAACCTCTTTCATCTTTGGTGACCTCTTTCCTGTTGGTGCATCATGACTCTTTTTGACAGGTCTCAAATTTCCTTCGAACAAGCGGAAGGTCTCCAGCCCCTGCCGTCGCAAATGGCGCTCAAAGTAGTGTCTGATGTCTTGCGGGCGCGTCTCTGGGATACCGTGTACAGTCATGTAGAGCACGAGCAAAGCAGCCAACTGCTGCGCACCAGCCTAGGCACCACCTGGAAACGGCTGCATCGCGACTATTCGGTGAAGCGACTGGGACGTTTCGTCGATGACCTTGGTAACCGGTTGGAACACCTAGTGGACGCCATGAGACCCGTATTCGAAATGGACGCTACGACGAGGTATTAGGCCTCGTGGAGTGGCTTGCCCGGAATTGCAACGACCCGATGCTAGCCGATGGCTTTGTCCGCCTCATGGAAGAAGAGCGTTGCGCATATCGGTTGTTAGACGGGTCAGTGGTCCCAATCTCCTCGGAGGAGGAGGGGGAAGCTATATATACCGCTCTGGACGCTATGAGCCGTCCAGGACTCGGAGGTGCGCGGATCCATCTACTGAAGGCGGGCTCGTCTCTCACAGCGGGCGAATACGCGGACAGTGTTAGAGAAAGCATTCATGCTGTCGAGTCGGTGGCGCGGTCGCTTACAGGAGAGGCTAGCCTTCAGAAAGCGCTGACAGAGATAGGCAAAAAACACCCCATGCACCCCGCCCTTAAAAGTGGGTTCAGCAACATCTATGGCTACACTAGCGACGCGAACGGCATCCGGCACCCTATGGTTGGAGACAAAGAAACGATGGTCGAGGAAGCAGAGGCCATCTTTATGCTCGGCTCATGTGCCGCATTTGTGACTTACCTTGTCAACGTCGCGGGTTAACTGCCGGTCGGGACGGCTCTGGTCCTAGAGGAAACCTATTCGTCGCCTAGGGGGGCACCGCCACTCAAGCCCCCTCCCGCAGCCTGTTGGCAACCTTAGCCCCCGTCATGCGACTTACGCCCGTCGCCTGTTGAACGCCAGTCCAGCTCTTGTCGGCTTTGAGCAACTCTGCGACCAGCTCGTTGCAGTTGGTGTTCTCTGGTTTGCCACGGTACTTCGCTGCCTTCTCGGTCGGGTTGGCCATGAACTTGGCAACGCCTTCTGCAACTCGACGGCGTCTAAAGCCGAAACTTACCAACCAGATGGGCGCATCAGGGATGGCAATCTCGGGGATTGGACCTTACGCTTGGCGTTACTGACTAACATTTAGGGGCACAGCAGGCAGTTCTCATGACGGTAGAATTTGTTGCGAACGGCGGTTTCAAACTTTCGAACCAGGGTCGATCCCTTCTTCTAAAAATGATCGCGATTTGGGGAGAGAATGCAATCTTCAGCGATAGGAATCTACTCCGTGTGGCCGGAGCGCTCTTCGACTATGTGTTAGACCTCGACGAGGAAACCAATGTTGATAAATGCGTTAGCCTGACGCCGGCCAAAGCTCCTCCGCATGCGGACGACGATGTTGCCTACAAATTCACGGACAACGCGGCTCTTGAGTTTTGGCTGCAAGGAAGCATCCGTCTCAATCCGCTCCACTTCTACCACACCATCGAGAATGAAGAAGCGGTGGACGTCCGCGAAGGTCTAGGGATGATCCACTTAGTATCGCCAAAAGAATCTCTCGGGATGATTTCGAATTCTGGATTCAACTCCCTGGTGATATGCACTTCGTCTGACGCGCGTAAGACCGAACGAAGTCTTCGCCACGCCAAATTTGGTAGCAGGCTCCTCAGAATTAACCGGGTGACGACGTTCGCTCAGAAAATTGCCAACCTACTTGGAGCAACGAGGTTTGCTGTCAGAGACGTAAATTATTCAAACGTCAAGATAGTCAAAGGCGTCAGCGATTTGCCTGAAAAATTCTTCGAGTTGAACGGGACGGGCGACCTTAAGGACGCCGCCCTAGAATACGCTGCGATACATCACCTCGACGCATTGATAGAGGCAACTGAGGCCGCCTCTGTCTTCACAAAGCCCAACATTTACAGACCTGAGAGGGAAAGACGCTTACTTTTCGTGATGGAACGCGATGTTACTCAGTGGACGTCGGTACAAGATAAATCCCTCGCCGAGCATATCGAGGTGGTCGTGTAGCCCCTCATATGGGGCATCGTTCTGCCGCTGGCCTCTGGTCCCCGCTCAGTACCGTTCGCAGTACCCGGAGGACGAATTTGCTCAATTTTTTCAGTGAACTAAAGCTGTTTAGCCTTGTAGGCTGGTGCCCCATGCCGGAGTCGAACCAGCACTTCTTTCGAAACTCGATTTTGAGTCGAGCGCGTCTACCAATTCCGCCAATGGGGCAACGGAGTGAACGGGCGGCTGTCTAACATGCGAGCGCCCGCACGCGCAAGACGGGCAAGCGAAGTTATCAGACTGATCCGGTAGAGAGATCCGGCCTCGTTTCGAGGCCGGAGGCTTGCGATATCAATGGGCAGCCGCAGGTGCGGGATTGCTCAGGCCGGACTTCTTCAGGGTGATCGCCAGGATCGAGGCCAGCAGGCAGAAGGCGCCGGCGATGAAGAAGGCGGGCAGGTAGCTCGAAAGTTCCGTGCGCGACAGGCCGGCGCCATAGGCGGCGGTTGCGGCACCCAGCTGATGGCCGGCAAAAACCCAGCCGAAGACGAGGCCGACCTTTTCGCGGCCGAAGCGGTCGGCGGCGATCTTGACGGTCGGCGGCACGGTGGCGATCCAGTCGAGGCCATAGAAGACGGCGAAGATCGAGAGGCCGTAAAAGCTGAAATCGCTGAAGGGCAGGTAGAGCAGCGACAGGCCGCGCAGGCCGTAATACCAGAACAGCAGCCAGCGATTGTCGAAGCGGTCGGACAGCCAGCCGGAGCCGATGGTGCCGAAGAAATCGAAGATGCCCATGACGGCGAGCACGCTGGCCGCGGCCACCGGCACGATGCCGAAATCGCCGCAGAGGGTGACGAAGTGGGTCTGGATCAGGCCATTGGTGCTGAGGCCGCAGATGAAAAAGGTGGCAAACAGGATCCAGAAGGTGGAGGTCCTGGAGATTTCCTTGAGCACGGTGATCGGCGTCATCAGCGCGACGCCGAGCGAGGTGCTGGCCGGCGGCGGCGTGACCTGTGTTTCGCCGAGGGCGGGCAGGTTGAGGTCGGCCGGCCGGTCGCGCATGAAGGCGAGCACGGCGAGAGCTGCGACCATGATCATGGCGCAGACGAAAAATACCGTGGAGCGCCAGCCGTAGCGCTCCGTCAGCTCGGCCATCAGCGGCAGAAAGACGAGCTGGCCGGTGGCCGAACTCGCCGAGAGCATGCCGACGACGAGGCCGCGATGTTTGGTGAACCAGCGGGTGGAGATCGTTGCGGCGAGCACCATCGCCGTCAGACCGGTGCCGAAGCCGACGACGATGCCCCAGAGCACCAGCAACTGCCACAGCGTGGTCATGAACAGCGAACCGATAAAGCCGGCGCCGATCAGCGCCAGGGCGAAGACGATGACCTTGCGCACACCGAAATAATTCATGAAGGCGGCGGCGAACGGGCCCATGAAACCGAAAAGGATCAGGCGGATCGCAAGGGCCGAGGAAATCTGCGAGGTCTCCCAGCCGAACTCGTCCTGCAGCGGCTTGATCAGCACGCCTGGTGCGCCCATGGCGCCGGCTGTGACCAGCATGGTGAGGAAGGTTGCGGCAACGACGACCCAGCCGTAGTGGATGTTGCGCCGGGCAAGAGTGGTGGCGAGCGCTGTGGATACCATGAGCGAGATTCCGTTCGGATTCAGGTTCGGGAATGATTTACATGATGGTCATCATATTTCTTGCGTATTCATGATGGACGTCATATATTTTGTCAAGCGACTATTTCTGGAGATGAGAAATGCGGGTCAGCCGCGAGAAATTTGCCGAAAACCGTGAAAAGATCCTGAGCGTTGCCGGTGTGCTCTTTCGCGAGAACGGTTTCGACGGGGTTGGCGTCGCCGACATCATGAAGGCGGCAGGGCTGACGCATGGCGGTTTCTACGGGCATTTCGCTTCGAAGGACGAGTTGGCGCTCGAGGTCAGCCGTAAGCTGATCGACAAGGTCGAAACGCGCTGGAAGGAGCACATCGCCAATTCTCCCGACCGGCCGCTGGAATCGCTTCTCGACCATTATATCCATTGGCGCACGGTCGACGATCCGGGCGGCAGCTGTGTCTTCGCGACGCTGATCCAGGAGGTCAGCCGTAGCCGCGGTGCGGTGCGCGCCGTCTTCAGCGACGGGCTCTCCGTGCTGGTCGAGACGCTTGCCGATATCGTTCCCGGCAAGAGCGAAGAGGAGCGCCGCGCCAATGCCGCCACCACGCTCTCCTCGATGATGGGCGCCGTCATCCTGGCCCGTGCGGTCGAGGACCGGGCGCTTGCCGAGCAATTTCTAGTGACTATGCGCCGCAAGCTCGATCCCGGCTGCCGGGCATAGTTCGGGACGATGCGTTTCGATATCCGTCTCCGCGTGGGCGGAGAGGAAAACTCGCCGGCGGTTATTTGAAGCCGGCGACGGCGTGCGGGATATAGGGTGCTTCCAGGGCGGCTACTTCTTCCGTGGTGAGCTTGACCGAGAGCGAGGCAACCGCGTCGCTGAGGTGGTTCGGTTTGGAAGCGCCGATGATCGGGGCGGTCACGGCACTCTTCTGCAGGATCCAGGCGGTTGCGACCTCAGCGCGGGAGATGCCGCGGGCCTTGGCGATCTCGGCCACGGCCTCGACGATCCTGCGGTCGGCGTCGACGGACTGCGTGTACAGCGTCTTGCCGAATTCGTCGGTTTCGCTGCGCGCCGTCGCCTCGTCCCAATCGCGGGTCAGGCGGCCGCGGGCAAGCGGGCTCCAGGGGATGACGGCGATCTTCTGATCTTCGCAGAGCGGCAGCATTTCACGCTCTTCCTCGCGGTAGAGCAGGTTCAGATGGTTCTGCATGCTGACGAACTCGGTCCAGCCGTTCAGCCTGGAGACGTAGAGCGACTTGGCGAATTGCCAGGCATACATCGAGGAGGCGCCGATATAGCGCGCCTTGCCCGCTTTGACGACGTCGTGCAGCGCTTCCAGCGTTTCCTCGATCGGCGTCGTGTAGTCGAAGCGGTGGATCTGGTAGAGGTCGACATAGTCTGTGCCGAGGCGGCGCAGGCTGTTGTCGATCTCGTCGAAGATCGCCTTGCGCGACAGGCCGGCGCCATTCGGGCCCGGCCGCATGCGGTTGAACACCTTCGTCGCCAGCACGATGTCCTCGCGCTTGGCGAAATCTTTGATGGCGCGGCCGACGATCTCCTCCGAGGAGCCGTTGGAATAGGTATTGGCGGTGTCGAGGAAATTGATGCCGAGGTCGATCGCCTGGCGGATCATCGCCCGGCTTTCTTCTTCCCGCAGGCTCCAGGCGTGATTGCCGCGGCCGGGATCGCCGAAGGTCATGCAGCCCAGGCAAATTTTTGAGACTTCCAGGCCGGTCTTCCCAAATTTAGCATATTCCATGAAACGACTCCGTGATGGATTCCATGACCCACTGGCCCGGCGATTTCCATGATCTAGCGCGGAAACCGGCAAAGTCGCAGGGCGTCCGGCGAAGAATTGGTTCTGCCATGCGCACAACAATGCGTGATGGGTTTTGAAGCCGGGTCTGTCATCACCTTCCGGACCGGTCGCTTGCGCAATTGCAGCACAAGGTGTTAGCTGGTGCAGCATTTCATTGGACTTCGACTATGATACTGCCGTCCCACAATCGTTACGACGATCTCTATCGCGATTTCTCGTGGCGGATTCCCGAGGATTTCAATATCGGCCGCGCCGTCAGCGACGACTGGGCGGCGAGGGCGCCGGAGCGCATCTGCCTCGAACATTTCAGCCCGGATGGCGATCACCGCAGTCTGACCTATCGCGCGCTCGCCGACCGCTCCTCGGCCTTTGCAAATGCGCTGGTGTCGCGTGGCATGAACCGTGGCGATCGGGTCGCGCTACTCTTGCCCCAATCCTTCGAGACGGTGATTGCGCATGTGGCGATCTACAAGACCGGCGCGATCGGGCTGCCGCTGGCGCTGCTCTTCGGCGTCGATGCGTTGGAATACCGGCTGAAGGCGGCAGGTGTGGTCGCCGTCGTCACCAATGGCTTCGGTCTCGAACGCATTCGCCGGATCCGCGAGCGCCTGCCGATGCTGAAACATATCGTCAGCATCGACGGGGCGAGTGCCGATGCGGCCGGCTTCGGCGAACTGGTGGACGGCCATTCCCCGGTCTTCGAGGTCGTGGAGACTGGCCCGGACGATCCGGCGTTGATGATCTTCACCTCGGGAACGACGGGGCCGCCGAAGGGGGCGCTGCATGGCCACCGTGTCCTGCCCGGCCATATTCCCGGCATGCAGTTTGCCCATGAGGGTTTTCCGAAAGCGGGCGACAAGGTCTGGACGCCGTCCGACTGGGCCTGGGCCGGCGGTCTGCTCAACGCGCTGCTGCCGGCTCTTCTGCTCGGCGTTCCCGTCGTCTCGTCGCCGGCGCAGAAATTCGATGCCGACATGGCCTACCGCATCATGGCGGAGATGAAGGTGCGCAACGCTTTCATTCCGCCGACGGCACTAAGGCTGATGCGATCGGTTGCCGATCCGCGCTCGAAATACGATCTGGTGCTGCGCACCATCGGCTCGGCCGGAGAAGCGCTCGGCCGCGAGACCTATGAATGGGCGCAGCGCACGCTCGGTATCACCGTCAATGAATTCTACGGCCAGACGGAGTGCAATTTCGTGCTCTCGTCGAGCGCTGCCTATGGCGTCTCCAAGGCCGGCGCCATCGGTCGGGCGGTGCCGGGGCATCGTGTTGCGATCGTCAATGAGGCGGGCGACGAATTACCAGCCGGCGAACCGGGGCAGATCGCCATCGCCAGTCCCGATCCCGTCATGTTCCTCGGCTATTGGGACGATGCGGCGGCGACGGCGCGAAAATTCGCCAAAGGCTGGCTGCTCACCGGCGATATCGGCCGGCAGGATGCCGATGGCTACGTCACTTTCGAAGGCCGCGACGACGACGTCATCACCTCGTCGGGATACCGCATCGGCCCGGCCGAAATCGAGGATTGCCTGATCGGTCACCCCGCCGTGCAGCTTGCCGCCGCCGTCGGCAAACCCGATGCCGTGCGCACCGAGATCGTCAAGGCCTATATCGTGCTGTCGCCAGGCCATCAGCCAAGCGAGGCGCTGGCCGCCGACATCAGAGAATGGGTGAAGACGCGGCTTTCGATGCACGAATATCCGCGCGAGGTGGAATTCATCGATGCCTTGCCGCTGACGACCACCGGCAAGGTGATCCGCCGACTGCTGCGGGAGAAGGCGGCGGCGGAAAGTTAGCCGCTCCGGCCGGCGAGCGACATGATCTTCTCGCGCAGCATCTTCGCCATGTTGCGGGTGCTGCGGTACATATGGAGCTGGGCTGAGACCTGGCGCATATCGCGGTCGCTGTTCTGCGTCAGGCCGATCACCAGCGTTCCCATCTCCTCGCGCTCCTGCCAGAAGCGGCTCATGATCGGATGGTCCGAGACGGCGCAGGAATCGGAGCGGACGATATTGGCGTCGTCGAGATGCCATTCGGTGAGTTCGCTCATCAGCAGCTTGCCCGGCGAAAAGCGCGCATAGTTCTCGTCATAGGCGGTCTTCCAGGTATAGGCCTCGCCACCCATCATCAGCACGACGATGGCGGCGATCGCCTTGCCGTTAAGGTCGATCGTGTGGATTCGCACGGCATCGACGGCGGCAAGGTTGGACACCGCTTCGCGGGCGAAGGCGGTATGATAGCGATCGGTGACGAGGGCGCTGCGCCGCTTGCCCTTCCAGCCGCCGGCTTCCATCGCCAGGAATTCCTCGAAGCGGATGTGGATTTCGCGGGGCTGGCGGGCGACGGCATAAACCGTCGTTCCCTGTTCCTCCAGCAGACGCCACTGGCGGCGCATTTCGCGCATGTGCGAGGAAGAGATGGTGCGGCCGAGATAGGCCGGCGCCTCTTCGTCGCTCTGCAGCATCGGGCGCAAATAGGGATTGGTGACGGTGACGGGGAGGTTGCGGCTGAGCGCCACCGCCTTGACCATGCGCACGAAGATACCGTTGAGCCTCAGATCCGGCAGGACCACGATGCCGGGCAGATTGAGGTCGCGCGCGGTCAGACCCTCGAAGAGATTGTCGAGGGTCTCGGCGGCATCCTCGCTGTCGACAAGCGGCGTGCCGAGCGGTCCGAAGCTGTTCGACCAGCCGCGGATGATCGACGGGCCGACGGCAAAACCCGGCTTGTCGACCGAAAACGGCATCAGAAAGCGCATGCGGCTGCGGCCGGCATTGTGGTCGCGGATCAGGGCGAAGTTCACCTGCCGGTCTTCGAGCCGCGGCATTGCGGGCGCGAGGAAGCGGCCGGAGAAGAAGACGTTCGGCTCCATCGCCCGGTTGGAGAGGAAGTCGAGTTCTTCCTGAAGGTCATAGCCGAGCTTGCCGGGATAGACGCAGAGTTCGCGCCCCGGCCGGCCGATCTCGGCGCGGGCCTCGGCCCGGGGCGCTTCGAAATGCAGCGCGGCGAGATCATGCACCATGCGGTTGGCAATGCTGTCGGTGCTTTCGGTAATGGGAGGAATACGCACCATTTATCGAACTCTCATTTCTGGCGTTGCCGCGGAGGGGCTGGCGAAGGCAAAAAGGACGATGCCGAGCGTGCGGCGCACGGCAAGATGCAGCAGGATCGCCTCGACCGCCATGGCCGAAGCCGTGGCGATTGCGGTGCCCTCGATGCCGTAATGCGGGATCAAAGTAAGGTTGAGGCCGATATTGGCCGCCAGCGCGCCGGCGTAGAGCGCGACGCAGAGGTTTTGCTTGCCGGCCATCATCAGCAGCGTTTCGGCCGGGCCGACCAGCGATTTGGCGAGGATGCCGGCGAGCAGGATCGCCATGATCGCATAACCCGATGTAAAGGCGCCGCCGAAAAGCGACAGCAGAAGATGGCCGGCGGCAAGCACGACAAGGCCGACGCCGAGTGCGGGCCAGAAGGTCCAGCGGGCAGCGTCGATGGCGGCGGCCGCCAGCTGCGCATGGTCGCCTTCGGCGATGATCGAGGAAAAGCGCGGGCCGGAGGCGGCCTTGACAGAGAAATTGATGAAATGCACCAGCGCCATCGTCTTGGCGGCGGCGAAGTAGATGGCGACGTCGTGCGGCTCGAGGAAGATGCCGACGACGACGACATCGGAATTGGTGAGCAGGAAGCTGACGCCCTCGATCAGGAAAATCGGAAAGGCGACGCTGATCCAGGCGAGGAAATCGACCTTGTGCGGGCCTTTGTCATAATGCCGGCGAAGGCGATAGAGCGTTGCGGCATACTGGCCGAGCGCGGTGACGAAGGTCGCGGCGAGCGCTGCCTGCATCGCGGTGACGGCCGTATGCTCGGCGCCGATGGCAATGGCGATCAGCATGAAGAGGATGATCAGGATCGGCCGGACGATATAGACCGGGCCAAGCGCCATGACCGGCCAGTGGTTTGCCCGCGACGTGCCTTCCAGAATGTCGCCGAGCGCGATCATCGGCATGGCGAGCAGGCCGAGGAAGAGCGGGACGAGATAATAGACCTGGATCATGTGGCCGAAGAAATGCAGCCCGAGCATGCCGGCGGCGAGCACCGCCGTGCCGGAAAGCAGCGCGAAGATGCGCGCCGTGCCGGTGAGGCCGCGGATTTCCTCGAAGGCGCCGGCTGCCCGGTATTGCGGCAGAAAGCGGATGATCGCCGTGTGGAACCCAAGGCATGAAAGATCGCCGAAGACGACGACCAGCACCCAGACGAAAACGAAGATGCCGTATTCATATTCGCCCATCAGCCGGGCGAGCACGATCTGCGAGATGAAGGCGAGGGCTGCACTGAGGGTGCGGATCGAAAAGGCCGTCAGTGCCATGCGCTGAGCGGCCGCCTTCTCACCACGTTCGGTGAGCACGGCCGCAAGCATGCGCAGCGCACGGCCGCCGATCGGGCGCAGACCCGCGGGCAGCATCTTTTCCGCTGTTTCTATGACCGCCATGATGAACACGCAAAACTCTGAAGGTCAGGCAAATCGTCCCGAAGTCTTGACAGAACAGGGTTAAGAAACGGTTCCGGATCGGGCTTGTCACCGACGCTGATAGTGCGGTTTTCCAGCGCGGTCGCGGAAAAGAAAATGCCGCCCGAAGGCGGCATTTTCACGATCTTTGCGGCTTGCCTCAGACCTGCTCGAAGGCGCCGTGGCAATGCTTGTATTTCTTGCCGGAACCGCAGGGGCAGATCTCGTTGCGGCCGATTTTGCCCCAGGTGGCCGGGTCATCCGGATTGCGATTCTCCGGCGAAACGATGACTTCCGATGCCTGGTAGACCGCCGGGGCGAAATCGTCCTCGCCGGTGGTCGGATCGAGGTGATGGGCCTGCATCAGCGGCGGCTCCGGTTCGGCCGGCGCCTGCTGCACGAGTTCGACGCGCATCAGCTGGGCGGTGACGGCCTCACGCAGATTGTTGAGGAGGCCGGTGAACAGCTCGAAGGCTTCCGACTTGTATTCCTGCAGCGGATCGCGCTGAGCATAGCCGCGGAAGCCGATGACCGAGCGCAGATGGTCGAGATTGACGATGTGCTCGCGCCAGAGATGATCGAGCGTCTGCATGACGATCGAGCGTTCGACATAATGCATGATGTCGTCGCCGAATCGCTCGGCCTTTTCGGTGAAGGCGGCGTTGGTGGCTTGCGTCAGGCGCTCGCGGATATCGTCTTCGCCGATGCCTTCTTCCTTCACCCAGTCCTCGATCGGCAGATCGAGATTGAGGATGTTCAAGGCACCGGTCTTCAGGCCGGCGGCATCCCATTGCTCGGCGTAGGCGCGCTCGGGGATATGCTTTTCGACCAGATCCTCGATCACCTCACGGCGCATGTCGGAAACGGTCTCGGAAATATTGGTCGATTCCATCAGTTCGAGGCGCTGCTCGAAGATCACCTTGCGCTGATCGTTGAGAACGTCGTCATACTTCAGGAGGTTCTTGCGGATATCGAAATTTCGGGCTTCGACCTTCTTCTGGGCGCGCTCCAGGGCCTTGTTGATCCAGGGATGGACGATCGCCTCGCCCTCCTTGAGGCCGAGCTTGGTTAGCATGCTGTCCATGCGGTCGGAGCCGAAGATGCGCATCAGGTCGTCCTGAAGCGAGAGGTAGAATTTCGAGCGGCCGGGGTCGCCCTGACGGCCGGAACGGCCTCGCAGCTGGTTGTCGATGCGGCGGCTTTCATGGCGTTCGGTGGCGATGACGTAGAGACCGCCGGCGGCAAGCGCCTTCTGCTTGAGTTCCTTGATCTCCTCGACGATTGCCTGGATCCGGGCTTCCCGTTCCGGACCGGCTTCGACTTCGCCGAGTTCGCGCTCGATGCGCATGTCGAGGTTGCCGCCGAGCTGGATGTCGGTACCGCGGCCGGCCATATTGGTGGCGATGGTGATGGCCCCCGGCACGCCGGCCTGGGCGACGATATAGGCTTCCTGCTCATGATAGCGGGCGTTCAGCACCTGGAAGTCGTCGAAGCCCTGCTTGCGCAGGCGCTCGGCGAGCAGTTCGGATTTTTCGATCGAGGTGGTGCCGACCAGCACCGGCTGGCCGCGTTTATGGGCGTCGAGGATCTCCTCGATGATCGCCTTGAACTTTTCGTCGAAGGTCCGGTAAACCTCGTCGTCCTCGTCGAGGCGCTTGATCGGTAGGTTGGTCGGGACCTCGATGACGTCGAGATTGTAGATATTGGCGAATTCTTCCGCTTCCGTCTGCGCCGTACCGGTCATGCCGGCGAGCTTGGCGTACATGCGGAAATAATTCTGGAAGGTGATCGAGGCCAGCGTCTGGTTTTCCGGCTGGATCTGAACCTTTTCCTTGGCTTCGAGCGCCTGGTGCTGGCCTTCCGAATAACGGCGGCCCGGCATCATGCGGCCGGTGAACTCGTCGATGATGACGACTTCGTCATTGCGGACGATATAGTCCTTGTCGCGCTGGAAGAGCTTGTGGGCCTTCAGCGCGTTGTTGACGTGGTGGACGATCGCGACGTTCTCGATGTCGTAGAGCGCATTGCCCTTCAAGAGTCCGGCCTGGCGGAGCAGGTTTTCCAGCTTCTCGGTGCCCTCTTCGGAGAAGTTGGCCGAGCGCTGCTTCTCGTCGATTTCGTAATCGCTGGGGACGAGCAGCGGAATGAAGGCGTCGATCGTATTGTAGAGTTCGGAGCGGTCGTCGAGCGGACCGGAGATGATCAGCGGCGTGCGCGCCTCATCGACGAGGATTGAGTCCACTTCGTCGACGATCGCGAAGTTGTGGCCGCGCTGGACCATCTGGTTCTTCTCGTACTTCATGTTATCGCGCAGATAATCGAAGCCGAGTTCGTTGTTGGTGGCGTAGGTGATGTCGCAGGCATAGGCCGCGTGGCGTTCCTCGTCCGACAGGCCGTGGACGATGACGCCGGTGGTCATGCCGAGGAAGCCGTAGACGCGACCCATGGTCGCGGCATCGCGCTGGGCGAGGTAATCGTTGACGGTGACGACGTGCACGCCCTTGCCGGAAAGCGCGTTCAGGTAGACCGGCAGGGTCGCGACGAGGGTCTTGCCTTCGCCGGTCTTCATCTCGGCAATCGCATTCGAATGCAGGATCATGCCGCCGACCAGCTGTACGTCAAAAGGCCGCAGGCCGAGAACGCGGCGCGAGGCTTCGCGCACGACCGCGAAGGCCGGGATCAGGATGTCGTCGAGCGTCTTGCCCTCGGCGAGCAAAGCGCGAAACTCGACGGTCTTTGCCGCCAGCTGCTCGTCCGTCAGGGCCTTGGTCTTCTCTTCGATAGAGTTGATGGCAGCGACGTTCGGCTGGAAGGACCGCACGCGGCGGTCATTGGAGGACCCAAATAACTTGCGGGCTATACCGCCAAAGCTGACCATATGACTGGTCCTTTCTCAATATTCTTCCCCGGCGTTTGTTGTTCGCGGCCCAGCCGAAAATCAGGCGCGCGGCTAAAACGCCCGGAAACTGTTCTGGACGCGAGGTTGCGTGACAGATAAGAGGGGGGTCGAATGATGTCAACGGATTTGGCGGATACAGAAAGGCCACAATCCGGTGTTGATGGCTATTTTGAGCCGATTCAGGCGATGCTGAAAGCGGCGATGTAACTGTGAAGGGTATTTCATGTTGAGCACCAACAAACTTGCCGTTCTGGCGTTTGCAACTTTTGTTGCGCTCCAGGCCCCGGCCTATGCCGATGACGCCGTCATCGCCAAGGTCGGCAATCTGGAGATTCACCAGTCGGAACTCGACCTTGCCGTCGCCAATCTCGACCCGCAGCTGGCGCAGCTTCCCGACGATCAGAAGAAGGTCGCAGCCCTTTCCGCCGCCATCGACGTGAAGCTCCTTGCCGCCGATGCTGCGGCCGAGAAGCTCGATCAGACCGACGAATTCAAGAAGCGCATGCAGTATCTCACCGACCGCGAGCTGCACAACGCCTACTTCAAGAAGCATGTCGTCGACATCGTGACGCCTGAAGAAGTCAAGGCTCGCTACGACAAGGAAGTCGCCGCGCTGCCGAAGCAGGAGGAAGTCCACGCCCGCCATATCCTCGTCAAGACCGAGGACGAAGCCAAGGACATCATCAAGCAGCTCGACGCCGGCAAGGATTTCGCCGAACTTGCCAAGGAAAAGTCCACCGACCCGAACAAGTCCGAGGGCGGCGACCTCGGCTATTTCTCGCGCGGCCGCATGGTCAAGGAATTCGAGGACGCGGCCTTCGCGCTTGAAAAGGGCACCTATTCCAAGACTCCGGTTAAAACCGATTTCGGCTATCACGTCATCAAGGTCGAAGATAAGCGTGACGCCCCGCCGCCGCCCTTCGAGCAGGTGCAGGATCAGGTTCGTCAGCTCGTCATGCGCGACAAGTATCTTGAACTTCTGAACAAGGCGAAGGCCTCGGCCAAGATCGAAATCAGCGACGAGACGCTGCGCAAGGGTTACGAACAAGCCAACAAGCAGCCGGAGCCGGGCAGTGAGCCCGTCGCGCCGGCGTCGAAGCAGTAATAGTCACATCAGGGCCCGGTTTTTCCGGGCCCTTTACTGCATAATTCCTTAAATCGGAATCGATTTGAGGGCAAAATTATGCAGCAATTTTAAAGTGTTACAGCGTCCTTTGCGCGTCTGAAAAGACGCGCGGCGCTGTAATATCGTTGTTGTTGTCGCATTTCCGGACGGCGAACCGTTTCCGATTTCGCCTGGAAATGCCCATTGGCAGGTTTCATCATGTCCGGTTCCGTCTCTCCGCTCGCCCCGAAATCCTTCGTCTCGATGCCGCCGCTGCGCGGCGTGCGCATGGCAACGGCTTCCGCCGGCATCAAGTACAAGAACCGAACCGATGTGCTGCTGATGGTCTTCGACAAGCCGGCGGCCGTTGCGGGCGTCTTCACCCGCTCGAAGTGCCCGTCGGCGCCGGTGGATTTCTGCCGGGCCAATCTGCCGCATGGCAGCGCGCGTGCGGTCGTCGTCAACTCGGGCAATGCCAATGCCTTTACCGGCCTGAAGGGCCGCCAGGCGACCGAGCTGACGGCGAAGTCGGCAGCATCAGCTGTCGGCTGCGGCGAAAACGAGGTCTACCTGGCCTCGACCGGCGTCATCGGCGAGCCGCTCGACGCCACCAAATTCGCCGGCGTGCTCGACCGGATGCAGACCGAAGCCACCAGCGACTTCTGGTTCGAGGCTGCCAAGGCGATCATGACGACCGACACCTATCCCAAGGTTTCGACCCGCAGCGCCGAGATCGGCGGCGTTGCAGTGACGATCAACGGCATTGCCAAGGGCGCCGGCATGATCGCGCCCGATATGGCGACGATGCTGTCCTTCGTCGTCACCGATGCCGATATTGCGCCCGCCGCGCTGCAGGCGCTGCTGTCGGATGGCGTCGGGCCGACCTTCAATTCCATGACCGTCGACAGCGACACCTCCACATCCGATACGCTGATGCTGTTTGCGACGGGGGCTGCGGCCGAGGACGGCCAGGCCCGGATCGAACGCGCCGACGACCCGCGCCTTGCCGCCTTCCGGGCCGCGCTCAACGCGGTGCTGAAGGATCTGTCGCTGCAGGTGGTGCGCGACGGCGAGGGCGCCACCAAGATGCTCGAAATCACCGTGACGGGCGCCGAGAGCGATGCCGCCGCCAAGCGTATCGGGCTGTCGATCGCCAATTCGCCGCTGGTCAAGACGGCGGCCGCCGGCGAAGACGCCAATTGGGGCCGCATCGTCATGGCCGTCGGCAAATCCGGCGAGATGGCCGACCGCGACCGGCTCGCCATCTGGTTCGGCGATGTCAGGGTCGCCGTCAATGGCGAGCGTGACCCGGATTATTCCGAGGCAGCGGCCACGAACGTCATGAAAGCGCAGGATATCCCCGTCAAAGTCGAGATCGGTCTCGGCACCGGCACGGCAACCGTCTGGACCTGCGACCTCACCAAGGAATATGTTGCGATCAATGGCGACTATCGGAGCTGATCGTTCATTGGTGCAGACATCCATCTCTTCACAGAATCTGCCGCTGGTGCGCAGGCTGGAGGCCGTCGGCTTTCGTGCCTGGCCGGCGGCATCCGTCCAATATGACGGCAGCTGGCAGGTGCGGCTGACGGCCGGCCACCCGTCCAACCGGCTGAATTCGATCGTGCCGCTCGATCCCTCGGATTATCGCGACGTCGAAATACGCCTGGAAAAGGCAAGCCGGAAATTCGAAGCCTATGGCCGCACCGCCGTGGTCCGCCAGACGCCGCTTGCCTCGCCGGTACTGATCGATCTTCTCCGTGCGCAGAACTGGAAGCAATTCGACGAGACGGTGGTGATGACCTGCGACCTGGCCGAGGCCGAGCTGCCGGATACGCTCGATCACCTGCCGACCCATGATGTCGGCCGTTTCGTCGACGCCAATCTCGCCGTCGAGCGGGCGCCACTCAGCTTGAAGCCGGCGCTTGCTGAAATCATTTCGGCGATCAAACCGCCGTCCGGCCTGTTCATGATCGAGAATGCGGCGGACGGGCCGCTGGCGACCGTGCTCTGCGTCCAGGACAACGATCTTGCCGGCATCATGTCGCTTTCGGTCTCCGAAACGCGGCGGCGCGAGGGGCTCGGCACCGAGATCCTGACTTCGGCGCTGCGCTGGGCGCGCATGCGCAGCGCCCGTTCGGCCTGGCTGCAGGTGAAGCTGTCCAACCGTCCGGCCATCGCACTCTATGAACGGCTCGGTTTTCGCGACGCCTATCATTATTGCTATTGGCAGAAGGAGCCGCGATGAGCGAGGCAGGCCGGAAGATATTGCTGGTCGCTGCCTGCGCGCTGATCGATGCCGATGGGCGTATCCTCCTGGCACAGCGCCCCGAGGGAAAGTCGCTTGCCGGATTGTGGGAGTTTCCCGGCGGCAAGGTCGAACCCGGCGAGACGCCGGAGGAAACGCTGGTGCGCGAGCTTGAGGAAGAGCTCGGCATCAAGACCAAGATCGCCTGCCTGGCACCGCTGACCTTCGCCAGCCATTCCTACGAAACCTTCCACCTTTTGATGCCGCTCTATATCTGCCGGCGTTATGAAGGCATTCCGCAGGGCCAAGAGGGCCAGGCATTGAAATGGGTGCGCCCGCAGGCGCTGCGCGATTACCCGATGCCGCCGGCTGACGAGCCGTTGATCCCGATGCTACAAGATCTACTTTGACAGGCTGAATCGTGGCGAAGCGTGTCTCGATAGAAGCAAAGCGTTGACGACCAAGGAAATTTCCGCGACATGCGCGCCGAGGCGACAAAACTCGCGGCCTAGATAGCCGCGAGTATCGTCGTTCTTCTTACTGACCCCAGGTCATTTCGCCCTTGGTGACTTTCGCACCCAGTTCCAGGGAAATCGGCATAGCGGCATTGGGGTAGAGTTTCTTCATGGCTGCGATCAATGCTTTGGAGTCCGCGGCCTTGGCTGCTTCGGCGTCAAATGCGATCAGGTAATCGCGGGTGAAGCTGACGCCGGAAACATTCGTCGGCCACGTGGTCGTGCCGTGACCCGGTACGACGATCTTGGGCTTGCGGGCGAGGATGTCGTCAAGCGCCGCGCGCCAAGCCTTTCGTTCCTCGACCGTGGGAAGATCGGCTACCCAGGGATACATGCCGCCGAAGACCGCCACGCCGCCGAACACGGCATCGAGCGACGGAACCCAGATATAGCGGCCGCGATCCTTGACACCCGGCGCGGTGACGATTTCCAGCTTCTCGCCATCGACGGACAGCGTGTCGATGTCGCTTGCTTCCGGGAAAATGAGATCGGAGACCGACTTCGGACCGTTGTCGCCCAGAACAGGCGACCAAGCCTTGATCTTGCCTTCGGCATTGTTCCGCATCAGCGCAACTGTGTCGGGAGCAGCGAGGATTCGAGCATCCGGAAAGGCCTGATGGACGGGTGCGAGGCCGAAGTAGTAGTCGGGATCGTTGGTGGTGATATAGATGGTCGTCAGGTGCTTGCCGCTGGCCTTGATGGCATCGGCGACGACCTTGCCGTCCGAAAAACTGAAGCTCGAGTCAATGAGCACGGCTTCCGTCTTGCCGGTTACAAGGACTGGAGCGCGCAGGAAACCCGCTTCGCCGGCTTTGAACGCCGTCCATGACAGGGCAGACTTCTCCTGCTGCGCGGCGCCTGATGTGGCAAGGGGAAGCAGGACAGCAGCTGTTACGGCGATCGCCTTGAGGGTGGTGCGTCTGTTGATCATTTTTTATTCACTTGGTTGTGGGGTGAGCCGATCCTGCCCTGAAGGCGAAGGGGCCGGCGGCAGCCGACACCGTGGGGATGCCGGCCACGCTGCGATGAGGGGTTCAGATTTGGAGGATCGGATTAGAGCATGATGCCGAAAAGTGTAAGCGGTTTTCGGACGACATCATGCTCTAACTCTTTAATGTAGAACAGGATTCAGATTTTAGGCCGACCCGACCTAAAATCATCCTGTTCTAGTAGCCGACGGTGAAACGCTGCCTGACATGGGCCGGGGCTTCGATCTCGTCAGCGAGGGCAACGGCGAAGTCCTCGAAGGAAATGCTGCTGCCGTTTTCGTTCGTCAGGAGTTCGTCCTTGCCGAGACGGAAGGTGCCGGTCCGTTCGCCGGGGACGAATGCGGCCGAAGGCGACAAGAAGGTCCAGTCGAGGTCGTTTTCAGCCTTGAGCTTGTTCAGGTAGTCGACGCCGCCCTGCGCTTCAGATTTGTAGATCGCCGGGAACTCGGGCGTGTTGACGAGGAGGACGCCCGGAGCGACTTCGAGGCTGCCTGCCCCGCCCACCACATAGTAGCGACGAACGCCGGAGGCCTTGACTGCGCCAAGCAGCTTGTCCGGATCGCTGGCGGAGAAATGCACCGAGCTGATGACTGCATCATGCCCTTCCAGAATCCCCGCCAGAGCTTCAGGTGCCTCGATGTCGCCTGAGGCGGCGGTGATGTTCGGGAGAGATGCGACTTTAGAGGGATCTCGGGCAATCGCGGTGACGGTATGGCCGCGCGCTGACAATTCGGACAGGATGCGGGAGCCGGCCTGACCGGAAGCTCCGATAAGAGCGATTTTCATGCTATTACTCCTCGTTGGGATTGATGTTTCATGCGTCTGCACAGAGCTCGTCGAGCGCTGCGATGAGATGCGCCGGACCGTGATACAGGGCTTCGCCGCTGAGGACGCGGGCCTCGCCGTTGATGAGGGCGACAAGCTGTGGGACCCCGCGAATGCCGAGGATGTTCATCTGACGCTGCGTATCTTCCATCCGCTCCAGTGTGCGCTCCCCAAGAGCGGAGTCGTTCCGCAGCCGCTCGGCGAAGGTCTCGGCAGTCAGTTCGATGTCATGCTCGGCAGCGACCTGAACGGCGACCGTCGCCACCTCCTGAAGGTTGGAAGTGTCGCGCCCCTTGAGATAGCGGGCGATTTGGATGGCGTGCAGGAAACGAGGCTCGAGCATCGCATCATGTTCCCCAAGTGCAGTGAGGGCGCGCGTCGCAGGTCCCGAGTCGAAAACGCCGTTCGGTGCCAGTAGGACGTTCTGGAGGTAGTCTTCGGAGAAACGCTGCCCCGTCAGAGCCTGAATTCTCTGATCGTTGCGCCAGGCATGGTCGGCGATTGAGGAGATCGGCCTGCCTCCGACGAATAGGCCGGAGGGAAGCATCCTAAGTTGACCCGAGAAATTCTCGGCAAGACCGGCGAGCGCAGGGGCGCTTGCATAGCACCAGCCGCAGAAGGGGTCGAAATAGTACTGAAGCTCAATGTGGGTTTTCATGTCACGTCCTTTTGTTGAGACGAATGTAATGTTGCGAAAATCGAAGATAAAGGCCAACATGCGCCACAGAATGTTGCATGGATCGAGCGAATAAATGGATCGGGTGGTCGCGGCACAAGTCCTCCTAAAGACAGTCGAGCGAGGGAGCGCCTCCGCCGCGGCTGAAGAACTGGGCATGTCCAGGGCGATGGCATCGCGCTACATCGCCTCTATGGAAGACTGGTCCGGCACGCGGCTGCTTCACCGCACGACGCGACAGCTCAGCTTGACGTCTGCCGGAGAACGCGTTCTCGAATTATGCAGGGAAATAGTGCGTGTCGCCGACGCAGTGACGGAGGTCGCAAGCCGTGCCGATACCCCTCACGGTCTGCTCCGGGTGACGGCGCCAAGCATCCTGGCGGAGGTACAGCTTATCCCGCTCCTTTCAAATTTTGCGGACCTCTATCCGCGCATCAGGATCGATCTGCAGATTACAGATCGTACCGTCGACCTTGTGCAAGACCGCATCGATGTGGCGATCCGGATCGCCAACCACCTTGACCCGTCGCTGATCGCAAAACGCCTGGGACAGTGCCCGTCGCGGCTCTACGCTTCGCCGCGTTATCTGACGGCGTACGGAATACCGACCAGACCAGAGGATCTGAACGCCCATAGGTGTCTCACCTACACACACCTCGGCGGAACGGAATGGACTCTCAAACGTCATGAAGCACAGGTTGTCGTGCAGGTGATGGGAGGCTTCCAAACCAATGACGCTCTCGCCCTCAGGTGCGCGGCGCTGTCCGATCTCGGCATCGCAATGCTGCCGCGGTTTGCTGCCGATCCTATAGTTGAGGCGAACAAGCTCGTGGTGGTCTTGCCCGATTGGGAGCCGACCACGCTCGGCATCCATGCGCTTTATGTGTCCCGAAGGCACCTTCCAATGGCCGCTCGGGCACTCATCGATTTCCTGGCCACGCGGCTGCGGGACAAGTAACCCGAACCTCATGCCCTCAATTTTGAGCATAGGTCGTTTCAACGGGAACCATTGCACCCGATGATATGTATTAGCGTTACCTGATTATTATCAAGCCGCGGTGTTTTCGGCTGTGGATATTAATGGATCGTTTAACACCTTCTGCCAAAGATCGGCCTCAATCAAGCATCTGGCGTGCGTGTATTAAAAGGCTTGACGTCATGGACGATGATTTCTGGAAAGCTGTCCGGGAAAAGGAACGGGTTTCGTCTGCCTCGCGCAGGACGGGTGCGCTCAATATCGCCCTTCTGTTCGGCACGGCGGTGGTCGCCCTGACGCTTATCCTGACGCCGATGCTTGCGGATTCCTCGAAGAAGAGCGTCTTTGCGAGCGCGCCGGCGGAATTCGATACGATGACGACGGGATCGATCCCGAAGAACGAAAGCGGCAAGCGTTATACGATCCGCCGCAGCGTCCTCCAGGATACACCCGGCTCGGTTTGCGTCGTCCAGGGTTACGGCGTCGGCGCCGGTTGCTGAATGCCGGCCATCGCCTGATGGCCGTGGAATGCTCGTTGCTGTCGGTTCGCGCTAAGGGTTGGGGTAATGCGTCTTTTGAAAGCATTTCTTGCAGATAATAAAGGTGCGACGGCGGTCGAATACGGCTTGATCGCCGCCATCATTTGCACCGCGCTCGTCTCCGGTCTCGGCTTCTTCACCGGCGCCCTGCAGAATGTTTTCAACGTGATCAACAACAATATAACCGTCAACTGAAGCGGCAGGCGGTTCAACTAAAGCGGGTCGCGATCCTTCAGATTTGCTCCTCGCGCTCTAGCTCTTTGTTTTTGCGCATGTTGCGGCAAAAGCGCTTCGCGCTTTGCCTGGGAAAACCGCTGCACAGTTTTGTGCGACATGCTTTAAAGAGTTGCATCGTGATGTTGTCCGAAAACCGCTCACAGTTTTCGGCATCGTGTTCTATTGCCTGAGCTTGTGCTCGTCCACCTTCAGCGCATCGGCAAGGCGTGCCTTGGCCGAACCCGGTCTGAGTGGCTTTTGCTGGCTCTCGTGCGGCGCCCATCCGGAGACATAGATGATCGAGAAGGTCGCTCGGATGCGTCCGTCGGGATCGGAATAGCGCTCGGCATAGATCTCTGCCGCGCGCAGGAAGAAGGCGCGCGTTAGCGGCACCCGGCCGCGGGCGGCAAGCGGATTGCTCATGCCCATGGCTCTCAGATCCCGTATCAGCGGAAACAGCGAATCATAGCGTACCGTGTAGTTTTCCGCGTCGATCACCGGCAGCGTGAAGCCGGCGCGCTGCATGAGGCTGCCGATATCGCGCACATCGGCGAAGGGAATGACGCGCGGGCTGGCGCCGCCGGTCATCTCGACCTCGGCGGCCAGCAGCACGTCGCGCAATTCCTGCAGCGTGCCGGCGCCGGGGATCGCAGCCAGGAACAGGCCGTCCGGCTTCAGAGCGCGGCGGATCTGAATGAAAACGCCCGGTGTATCGTTGGTCAGATGCAGGCTGAGTGGCGCAAGGATGAGATTGGCCGATTGCGGTTCGAGCGGTACGTCCTCGAGCGGCGCCTCGATCAAGGTTTCGCCCGGGCCCGCATAGGCCTTTTCGCTCTCGACGCGGATCATCGTGCCGACCTTGCCTGTCGCCAATGCGGCGCGGGCGGCCACCCCAGTCGCGCCATGCAGTTCGACGGCTGTTTCGAAGCGCCGCTCGACGACGGCAAGCCTCTCGGCCATTTCCTCGGCGGCGATGTCGAGCAGAAAGGCGGCTTTCGGGTCGTTATTGGCAAGCGCGCGATGGCGATGCGCGGCGATCAGGGTCTTGTCGAAGATCGTTTCCATGACGATGTCCTTAGTCCCGCGCCGTAGCGGCAGCAAGGCGATTTTCCTTTGGAGGAGAACAGGCTAATCTCCTTTGCATGGGACCGATCCATTTCGAAAGACCCGCAGAATTCTTGCGGACGCAGCTCTTGCGGCCGTTTTCGGCGCTTGCCGATTTTCTCTATCCGCCCACCTGTTCCGTCTGCGGTATTTCCACCAGCGGTCATCGCGGGCTCTGTGCAAAGTGCTGGTCCGGCATCCGTTTCATCGAACGGCCCTATTGCGAAGTGCTCGGCATTCCCTTCTCGCACGATCTCGGCGCCGGCATACTCAGCGCCGAGGCGATCGCCGACCCGCCGCCCTTCGATCGACTGCGCTCGGCTGCGACCCATGATCACGCGGTTCGCGATCTCGTTCACGGGCTGAAATATCGCGATCGCACCGATCTGGCGCCGATGATGGCCGCCTGGATGCTGCGCGCTTCCGACGGGACGGTCGAAAGCTGCGATGCGCTGATCCCGGTGCCGCTGCACCGTACCCGCATGCTGGCGCGCAAATTCAACCAGGCAGCCGAGCTCGCCCGCCATATGGCAAGGCTTTCGGGCAAGCCGCTGCTTGCCGCCACGCTTGTGCGCGTCAAGCGCACCAGCCAGCAGGTCGGCCTTGGCGCGAAGGCGCGCGAGGACAATGTCAGGGGCGCTTTCGCCATTGCCAAGGGTTGCGAAAACAACATTTTCGGCAAGCGCATCGTCCTCGTCGACGATGTCTATACGACAGGGGCGACGGTCGCCGCGGCAAGCCGGACGCTGCGCAAGGCAGGCGCCGCCGAGATAACGGTTTTGACCTTTGCAAGGGCTCTCTCCGAGCCTATATGACAGAAATACCCCGGCATCGGTCTGGAGAGATTATGGTACCCGTCACCATCTATACACGGCAGTTCTGCGGCTATTGCACCCGCGCCAAGTCCCTTCTCGAAGAAAAGGGCGTCGACTATGTCGAGCACGACGCCACCTACTCACCGGACCTTCGCCAGGAAATGATCGGCAAGTCGAACGGCCGTACCACCTTTCCGCAGATCTTCATCGGCGCCGACCATGTCGGCGGCTGCGACGATCTTTTCGCGCTCGATCGGGCCGGCAAGCTCGATCCGATGCTGGCGGCCTGAGGGCGAACTGATGAGCTTCAAGGCCGCCGCCGTCCAGATGTGCTCCGGGGTCGATCCGGTGAAGAATGCCGCCGCCATGGCGGCACTGGTGCGCGAAGCGGCTGCCCAGGGCGCGACCTATGTGCAGACGCCCGAGATGACCGGCATGCTGCAGCGTGATCGTGCGGCGGCGCGCGCCGTGCTTGCCGATGAGGCGCATGACATCATCGTCAGGACCGGCTCCGAGCTTGCCGGGGAATTGGCCATCCACATGCATGTCGGCTCGACGGCGATTGCGCTTGCCGATGGCAAGATTGCCAATCGCGGTTTCCTGTTCGGTCCCGACGGCAGGATTCTCAACCGCTACGACAAGATCCATATGTTCGATGTCGACCTCGACAATGGCGAGAGTTGGCGTGAAAGTGCCGCCTATACGGCCGGCTCGGAGGCGCGCGTCCTGTCGCTGCCTTTTGCCGAAATGGGCTTTGCCATCTGCTACGACGTGCGGTTTCCCGCGCTGTTCCGCGCTCAGGCGGTTGCCGGCGCCGAGGTGATGACGGTTCCTGCCGCCTTCACCAGGCAGACCGGCGAGGCGCATTGGGAGATATTGCTCAGGGCGCGCGCGATCGAGAACGGCGTCTTCGTCATCGCCGCCGCGCAGGCCGGCCGGCACGAGGATGGGCGCGAGACCTTCGGCCATTCGATGATCGTCGATCCCTGGGGCACGGTGCTGGCATCGGCCGGCGCCACCGGCGAGGCGGTCATCGTTGCCGAAATCGATCCCGCCGCGGTCAAGGCCGCGCATGACAAGATCCCGAACCTCAGGAACGGCCGGGAATTCTCGGTCGAGAAGATTGCGGGGGCAGTCGCCGGAGGCGTCGCCGCTTGATCCGCTATTCCCTCTCTTGCGACAATGCCCATGAATTCGAAGGCTGGTTCTCCGAAAGCGCCGATTTCGATCGTCAGGTGGCGACCGGTTTCCTGACCTGCCCGGTCTGTCATTCCGCCGCCGTTTCCAAGCTTTTGATGGCGCCCTCGGTGTCGACGGCGCGCAAGAAGGACGAGAGGCAGACGCTGGCGATGGACGCCATGCGCCAGGAGGCGCTGCAAAAGCTCAAGCAAGCGGTCGCCGCGGTCAAGGCCAATTCCGAGGATGTCGGCACGCAGTTTCCCGAGGAAGCCCGCAAGATCCATTATGGCGAGGCGGATGCCCGCGGCATTATCGGTCAGGCGACGGCCGACGAGGCGCAGGCGCTGCTCGAAGAGGGCATCGAGATTGCTGCCATTCCCGTGTTGCCCGAGGATGTGAATTAAGCCGTCAAGTCATCCGTCGAAGGATGCGCGCGTAATCGCGTGCGCCATGCAGGATACGCATCACCTGCACGGTCGAATCTTCAATTCGATAGAAGATAAGGTAGTTTCCGAAAGGACGTCTCCGAACTCCTGTCAGCCGTGGTAACCGGAGTTCGACAAAGGCATGCGGCATGTCTGCAATCTCTATGCATGCGGAGCGCAATTCCTCCATGAATGGCAAAGCGCGTGCCGGATTTTGTTCAAAAATATATCGACCAATTGTGAGCAGATCGGCGCGGGCAGCTCGCGAAAAAACAACCCTCATCGAGCGCGGAGCTTGTCCAGACCAAGTTCCGCATAGACACTGTCGAACGCCTCGTCGAGGGACATGACCTGTCCCGCTTCCAGATCGGCGATGCCCTTTTGTAACTCGTCTTCCAGTTCGTGAACGCGTCGATCATCATCGTAGCGCTCGCGGAGCACACTTTCGATATAGTCGCTGCTCGATTTATAGGCGCCGCGGGCGACCTCGTCGCGCACATATTCTTCGAGACGAGGCTCAAGGGTAACGGTAACTTTTGCGGCTTCGCCCATCGGTTTTCCCTTCGGATGACCGGATCACCTTATCACAATTTTGCGGGCGTAAGGACTTGCTCTACGCCCCGCGCTTGGCCAGCAGCATATAATTGACGTCCATATCCTTGGACAGGTTCCACTGGTTCGACAGCGGATTGAAGAAGACGCCGGTGCGATCGGTGATTTCCAGGCCGCTTGCCGTCAATGGCTTTTCTAGCTCTTCCGGGCGCACCAGTTTTTCATACTGGTGGGTGCCGCGCGGCAGCCAGCGTAAGATGTTTTCGGCGGCGAAGATGGCAAGCGCTGCCGCCTTCATCGTGCGGTTGATGGTGGCGACGAAAATCAGGCCGCCGGGGCGGACCATTTTTGCGCAGGTCGTCATGAAGAACTCGACGTCGGCGACGTGTTCGACCACTTCCATGTTCAGAACGATGTCGAAGGTTTCGCCGGCGTCCGCCAGCTCCTCGGCGGTGACGGCGCGGTAGTCGACCGAAACGCCTGAGGCCTTGGCATGGGTCGAGGCGATGCCGATGTTCTTTTCGGACGGATCGGCGCCGGTGACGGAAGCGCCCATGCGGGCGACCGGTTCGGACAACAGACCGCCGCCACAGCCGATATCGAGGACGCGCAGACCTTCCAGCGGGCGCGCACTTTTCGGATCACGGCCGAAATTCTCGCAGGCCTTGTCTCTTATATAGGCGAGGCGGACGGGATTGAACTTGTGCAGCGGCCGGAATTTGCCGGTCGGGCTCCACCATTCCGCCGCCATCGCCGAGAAGCGGTCCACTTCGCCCTGGTCGATCGTGCTTCTGGCGCCTTCCTTCATCGTCCACTCCTTGCGTTCGTAACAGGTGAAGTCGGACGATCGGGGGCATAAGTCAAGGGGCGCAGACCAGGGGACCGATCGGTGTGAAGCCGCTCGCCAACCGCTTTTATCGCGCGCGCTTGCCTCCCCCCGCCAAACTCGCTAAGAGACGCCGCAACTTGGGGCCTTGGGGACCCGGGCCTTTAGAGCGGTTCCAGAAGTCGGGAGCCGGCTCTCTGGCCACGCGGTCTGCCCCAGAGCTTTCGTGATGCCGGGTCCGGTCTTCCGCTTTCCCGGCGCCAGTCGTGGTAGAGGCATATGGCACGCATCGTAATGAAATTCGGCGGCACGTCCGTCGCTGACCTGGACCGCATCAAGAACGTCGCCCGCCATGTGAAACGCGAAGTCGATGCCGGCCACGAGGTGGCGGTCGTCGTGTCGGCCATGTCCGGCAAGACCAATGAGCTCGTCGGCTGGGTGCAGGGCATGCCGAAGGTGATCGGCGCCAATTCGCCGTTTTACGATGCGCGCGAATATGACGCGGTGGTCGCTTCCGGCGAGCAGGTAACCTCGGGACTGCTGGCGATCGCCTTGCAGGCGATGGATATCAATGCGCGCTCCTGGCAGGGATGGCAGATCCCGATCCGCACCGATAACGCGCATGGCGCGGCGCGCATCCTGGAGATCGACGGTTCCGACATCGTCAAGCGGATGGGCGAGGGCCAAGTCGCCGTCATCGCCGGCTTCCAGGGGCTGGGACCCGACAACCGCCTCGCGACGCTCGGACGCGGTGGATCGGATACCTCGGCCGTTGCGATCGCGGCAGCCGTCAAGGCGGATCGCTGCGATATCTATACCGACGTCGATGGCGTCTACACGACCGATCCGCGCATCGTGCCGAAGGCGCGCAGGCTGAAGAAGATCGCCTTCGAGGAAATGCTCGAAATGGCCTCGCTCGGCGCCAAGGTGCTGCAGGTGCGCTCGGTCGAGCTTGCCATGGTGCACAAGGTGCGTACCTTCGTGCGCTCGTCTTTCGAAGATCCCGATGCTCCGGGCATGGGCGATCTGCTAAACCCGCCCGGAACGCTGATTTGTGACGAGGATGAAATCGTGGAACAGGAAGTAGTCACCGGCATCGCCTATGCCAAGGATGAGGCTCAGATCTCGCTTCGCCGTCTTGCCGACCGGCCGGGCGTTTCCGCGGCGATTTTCGGGCCGCTCGCCGAATCTCATATCAATGTCGACATGATCGTCCAGAATATTTCCGAGGACGGGTCGAAGACGGACATGACCTTCACCGTGCCATCGGGCGACGTCGACAAGGCGATCAAGGTGCTCGGCGACCATAAGGAGAAGATCGGCTACGATGTCGTGCAGAACGAATCGGGACTGGTGAAAGTGTCGGTCATCGGCATCGGCATGCGCAGCCACGCCGGCGTTGCCGCTACCGCATTTCGTGCACTTGCCGAAAAAGGCATCAACATCAAGGCGATCACGACCTCCGAGATCAAGATTTCCATCCTGATCGACGGTCCTTATGCAGAACTCGCTGTCAGGACTTTGCATTCCTGCTACGGTCTGGATAAGAATTGATTCCCAGTGGGCGGCCTGCCCCTTCAGGTTGAGGAGACGCGGGCCGGCCCGCCGGGACTGAGTGCGTTGTTTCGGGAGCTTGAGACGCCATGAGAGACCTTTCCGGCGGTCCGCGCGTGCTGCTCAGGCGGCTGCGCGAGTTGATGGCGGAGCCGCTGGAGCCGCAGGATCGTCTTGACCGGATCGTCCGCCAGATCGCCGGCAACATGGTGGCCGAGGTCTGCTCCGTTTACGTGCTGCGCGCCGACGGCGTGCTCGAACTCTATGCGACCGAAGGCCTCAACCGTGAGGCCGTGCACCTGGCGCAACTGAAGATGGGGCAGGGTCTCGTCGGCACGATCGCCGCTTCGGCCCAGCCGCTGAACCTTTCCGACGCGCAGTCGCATCCTGCCTTCCGCTACCTGCCGGAAACCGGTGAAGAAATCTACCATTCCTTCCTCGGCGTGCCGATCCTCAGGACCGGGCGGTCGCTTGGCGTTCTCGTCGTGCAGAACAAGGCGAGCCGCAACTATCGCGAGGAAGAGCTGGAAGCGCTCGAAACGACGGCGATGGTGCTCGCCGAGATGATCGCCACCGGCGAGCTGAAAAAGATCACCAAGCCGGGCCTCGAACTCGACCTGACGCGCTCGGTGACCGTCGACGGCGACACCTATAATGACGGCATCGGCCTTGGTTACGTCGTGCTGCACGAGCCGCGCATCGTCGTCACCAATCTGCTCAACGAAGATGCCGAGAAGGAAATCCGGCGGCTCGCCGAAGCCATGGGCTCGCTGAGGATCTCGATCGACGACATGCTGTCGCGCCGCGACGTGTCGATGGAGGGCGAACACCGCGAGGTGCTCGAAACCTATCGCATGTTCGCGCATGACCAGGGCTGGGTGCGCAAGCTCGAGGAGGCGATCCGCAACGGTCTGACGGCGGAAGCGGCGGTCGAGAAGGTGCAGAGCGACACCAAGGCGCGGATGATGCGGTTGACCGACCCTTATCTGCGCGAACGCATGCATGATTTCGAGGATCTGGCGAACCGGCTGCTCAGACAATTGACCGGGTATACCGGACGGACGACCGCCGAAGGTTTCCCCAACGACGCGGTCATCCTGGCGCGCGCCATGGGGGCGGCCGAGCTGCTCGATTATCCGCGTGCCAATGTGCGCGGGCTGGTGCTGGAAGAAGGCGCCGTGACGAGCCATGTGGTGATCGTTGCGCGCGCCATGGGTATTCCGGTCATCGGCCAGGCTGCCGGCGTCGTGGCGCTCGCCGAGAACGGCGATGCCGTGATCATCGACGCCGATGAGGGGCATGTGCATCTCAGGCCGATGGCCGATCACCGGCGTTCCTACGAGGAAAAGGTTCGCTTCCGCGCCAGGCGGCAGGAGCAGTTCCGGGCGTTGCGCGCCGTCGAGCCGGTGACCAAGGATGGGCAGCGGATCGCGCTGATGATGAATGCCGGGCTGCTGGTCGACCTGCCGCAGCTTTCGGAATCGGGCGCCGAGGGCATCGGTCTGTTCCGCACAGAACTGCAGTTCATGATCGCCTCCACCATGCCGAAGGCGGACGAGCAGGAGCAGTTCTATCGCAATGTGATCAAACAGGCGGCGGGCCGTACCGTCACCTTCCGTACGCTCGATATCGGCGGCGACAAGGTCGTGCCGTATTTCCGTGGCCATGAGGAAGAAAATCCCGCACTCGGCTGGCGCGCCATCCGGCTGTCGCTCGACCGGCCGGGACTGTTGCGCACCCAGTTGCGCGCCCTCCTGAAGGCATCGGCCGACACCGAGCTGAAGCTGATGGTGCCGATGGTGACCGAGGTTTCCGAGCTGAAGATGGTGCGCGAACTGCTGCAGAGGGAAGTGCAGCATCTCTCGCGCTTCGGCCATGGGCTGCCGCGCAAGCTGCAATTCGGCGCGATGCTCGAGGTGCCTGCTCTGCTCTGGCAGCTCGATGAGTTGATGGAGGCGGTCGATTTCGTCTCGGTCGGTTCGAACGACCTTTTCCAGTTCTCGATGGCGGTCGATCGCGGCAACGCGCGGGTCTCGGATCGGTTCGACCCGCTCGGCAAACCGTTTTTGCGCATCCTGCGCGATATCGTGCGCGGCGCCGACCGGAACAAGACGCCGGTGACGCTTTGCGGCGAACTCGCCAGCAAACCCATCTCGGCCATGGCGCTGCTCGGCATCGGTTTCCGTTCGATCTCGATGTCGCCGGCCTCGATCGGGCCGGTGAAGGCGATGCTGCTCGGGCTCGATGTCGGGGCGCTGGCAACGGCGATGAATGAGGTGCTGGACGATGTCCACGCCATGGTGCCGATGCGCGAGGTGCTTGCCCGCTTCGCCGAGAGCCACAATATTCCCCTTTAGGCAGACGTTAAGAAGAATCGGAGTGAAGGGTGGCGAAGCTTCCCGTTGAAAAGATGCGCGAGCTGGAACGCCGCTTCGGCGAGATCGAAGCGCGCATGTCGGCCGGCCCGGCCGCCGACGTCTATGTGAAGCTCGCATCCGAATATTCCGAGCTGCAGCCCGTCGTGACCAAGATCCGCGCCTATGAGAAGGCGAATGCCGAGCTTGCCGATCTCGAAACGCTGCTCGAGGACAAGACGGTTGATCGCGAGATGCGCGACCTTGCCGAGCTGGAGCTGCCTGAGGTGAAAGAGCAGATCGACGCGCTCGAGCAGGAGATGCAGATCCTGCTTTTGCCGAAGGACGCGGCGGACGAAAAGAGCGCGATCCTCGAAATCCGCGCCGGTACGGGCGGATCGGAAGCAGCCCTTTTTGCCGGCGATCTCTTCCGCATGTATGAGCGTTTCGCGGCGGAGAAAGGCTGGAAGGTGGAAGTGCTCTCGGCAAGCGAGGGCGAAGCCGGCGGCTACAAGGAAATCATCGCCACGATCACCGGCCGGGGCGTCTTCGCCAAGCTGAAATTCGAATCCGGCGTGCATCGCGTGCAGCGCGTGCCTGAGACCGAGGCCGGCGGGCGCATTCATACGTCGGCGGCAACGGTTGCGGTGCTGCCGGAGGCCGAGGAGATCGACATCGAAATCCGGCCGGAGGATATCCGCATCGATACGATGCGCTCTTCGGGTGCGGGCGGCCAGCACGTCAATACGACGGACTCGGCGGTGCGAATCACCCATCTGCCGAGCGGCATCGTCGTCACCAGCTCGGAAAAATCGCAGCACCAGAACCGCGCCAAGGCGATGCAGGTGCTGCGCTCCAGGCTCTATGACGCCGAGCGGCAGAGGGCCGACAGCGAGCGCTCGGCCGACCGCAAGAGCCAGGTCGGCTCCGGCGATCGCTCGGAACGCATCCGCACCTATAATTTCCCGCAGGGGCGGATCACCGATCATCGCATCAATCTGACGCTCTACAAGCTCGACCGGATGATGGAAGGCGAGATCGAGGAAGTGGTGGATGCGCTGATGGCCGACTATCAGGCAAGCCAGCTGGCGCAGCTCGGCGAACAGCAATGAGGCCGACGGTCGCCGATACGCTTGCCGAAGCGCGCCGCCGCTTCACCGAAGCTGGTATCGTCGATCCGGCGACCGATGCCCGGCTGCTTGTCGCGGGCCTTCTGAAGTTATCGTCGACCGAGCTGTTGACGCGATCGGCCGAAAGTCTTTCGCCGGAGCAGGCCGAGGTGGTGTCCAAGGCGCTCGAGCGGCGGCTCGGCCATGAGCCGGTGCATCGCATTCTCGGCGAACGGGAGTTCTACGGCCTGCCGCTTGCCCTCTCGGCGGAAACGCTGGAGCCGCGACCGGATACGGAAATCCTGGTCGATACGGTGCTTGCCTGTCTCAACGACCTTGCAAAGACACAAGGCCCTCTCCATATCCTTGACATAGGAACCGGGACCGGGGCGATATGCCTTGCGCTTTTGAGCGAATGTCCCGATGCGTCGGGTGTCGGCAGCGACATATCGGCGGATGCACTTCGCACAGCAAGATCGAATGCGGAAAGCAACGGGTTGCAGGGGCGTTTTCAGGCCGTGCAGTCGAGATGGTTTGAGAGCATCCAGGGTTCGTTTCACGCGATTGTCTCAAATCCGCCCTATATTGCTTCCAATGTCATTCACGATCTCGCCCCCGAAGTGACGAAATTTGATCCGGTCGCGGCGCTGGATGGCGGTCCGGATGGGCTTGACGCCTACCGCGCTATCGCCAAGGATGCGGCAAGGTTCATGAGGCCCGATGGGGTCGTCGGGCTGGAAATCGGTTACGATCAGCGAAACGATGTGACGGCGATCTTTGAAGCGAAAGGCTTCAAGTGCCTCAAATCCGTAAAAGATTATGGTCAGAACGACAGGGTGCTCGTGTTCGCGCTCGCGTGACAGGCGATAATTGCTGCACTGAACGGGACATTATTGTTATTGCGAAGAAAAGGCTTGGATTTCCCAGGGAAGCAATATAGGTTGCGGACACGTGTTGGGCAGATAGGAATGAACGAGATTCGTTCGGTACTTGGTTTGCCTCGGGGGTCCGCTCTTTTAAACGAGAGTTTCAACGGTTGAACACGACCCAACGCGTGAATCAGTCAAACTGACTTGAGAACCAAGCGGCAGGTCGGCGCAAAGGCGCAGTATGCTCGCGGCACAAAGGTCCTGACCCGGTTTTCCGGTCATGGCGGTTGGTGCCATGTATCCATCACAAACAGAGAATTCAGGTGAACGATCTATGAGGCCAGGACAGCAGAACAAGCGCGGTCGAGGGCGTGGTAACAACAATAATAACAACGGCGGCGGTGGAAATAACAATAACAACAATTTCAACCGCAAGGGCGGCAATCCGCTGACCCGGACCTATGACAGCTCCGGCCCCGATGTGAAGATTCGCGGGACTGCCCAGCATATCGCCGAAAAATACGCGCAACTCGCCCGCGATGCTCAAAGCTCCGGCGACCGCGTGATTGCCGAGAACTATCTCCAGCACGCCGAACATTACAATCGTATCATCGCCAGCGCCCAGGCGCAGATGCAGGAACGCTTCCAGCGCGACGATCGCGGCGAATACAATGACGCCGCAGACCGCGACGGCGACGAGATCGATAACAACGACAATGACGGTGATGATGTCGTCGTCGTCCAGCCGCCGCAGAGCCGGCAGCATCAGCCGCGGCCGCGACCTGAGTCGCAGCCCCAGCCTCAGCCGGCTCCCGCCCCGGCGCCGGTGGCGCCCCAGGCCGAGGTCATCGACGGAACCGGCCCGCAGCCGGAGATCGAAGGCATCCCGGCCGAAGTCGCGATGGATGAAGAAGGCTCCGCCGGCCAGCCGCGCGAGCGCCAGCCGCGCCGCCGCAGCACCGGCAGCCGTCCCCGCCGCCCGCGTCGGGGCGCCGAGGGCGAAGCCGCCGCCGAGGGCGAGGGTGCCTCCGGCGAAGCGCCGGTGCTGGCCGACGCCGCATCGGAATGAGGATTTCGCTTCTTCTTCGGGGGAAGCGTGAGGCTCATGCCATCTGCTAGAATTGCACCGAAAATCCCCGGCCTCGTGCCGGGGATTTTCGTTTTATCGGCTCTTTAAACTCGCAGAACAGGCTACCATATTCTCCTCGACTGCTTCGCCCAAATCAGAGATGGGCCAAGCGCGGCCTGCCTTTTCAGGGGGCCGATCTCAATCATCGGTCTGTGCCTCGTCAGGGCAGGGCGATCCATGGAGGTAGAATATGAATATCGAGAAATATTCCGAGCGGGTGCGTGGCTTCATCCAGTCGGCGCAGACCTATGCGCTGGCGCAGGGCCACCAGCAATTCACGCCCGAACATGTGCTGAAAGTCCTGCTCGACGACGACCAGGGCATGGCGGCGTCGCTGATCGAGCGCGCCGGCGGCGATGCCAAGGCTGCCCGCCTCGCCAATGATGCGGCGCTAGCCAAACTGCCGAAAATCTCCGGCGGCAACGGCAACATCTATCTGGCGCAACCGCTCGCCAAGGTACTTTCAACCGCAGAAGAGGCGGCGAAGAAGGCCGGCGACAGTTTCGTCACCGTCGAGCGTCTGCTGCAGGCGCTGGCAATCGAATCCTCGGCCTCGACTTTTTCGACGCTGAAGTATTCCGGCGTAACGGCTCAGGGCCTGAACCAGGTCATCAACGATATCCGCAAAGGCCGGACGGCTGATTCGTCCAACGCCGAGCAGGGTTTCGATTCGCTGAAGAAATACGCACGTGATCTCACCGGCGAAGCCCGCGAAGGCAAGCTCGACCCGGTGATCGGCCGCGACGACGAAATCCGCCGCACCATCCAGGTGCTGTCCCGCCGCACCAAGAACAATCCGGTGCTGATCGGCGAACCCGGTGTCGGCAAGACGGCCATCGTCGAGGGGCTGGCGCTACGCATCGTCAATGGGGACGTGCCGGAATCGCTCAAGGACAAGAAGCTGATGGCGCTCGACATGGGCGCCCTGATTGCGGGCGCGAAATACCGCGGCGAATTCGAGGAGCGGTTGAAGGCGGTGCTCAACGAGGTCCAGGCTGAGAACGGCGAGATCATCCTGTTCATCGATGAGATGCACACGCTGGTCGGCGCCGGCAAGGCCGATGGGGCGATGGACGCCTCCAACCTCCTGAAACCCGCCCTTGCCCGCGGCGAGCTGCATTGCGTCGGCGCGACCACGCTCGACGAATATCGCAAACATGTCGAGAAGGATCCGGCGCTTGCCCGTCGCTTCCAGCCTGTCGTCGTCGACGAACCGACGGTCGAAGACACGATCTCGATCCTGCGCGGCCTGAAGGAAAAATACGAGCAGCATCACAAGGTGCGCATCGCCGATGCGGCGCTAGTGGCGGCTGCGACGCTTTCCAACCGCTATATCACCGACCGTTTCCTGCCCGACAAGGCAATCGACCTGATGGACGAGGCGGCGGCACGGCTGCGCATGCAGGTTGACTCCAAGCCGGAGGAGCTCGACGAACTCGATCGCCGCATCATTCAGCTGAAGATCGAGCGCGAGGCGCTGAAGAAGGAAACCGACGTCGCCTCGGCCGACCGGCTGAAGCGGCTGGAGACCGAATTGACCGGCCTCGAAGAGGAGGCCGATGCGCTGACGGCCCGCTGGCAGGCGGAAAAGCAGAAACTCGGCCTTGCCGCCGATCTCAAGAAGCAGCTCGACGATGCCCGCAACGAACTGGCGATCGCCCAGCGCAAGGGTGAATTCCAGCGTGCCGGCGAACTGACCTACGGTGTCATCCCGGATTTGGAAAAGCAGCTGGTCGACGCCGAAAAGCAGGATGGCGAACGCGGCGCGATGGTGCAGGAGGTGGTGATCCCCGACAACATCGCCCATGTCGTTTCCCGTTGGACCGGCATTCCGGTCGACAGAATGCTGGAGGGCGAACGCGACAAGCTGCTGCGGATGGAAGACGAACTGGCGAAATCGGTGATCGGCCAGGGCGATGCGGTGCAAGCCGTGTCGCGGGCGGTGCGGCGCGCCCGCGCCGGGCTGCAGGATCCGAACCGGCCGATCGGCTCGTTCATTTTCCTCGGCCCGACCGGTGTCGGCAAGACGGAGCTCACCAAGGCGCTCGCCCGCTTCCTCTTCGACGACGAAACGGCGATGGTGCGGATGGACATGTCGGAATATATGGAGAAACACTCCGTTGCCCGGCTGATCGGCGCGCCTCCCGGCTATGTCGGTTATGATGAAGGCGGAGCGCTGACGGAAGCGGTCCGCCGCCGGCCTTATCAGGTCGTGTTGTTCGACGAGATCGAAAAGGCGCATCCCGACGTCTTCAACATCCTGCTGCAGGTGCTGGATGACGGACGCCTGACGGACGGCCAGGGCCGGACGGTCGATTTCCGCAACACGATGATCATCATGACCTCCAACCTCGGCGCCGAATATCTGACGCAGCTGAAGGACGGCGACGACAGCGACACGGTGCGGGAGCAGGTGATGGAGGTCGTGCGCGGGCATTTCCGGCCGGAATTCCTGAACCGCATCGACGAGATCATCCTCTTCCATCGCCTGAAGCGTGAGGAGATGGGCGCGATCGTCGATATCCAGCTGAACCGGCTGGTGGCGTTGCTCTCCGAACGCAAGATCGTTATCGATCTCGACGAGGAAGCCCGCCATTGGCTGGCGAACAAGGGTTACGATCCGGTCTACGGCGCTAGGCCGCTGAAGCGGGTGATCCAGAAGTTCGTGCAGGATCCGCTGGCCGAACAGATCCTGTCCGGCCAGGTGCCGGATGGATCGACGGTGAAGGTGACGAGCGGTTCAGACCGGCTGCAGTTCAGGACGCGGCAGACGGTGAGCGAAGCGGCGTAAACAGGCCTGCCGGATGAATGAGAAATGGCGGCTTCGGCCGCCATTTTTCGTCTGGCGGGCAAGACGACGCGCAGGCCGGGATTACTTGCTCGCCACCTGATCCGAAGTCTGGTTGTTCAGCAGCGTATCGATGCGCTTGCGCTCGTCCTCGAATTTCGCCAGCGCCTCGCCCTGCAGCGATTTGCCGCCCGG